>NZ_JBFBAG010000060.1:28680-66679 GCF_040682155.1 Amycolatopsis sp. NPDC051371
GGGACCGCGGTCGTCGTTGAGCGTCGACTTCGTCGGCCTCGCCGAGGCGATGCCCGGCACGGCCACCGCGCGGTTCCGCGCGGCCCCCGCCGGTGAAAGGACCCCCATGCAAGTTCTGCTCCAGACCCTCGTCGGCGGGCTCAGTTTCGGTGCCGTCTACGCCCTCGTCGCGATGGGCTTCTCGATCGTCTACCGCACCATGGGCCTGGTGAACTTCGCCCACGGCCAGGTGGTCATGGTCGGCGCTTACGCGGCCTCGACGTTCTACATGTCGTCACGGCTTCCGTTCATCCTCGCGATCGTGGTCGCGATGGTGGTGACCGGGCTCATCGCGCTGGTCATGGAGCGTGTCCTGCGGCCCTTGGAGAACAAGGACTTCGACCTCATGCTGATCGGCACGATCGGCTTCGGCGTGGTGCTGGAGTCGCTGGCCACGATCATCTGGGGAGCCACCGGGCACGCGGTCCCGACGCCCGTGGAAACGGGGCCCCTGGACCTGTTCGGTGTGCGCGTCCGCACCTACAACCTCGTGGTGCTGGGCATCGCGGCCGTCGCGACCGTGCTGCTCCTGCTGTTCCTCCAGCGCACCAAGCGGGGCGCCGCGATGCAGGCGGTGGCCATGGACCACGAGGCCGCGACGGCGGTCGGCATCCACGTCGGGCGCAGCAACGCCATCGCGTTCGCGATCGGCGCGGGTCTCGCCGCCCTCGCCGGCGGGCTCGTCGGGCCGCTGCTCTACGTCAGTCCGACGCTCGGGGGCACCTTGGGCATCAAGGGGTTCGCCGCGGCCATCCTCGGCGGCTTCGGCAACATCGGTGGCGCGATCGCGGGCGGACTCGCCATCGGCCTGCTCGACTCGTACGCCTCCGGCCAGTTCCAAGGCTATTCGGACCTGGTGGTGTTCCTCGCCTTCACGGTCATCATCATGATCCGGCCGACCGGGTTCTTCGGCGAACGGACGGTGAACCGGGCATGAGCACTGGGACATCCGGGGCTTCGCCCCAGGCCGGGGGCTCCGCCACCCGGAACCCCCGAAAAGCAACCTTGCCGGGTTCCAAATCCACCGCGATCAAGGTGATCTCCGTCGCCGCGATCGCCGTCGCCGCCTGGTTCCTGCCCTACGGGCTGGACACCTACGGCATCCACGTCGTCAACATCGCCGTGGTGTTCGCGCTCCTGGCCGTCGGCCTCGGGCTCGCGATGGGCGTCGCCGGGCAGATCAACCTCGCCCAGGTCGCCTTCTTCGGCATCGGCTCCTACGCCCTGGCCATCTTCACGACGGCGTCCGGGCTCGGTTTCTGGGTCTCGGCCGTGCTCGCGATGCTCGCCACCGCCCTGGCCGGGCTCTTCGTCGGCATCCCGGCCCTGCGGGTCCAATCGCACTACCTCGGCATCGTCACCCTCGGGCTCGCGCTGGCCTTCACCAACTGGGTCACCAACGCCCAGGTCGCCGGCGGCGCGTCGGGCATCAACGGGATCCCGGCCCCGCCGCTGTTCGGCATCGACCTGACCAACGAGTACCTGTACTACTACTTCGAGCTGATCGTCTTCGCGCTCGCCATCGGGTTCGCCGTGTTCCTCGTCCGCACCGCGCTCGGCCGGCGGCTGCGGGCGATGCGCGACGACTCGCTCGCCGCGGGCGCGGTCGGCGCTCCGGTGTCGCTGCTGCGGATGACGGCGTTCCTCACCGCGAGCGTGTACGGCGGCGCTGCCGGGGTCCTGTACGCCGGGCTGATCCACTACATCGCGCCCGAGTCGTTCAGCGTGGCCAACATGTTCCTGCTGCTGGCGATGGTCATCATCGGCGGGCGGCAGAGCATCGTCGGGTGCGTGATCGGCGCGGTCGTGCTCTCCCTGGTGCGGGAGGCGCTGGTCGACTTCTCCGTCTACGCGCAGCTGGGCTACGGGTCCGTCGTGGTGCTGATGGTCGTCTTCGCGCCCACCGGCCTGGCCGGACTCCCCCAGCGGATCCGGACGGCGATCCAGCGACGGCGGCATCGGAAACCGGGCGTGCTGAAGGAGTTCCGCCCCTACGAGCCGGCCACGGAGACAGCCGATTCGGGCTCGCTCGAGATCTCCGGGATCACCAAGCAGTTCAAGGGACTCCGCGCCCTCGACGGCGTGACGCTGTCGGTCGCGCCAGGCGAGATCCGTGGCATCGTCGGCCCCAACGGTTCCGGGAAGACCACGCTGTTCAACGTGATCAGCGGCATCTACACGGCCACCGGAGGCACGGCGAGCTTCAGCGGCCGGCAGCTGATCGGGCAACGCCCCCACCAGCTGTCCCAGCAGGGCATGTCGCGGACGTTCCAGAACCTGCGGCTGTTCGGGCAGATGACGGTCGAGGAGAACCTCCTGGTCGCCCTCGACCGCACACCGATGCGCTCGGCCTGGCAGTACGTGGTGTGGCCGATCGGCATCTGGCGGCAGGAACGCCGGCTCCGGCGCGCCGCGACGGAGTTGCTCGAGCGATTCGGCCTCACCGACTTCGCCGGCGCGGCCCCTCGCTCACTGCCGTACGGCAT
Organism: Amycolatopsis sp. NPDC051371; assembly: GCF_040682155.1. Classification (NCBI taxonomy): domain Bacteria; kingdom Bacillati; phylum Actinomycetota; class Actinomycetes; order Pseudonocardiales; family Pseudonocardiaceae; genus Amycolatopsis; species Amycolatopsis sp. NPDC051371. The sequence continues at coordinate 31,206 of NZ_JBFBAG010000060.1, forward strand.
CCAGCGCCGCGTCGAACTGGCCCGGGCGATGGCCGCCGCGCCCAGCTTGCTGCTCCTCGACGAGCCGGCAGCAGGTCTCAACGGCCAGGAAGTCGGCCAGTTGCAGGAGATCGTGCGCTCCATCCGCGACAGCGGCGTGACGGTGGTGCTGATCGAGCACAACATGGGCCTGGTCATGTCCCTGTGCGACCGGGTCACGGTGCTGGCGAGCGGCCGGGTGATCGCCGAAGGCACGCCGGCGGAGGTCGCCGTCCAGCCGGAGGTCATCGAGGCTTACCTCGGCGACTCGTTCAGCACGGCCGAGGTCGTGGAAGCCGTGGAGACGGAGGCGCTGCCGTGAACCCCTCGACCCCAGGCGACCTGGTCGTCGAGGACCTCGCCGTGCACTACGGCGGGGTCCAGGCGGTCAACTCCGTGTCGTTCACCGTCGGCGCCGGCCGCTGCCTCGGCATCATCGGGGCCAACGGCGCGGGCAAGACGTCGACGTTGAAGGCCCTGATGGGGCTGGTCCCCCGCAAGGTGGGGACCCTCCGCCTCGGCGACCGCGACCTGACCAAGGTGAAACCGAAGGACATCGTGCGTCACGGCATCGGCTACGTCCCCGAGGGCCGGCACGTGTTCACGGGGTTGACCGTGGAGAAGAACCTGCTGCTCGGCGCGTACCTTCGCTCGTGGAAGGGCAAGACGCGGGAGAAGCTGACCGAGGTCTACGAGATGTTCCCGGTGCTCGGCGAGATGCAGCACCGCCTGGCGGGGGCGCTTTCCGGTGGCCAGCAGCAAATGCTCGCCATCGGGCGTGCGCTGATGTCCGAGCCGCGGTTGGTGCTGCTGGACGAGCCGTCGATGGGCCTGTCGCCGAAGCTGGTCGAGGAGATCCTCGGCACGCTGCAGCGGCTGTCGGCGTCGGGGCTGGGACTGCTGCTGGTGGAGCAGAACGCGAAGCTGACGTTCGAGGCGACCGAGACATGCGTGGTCATGGAGAACGGGCGGATCGCGATGACGGGGAGTTCGGCCGAGCTGGCGCACGATCCTTTGGTGCGGCAGATCTACCTCGGGTTGTAGGGCCTCCGGCGAAACGCCCGGCCGTGGATTGCACGGCCGGGCGTTCCGCGTAGGACCGATCGATTCCTACGATTCGCGAAGAACCACTCACGGACGACCAATTCCTACCCGGAAATAGACGCAATCACGTCCGTCGTTCACCACGTAACAAGTCAAGCCGCCGACCGACTGTAGTGCCGAACCTCCCGACCGCGCACACAGCCAGGAGAACGACCAGGTGAACGCAGACAACGATTCAGGCAGCCAGACATCGGACAAGAAGAGCCACTCCACACAAGCCGTCGTGGCCGTTGTCGTTGCAGTGATCGCTGCGCTCGCTACCATCGTAGCCGCGGTCATCACGAGTTCGAAAGATCCGGCCGCGAACACCGGCAGCTCCACCGTCGCTTCGACGCAGCGCACGCCATCATCGCCGCCGCCATCCCCCTCACCAGAATCAGTCACGATCACGCATCCGACGCCAGGGCAGGGTGTCATCGGACACAAAGGCGTTCAACTCAAAGGGACAGCGCAGAACCTCGACGGGAAGCGTCTGCGAATCTTCGACTTCGCTGACAACCACAAGTACTACCTGCTCACCGCGGAATCCGTGCCGGTCACGAACGACGCGTGGAGCTTTTTCGACCCTCAGGTCGGGTCGTCAACGCCCGACGACAACGGGCATGCTTTCACGCTGGTCGTCACACTGACCGATCCATCGTGCGATGGCACGCTCGACACGGCGACACCGAACGCTGAAGGCGACATCGTGTTCACGGCCCTGCCCACCGGCTGTCGGGAGCTGGCGTCGGTCAAGATCGTGAAACAGAGCTAGGCCCTGCGGAGATTCCGCAGCGAACTGAGACGCGTGACGTCCGGCCGGAAATTCCCGGCCGGACGTCTCGGTCAACGGCAGAACGGAGCCGCTCCCGCCGCGGACTTGATGCCGTTCGCGATCAGCGTCTGGAAGTACGCCGCACCGTCCGAAGTGGACGTGTTCGTGAACGCCCAGCTCTCGTGGCCGAGCGTGGTCACCCACGACCGGCCGCCGTCGTAGTACTGGCACCACGCGACCGGGTGGTCGTTCCCGTGCCCGGGGTGGCCCATCGATCCCTCCACGCCTTTCGCGAGCGACTTTTCGTCCACCTTCGCCAGGAACCGGACGTTGCTCGGGAACGGCACCAGGTTGTACCACTCGTCGGTGAACGCCCAGCGGTTCGGCAGATTCTTCGTCGACACGTCGTTGCGGTCCACCGTCTGCACCACGCCGGCCTGTGCGGGCCCGTGGTCGTAGTAGTTCGCGCCGCCCAGCAGGCCCTCGTACCACGGCCAGTTGTACTCGGTCCCGAACGCGTTGTGGATGCCGACGAACCCGCCGCCGCCTCGGATGTACTGCCGCAACGACGTCTGGGCCGAGTCATCCAGGGCGTCGCGCGTGGTGCTCATGAAGATGACGGCGTTGTACTTCAACAGAGTGTTCGGGCTGGCCAGCTGGGTGACGTCTTCGGTCCAGTCGACGGCGAAGCCGTTCTTCTTGCCGAGTTCGATGAGCCCGTTCTGCGCGACGTTCGCCGCGGTCAGCGGCGGGTTCAGGCCCGGGCCGAGCGCCGGGCCCAGGTTCGCGTGGCGCGGCCCCGCCGTGCGCGAGTAGACGAGCACCTTCACGCCCTTGCTGACGTCGAAGTTGCCCCAGTTGTGGTAGCACCGCGAGTCGAGGCCGCGGCAGACACCGTAGTCGGGGCTGCCGAGGTTCTGGGGGCCCTGCTGACCTCCGTCGTGTGCCGACGCGGGCATCCCGATGATGGCGGCCGTCGTCAGCGCCGCGGTCACCGCGCTGCCGAACATGGTCAACAACGTCGTTGATCTCTTCATGGTGGTTCCGACCTTTCTCCGGGCACGGCGGTGCCCCGGGGACTGTTGAGGAGGGCGAGCTACAGCTCGATCAGTAGGCGGTCGGCGGCCACGGCCGCACCCGCGGCGGTGACTTCGGCCAACTCCGGTGCGTCCGCGAGGACGAGCGGGTTCGTGTTGTTGAGGTGGGTGAACAAGAAGCGCGGACCCGGGCGGGCCGCGATCAGCGGCAGCTGCTCGCGCACGGCGAGGTGTCCCATGCCCGACGCCGGGCGGGTCGCGCCCATCTCGTCTTCGGTGAAGAACGTGCCGTCGAGGGCGACGACGTCGGCGCCGGCGATCGCTTTCTCGAACTCGGGGCTCCAGATGGCGAGGCCCGGAGCGTAGACAAAGGACCGTCCGTCGGCGTCGAAGCGGTACGCGCACACCGAATTCCCCGCGGCCGACGCGCTCGCGTACCGGGGCCGCTTGGCGCTGAGGACGGTCGCGGTGACCCGGAGTCCACCGGCCAGTTCGATCGGTTCGCCGTCGCGGACGTCGTGCCGGTGGACGCGGGTGTAGCCGGCCAGCACGGCTTGGAGCGGGAACGCGGTCGTCAGGGCCTCGTGCACACACGCGGTCGCGTAGACGTCCAGCGCGGCGGCCTCACGCAGGCCGAGCAGACCCAGGGTGTGGTCGAGTTCGGCGCTGGTGAACAGAACTCCGCGGACCGGGGTGTCCCGCGTTCCCGGCGGTGGACGCAGTTCCGGGGTCGCCAGAAGCTGCGCGCGCAGGTCCGCGGAGGCGTTGACGAGGTACCACGCGGTGCCGTCCCCGCTGACGGCGACGCAGTCCTGAGTGCGCGAGACCCCGGCGGCGCGGGCGCTTTCGCAGACGGGGCAGCCGCAGTTCCACTGCGGTGCCCCGCCGCCGGCCGCAGTCCCGAGGAAGCGGAGCTTCACGGCATCCGCCGGGGTACGGCGGGTTCCGGCGTCAGCTCGGCGATTCCGTCCAGTACGAGGTCGTGGTGCTCGGACAGGTCGCAGACGGGGTCGGTCACGGTCGCGTCGCCGGTCAGCTGGTAAGCCTGGCAACGGCAGCCGCCGAAGTCGATCTCCTTCAACGCACAGCTCGTGCACGGGTCGGGCAGCCAGTCCGTGCCCCGGAACTTCCGGAATGCGCTTGACTCGTGCCAGATCCGGTCCAGGGAGTCCGACCGCACCGAGGGGATCTCCAGGCCGGGCAACGTCTCCGCGGCCAGGCAGGGCAGCACGTGCCCGTTGGGGGTGACGGTCAGCTGCCGCGCGCCCCAGCCGTAGTTGCACGGCTTCGGGCGCGGGTCGTAGTAGTCGGCGGCCACGTGCACGACCTCGAACCCGTACCGCTTCCGCACGTCGGCGACGTCCCGGGCCGCCTGGTCGACCTGCTCGCGCGTCGGCATGAGCGCGGCGCGGTTGCGCAGTGCCCAGCCGTAGAACTGGGTGTGGGCCAGTTCCAGGCGGTCCGCGCCCAAGCGGTCGGCCAGCTCGGCGATCGCCGGGATGTGCCCGACGTTCGCCCGGTGCAGCACGACGTTGATGGTCAGCGGGAGCCCGGCGGCGCGGACCGCCTCGGCGACGACGAGCTTGCGTTCGTGCGCCGCCCGCCCGGCGACCCGGTCCCCGGGAGCCGCTTCGGCGTCTTGAAGGGACAGCTGGAAGTGGTCGAGCCCGGCCTCGGCGAGCCCGTTGATCCTCGTCGCGTTGAGGGAGATCCCGCTGGTGACGAGGTTCGTGTACAGGCCGAGCCGGTTCGCGGCCGCGACCAGGTCGACGAGGTCGCGGCGCAGCCCGGGTTCCCCGCCGGACAGGTGCAGCTGCAGGACGCCGAGGTCCCGGGCCTGGGCGATCACGTCCAGCCAGGTGGCCGTGTCCAGTTCGTCCCGGTAGTCGGCGAGGTTGAGCGGGTTCGCGCAGTACGTGCACTGCAGGGGACAGCGGTAGGTCAGCTCGGCGAGCAGCCCGAGGGGCACCGGCGAGCGGCGCTGCTCCGGTACTCCTGCCGGCGTCGGGAACCTCGGTGCCGGACGGGCGTCCGGTGCCTCTCCCACCAGCCCGCGGTCTTCGAGGTCCGCGAGCGTCCGCAGCACCGAGCCCGCCTCGACGCCGGCGTACTCGGTGGCGAGGTCCTCGACGATCTCCGCCACCGACCGGCGGGTGTCGCACCGCGACAGCACGGCCGCCGCGGTGTTGTTGAGCAGCAGCACGCCTTCGGGGAACAGCAGCGCCGGCCGGCCGCGGACGGCGTCGAACTCCAGCCGCACGCCGCGGCGCAGGCCGGGCCTGCTCTCGGCGGTCACGGTCATGACGCCCCCGCGTAGTCCACCGCGTCCAGCACGGCCCACAACACGTCGCACTTGAAGTTCAGGGCCCGGATCGCGGCCTCCTGCTGGTCCGCGGTGACGCAGTGGTCGAGCACCAGGCGCAGCGTCAGGGCGCTGTCTTCGCGGGCCGCGGGGATCCGGCGGTCGAAGTAGGCGAAGCCCTCCGGCCGGATCCAGTCGTAGTGCTCCCGCCACGCGTTCACGCGATCGGTCATGTGCCCCGGCGAGAACAGCTCCGTGCACGCGGCCGCGACGCTTTCGATCCACGGCTTGGTGCGGCAGAAGTGCAGGTACCCGTCGACGGCGAACCGCACGCCGGGCAGCACGTGCCGCTCGTCGAGGACCTCCGCCCTGCTCAGCCCGACAGCTTCCGCCAGGCCCAGCCACTGTTCCATGCCACCTTCGCCCGGGTTCGCGCCGTCGTGGAAGACGATGCGGTCCACCCACACGCGGCGGACCTCGGGCAGCGGGCACGCCGCGATGATCGCGGCGTTCTTCTGCGGCAGGCACTTCTGGTAGTACCAGCGGTTGGCGACCCACCGGCGCAGGTCCGCCGGGGTGCACCCCCCTTCGTGGAGCCGGAGGTGGAACGGGTGGTGGGCCCAGTAGCGCTTCTCGAGGCGGAGCAGGGCGTCGGTCAGCTCCGCCCGGCTCAGCGTGCTCGCCACGGCTCGCTCTCGCCGGCGTACGCGGTGACCTCCGGACGTGTCTCGTAACACTCGACGACCGGCGCAGACCACGGGATGAGTACTCGCTCATCTCCTTGCGCCACAACGGTTTCCACAACAGCGGGCATACCGGCACTCCTCTTCGAGTCACGGATCTCTGGTCCGCTCAGCGGTCCGATCGGTCCGCCTAGCGTTCCGTGACCGTACCCCGGCAGATGCGCGCCGAACAAGAGGCGAACACTCTTGTGGGTCCCCCGGTCCCGTCTTACACTCAACCGTCGAGCGGTCCAAGAGTACCACTAGATGGACCTATTAGCCGCCTGGATCATCTCGTCGCAGCGCGCGTTTCCTCAACGAAGAGAGGGCTCAACCGATGGATCGACGCAAATTCCTGACCGGTGCGACGGGAGCCGCCGTGGCGGGGACCGTGCTCGTGGGCCGGCCCGCCGCCGCGGCCACGGTGGACACCCCGCGCCAGCCTGACGCCTTCGGCAAGCCGGGACGGGACTTCACCAAGGTGGGCGGGGACCTCGGCAACCAGAACCACACGCCCCTGCACCAGATCAACCGGCAGACGGTGAAGCGGCTCGGCGGCGCCTGGCACGTCAACCTCGAAGGCGGCGACACCTCCCGGGCCCAGCAGAGCACGATCGTCGCGCAGAACGGTGTCCTCTACGTCCAGACCACGCAGCAGAACGTGTTCGCCGTCGACGGCCGGACCGGCGCGGTTCGTTGGAAGACCAACCTGGGCACGGAAACCACCAACATGCGCGGCGTGGCCCTGGGACAGGGCAAGGTGTTCTCGACCTCGGGCGCGAACATCCTGTACGCACTCGACCAGAAGACCGGCGCGGTCGTCTGGAAGACCCAGTTGCTGACCGAGGACCCGACCCAGGGCACGCCCGAGCCGTGCGACCCGGCGAACGGCCAGTGCGGCGGCACCACCGGCAGCCTCGCCGGCGCGGTCGTCTACTCCGACGGGCTCATCTACGTGGGCATGCAGGGCAGCACCGCCGGCGCCCGCGGTCGTGCGTACGCCCTCGACGCCGCCACCGGCAAGATCGCCTGGACGTTCTGGGCCGCCCCGGGCCCGGGCCAGTTCGGCAACGACACCTGGGAAGGCGAGTCCTGGAAGACCGGCGGTGCCGTGCCGTGGATCCACCCCGCGGTCGACCCCGAGCTGGGGCTCGTCTACTGGACGTTCGGCAACCCCTACCCGCGGACCAACGGCTCGACGCGTGGCGGCGACAACCTGTTCGCCAACTCGATCGTCGCGATCGACGCGAAGACCGGGAAGCGGCGCTGGCACTTCCAGTCCGTGCACCACGACATCTGGGACTACGACAACGTCATGGCGCCGGTCCTGATCGACCTGCGCATCGACGGCAAGCTGCGCAAGGTCGTGGTCTACGGCAGCAAGGTCGGGATGTACTACATCCTCGACCGCACCGACGGCAAGCCGATCCAGGGCGTCACCGAACGTCCGGTTCCGCAGGACCCACGGCACAAGACCTCGCCCACCCAGCCGTTCCCCGAGGGTGACCCGTTCGTCCCGCAGGAGCCGCGGCTGGACAACTCGACGCGCCCGGTGCCCTTCTATCCGACCGGCGGCCTGTTCGCGACGCACTGGGACCGCGCGACGATCATCTTCCCCGGCGCGGGCGGCGGCGCCGACTGGTCGCACGTCTCGTTCAACCCCAACACCGGCTGGGTGTACGTCGGCTACGGGCTCATCAACTCCGCCTACTCCAACACCACCGGCGGCCGCGTCAACACCGCCCGCCCGTACGGCGAGTACTTCGCCGGCGGACTCGCGGCGGTCGACCCGCGTACCAACAAACTGGTGTGGAGCAAGGACAGCGAGTGGTCCCTGGCCCACGGCAACGGGATTCTCACCACCGACGGCGGCGTCATGTTCCAAGGCGGCCCCGACGGCAACCTCCTCGCCATGAGCGACACCGACGCGAAGGAGCTGTGGCGGTTCCAGTGCGGCGCCGGCGTGCACACCAGCCCGATCAGCTACGAGATCGACGGCGAGCAGTACCTCGCGGTGTTCGCGGGCGGGAACGGACTGCCGTATCCCGACATCCCCAAGGGCGACCACCTGTGGGCGTTCAAGCTCGGCGGCAAGGTGGCACCCGCATCGGCGCCCACTCCCCCGTCGAAGCGCAACCAGATCCGCGCGGCCGCCGTCACGGCCGCCGCAGCCAAGAACACGGTCACCCTGGGCCGGATCTGGGACACCGCGGCGGGTGCTCCCGGCGCGACGGAGAACACGGTGGCGCAGACGGCGATGTCGCCGCAGAACCTGACGGTCCCGGTGGGCACGGAGATCACGTTCGTGAACCCGCAGGGCAACGTTTTCGCCCACGGCGCGGTCTCGTTCTTCGAGTACGAGTTCGACAGCGGCACCCTGATGCCGGGACAGTCTTTCAAACACACCTTCACGGAGAAGGGCGAGTTCTTCTACAACGACCCGATCTTCCCGCAGAACACCGGCAAGATCGTCGTGGCCTGACGCCACGCTCCCGCTGCCGGACGTCGGCCGTTCCGAGCCGGAACGGCCGCCGTCCGGGCGTGAGGGGTGGTGTCAACGAAGAGAACCTCCAGGTCGACTACGACAGCGCCGGCTGGAGCATCGCGGCGATCGCCAGCGGATTCATCGGCTGTCTGTAGCGCCCGCCGCGGCCCGGGAGCGGCGCCCGGTGGAGGCCCATCACGGTCACTCAAGCCCGTAACGCCGCAGCTTGCGGTACAGCGTCGCGCGGCCGATGCCGAGCAGTGCTGCCGCCTGCACACGGTTGCCGTTCGCCGTGAGCAACGCGTCGGAGATGGCCAGCCGCTCGACCTTTTCCAGCTCCGTCAGGCGCGGGTGTGCTGGGGATGCGCGCAGCCGTCCCGGCAGGTGGCGCGCGCTGACGGTCGGTCCGGCGGCCTCCGCTCGCGCCGACACGATCACGGCCTTCAACTCGGCGAGGTTGCCGGGCCAGTCGTGTCGCTGCAGGGTCGCCCGCGCGTCCTGCGTGAGGTGCACGCCACCGCCGAACCGCCGTGCGAGCTCGGGGATGTCGGCCGTCCGCTCACGGAGGCTCGGCACCAGGATCTCGACCGGCGACCAGCCGGTGCGCAGCACTTCCGCGCAGACCGAACGCGTGCCGGTGGTGAACGTCGCGATCACCCGCGCGCGATGCTCCGCCGCGAGGAGGGTGGCGAGCCGGGCGGCTCGGCTCCGGCACAGGCGTTCGACGTGACACAACAGCACAGCGGGCCGCGAGAGCGTCTCCCCGACCTGCGCCAGCCAGGCGTCGTCGTCCGCCGCGTCGAGGACGACGGGATCGCCGAGCACCGCTCGAGCGACGCCGGCCTTGCCCACCCCCGGTTCGCCGAGCAGCACCATCGGCCGGGCGCCCGCCCGCGCCACGGACCGCTCCAGCGAGCGCCAGGCCGGCGAACTGCCGGACAACCCCGCGTCCGCGAAGAGCGAAAGCCTGGCGCGCCGGCGTTCCGCACGCGGCTGTGGTGGCTCGACGACGACCAGTACGGCCCCGCTGTCACCTGGTATCGCGGGGTGGAGGTGGACCTTCACCCCGTCGTCCAAGATCAGTTCGGTCGTGGGCAGTGCGCCGTCCCTCGCCGCCTCGATCGCGTAGGACTCCAAGGTGTCGATGTCGCGGGGCCGCAACAACGCCGCGGCGGCGTCGCTGACGAGCCTGGTCCGGCCGTCCAGCACGGCGATCGGGTACCGGCCGGGTCCGGCTCGCAGGTAGGCCTCGAGCAGGCGGTGTTCGTGCGCCGACGCGGTGTGCACCAGCTCGCGCTCGATCGCCCCGGTCGCCGTGGTCGTGATCGCGTGCAGCACTCGCAGCGGCGCGTCGAGTTCGCACACCACCGCGACCGCGCCGACGACCTTGCGGGTGACCGGGTCGGTGACGGGGGCGCCCGCGCACACGGTGTTCTGGTACAGCTCGAAAAGGTGCTCGGGCCCACCGATCACGCACGGGCCGCCCGTGTCCAGGACGTGACTGATCCCGTTGGTCCCGGTGGAGCGCTCCGACAGGTCAGTCCCCAGGCGGGTGTCGATCCGGGAGAGGTGGGCACCGACTGCTTCCTCGTCGGCCCAGCAGCCGACGACGCGGGCGTGCCGGTCGCTGAGCACCAGCGCGGCGCCGAGCCCGGCCAGGTCGCCGGCGAGCTTGGCCAGCACCGGGGTCGCGGCGCGGACCAGCGGGGTCTCCAGCGAGACGGGAACGGCGGGCACGTGGTCGCGGGTGACGTCCAGCTCGGCGAAACACGACCGGCGCCACGCCGCGGACAGCCACGCGGGCAGGTCTTCCGGCAGCCGCCGGTCGGTCAGGAAGAGTTCCCTGGCGTGACGCAGGCGGGCGACCCCGTCCCGTGTTTCGATCTCGTAAGCCATCCGTTGTCACTCCATTGTGGTCACCGGACTGCGTTCCGCACCCGGCCGGCCGGCCCGGTTGTCTCATTGTGAGACAACCGCGCGCGGCGCCGGCTCGTCAAGGTGAGTGCATGACGACAGATTCCGTAGCCCGCCGGGAGAGCGCCCGGCCCGCGCCCCTCACGTCCGCGGACGTCGAAACCGATGTGGTCGTGGTGGGCGGCGGCGGGGGCGGCCTGCCCACGGCGCTGTTCAGCCGGTGGCTCGGCAACGAGGTGGTCCTGCTGGAGAAGGCGCCCGAGCTCGGCGGCACGGCCCGCAAGGCCGCGTTCTGGTACTGGGTGCCGGACAACGAGCCCATGCGCGCACTCGGCATCGAGGACCGGTTCGAGGACTTCCTCCGCTACGTCGCGCGCCTCTCCCAGCCGACCCGGTACGACCCGAGCAGCCCGACGGCCGGTCTGACGGAGTGGGAAGCCGGCATGGTGCGCGCCATCCACACGAGCGCGAGCCCCGCCGCCGAGCTGCTCGCCGAGCGCGGAGCGCTGACCTACCGGCATTGCCCGGACGTGCCGGACTACTGGTCGGAGCTGCCGGAGGACAAGGCGCCGACCGGCCGCGTGCTGGTGCCCTCGGACGCGCGGGAGTCGATGTCCGACGGCGGTGCGTGCGCGGTGGCGCAGATGTCCGGAGCGGCCGAGCGCGACGGCGTCGACGTGCGCACGGGACACCGGGTCCAGCGGCTCGTCCTCGACGGCGACCGCGTCGCCGGGGTCGAGGCCACGACCGCGGACGGGACCACCGTACGAGTGCTCGCGCGCAAAGGCGTCGTCTTCGCGACCGGCGGCTTCACCCACGACGACCAGTTGCGCCGCGAGCACCTCGGTGTGCCGGCCTACCCGGGGTGCGCGGCGATCACCAACGAGGGCGACTTCCTGCGCATCGCCTCGACGCTGGGCACGCAGCTCGGCACCATGAACCACGCCTGGATGTGCCCGGTGCCGCTGGAGAAGGTCGGGCGGCCCGACCTGGTCGGCATGTTCTCGGTGGCCGGCGACTCGATGATCTTCGTGAACCGGCACGGCGAGCGCGTGGCCAACGAGAAGCTGCCCTACAACGAGGCCGCGCGGACGTTCTTCCGCTGGGACCCGGCCACCGGGAGCTACCCGAACCTGGTGCTCGTCCAGCTCTGGGACCAGCGCAGCCAGGACCACTCCGCCAGTGACGAGTACGGCCGCCTGATCGTCCCGGCGGGCGTCGACGGCTCGCACGTGCTCGAGGCGCCGACCCTCGACGAACTCACCACGAAGATCCGCGAGCGGCTCGCGTCCCTCGCCGCCGAGACCGGCGGCTTCACCATCGCCGACGACTTCGCCGCGAACCTGCCGGGGACGATCGACCGGTTCAACACATTCGCGGCGAAGGGCAAGGACGAAGACTTCGCCCGTGGAGAGACCGCGATCCAGCTGGTGTTCAACGGCCCGGTGAAGGACGAGCCCGGCCGGGCCAACCCGACCATGTGGCCGATCAGCACCTCCGGGCCGTACTACGCCGCCTTGGTCACGGGCGGCACCCTGGACACCAAAGGCGGCCCGCGCACCGACCAGGACGGGCGGGTGCTGGACGACCTCGGCGCCCCGATCCCCGGCCTCTACGGTGTCGGCAACTGCGTGGCGTCGGCGTCGGGGCGCGCTTACTGGGCGGGTGGTGCGACCCTCGGGCCGATCATCGCGTTCGCCTACCGGGCCGCGCACGCTGTCGACCTGGCCTGACCGGCCTTCCCCGGCAGCCGCCGGTGTCACGGCCGGTACAGCCGCGCGAGGGTGGCCATGTCCTCCGGGCCGAGGCCCGCTTCCTGGGCCCGCCGTACGACACCGGCGGCTGTACCGACCGTCGGGGCGTCGCGTCCCGGGTCGGCGACCGCGTCGAGGAACAGCTCCAGGTCCTTGCGCACCAGATCGACGGCGAAAGCCACCGGGGGCAGGCTCTCCGCGAGGAAGGCGTCCCGCTTGTAGTGCACGAAGGGCGCGGCCATCACGGATTCGCCGATCGTGTCGTACGCCGTGTGCGGGTCGATGCCCGCGCGCGCCGCGGCACCCAGCACCTCGGCGAGGGTGGCGTTGAAGGTGTGCAGCAGCGCGTTGAGGCAGAGCTTGAACGTCGACGCGGCTCCCACGGGTCCCAGGGGGATCGTCTTCTTGCCCAGGTGGCGCAGGACCGGTTCCGCCGCGGAGAGGTCTTCCGCGGCGCCCCCGAACAGTACCGTCAACGTCCCGGCGCGGGCCGCGCCGACCGAGCCCGACACGGGTGCCTCGGCGAACCGGATCCGCCGCCCGGCCAGCGTTTCCGCCACCTCGCGGGAGATCCCGGGGCCGGACGTGCTCATGTCGAGCACCAGCGTGCCCTCGTCGAGCACGCCGGCGACGTCGCCGAGGACCGCGCGCACGGCCGGGCCGTCGGCGAGCATGGTGATCACCACCTGGGCACCGGTCACCGCCTCCCGAGCCGAAGCCGCGACGCACCGCGCGGGGATCCCCGCCCGCTCCGCCCGCCGGCCGTCGCGGTTCCAGCCGGTGACGTCCACGCCCTCGTCGATCAGGCGCAGCAGCAGCTGCGAGCCCATCGCGCCCAGTCCCAGCACCGCGACCTTCATGAGCGCCTCCCGGGATCGATGAGAACCTTGCCGTCCACTTCCCCGGCGGCCAGCCGGGCGAGGCCGTGATCGGTGAGCTCGTCCAGCCCGATCACGGAGTCGAGCAGCTCGCCGCCGAGCACTCCGGCCGCGAGGATGTCCAGGGCCGGGGCGAGGTCTTCGCCGCACACGTGCGCGACGGTGGACTCGACGGTGATCTCCCGCAGGACCAGACCGAACAGGTCGACCGTCGGAGCCTGCTTGGGCAACCCGACGGCCAGCACCCGGCCGCCGTCGGTGACCATCCGGACCGCGTTCTCGAACTGCCCGGGCGCGCCGCTCGCCTCGATCACCACGTCGGCGCCGCGCACCGCCTCGACGACGTCGTCGGCGGCGTCGACCGTGCGCGCCGCACCCAGCCGCTTCGCGCGCTCCAGCTTGTCGCCGGCGAAGTCGATCACCGTGACCTCGGCGTCGCCCAGGTGCCGCAGCCCGGCGAGGACGAACGAGCCGATGGCACCGGCGCCGATGACGACCACGGAGTCGCCGGGCCGGACACCCGCCCTCCGCGCGGCGTGCAGGCCGACGGCGAGCGGCTGGGCCAGCCCGGCGTGGTCGAGGGACACCCCGTCCGGGATCCGCCGGAGGGTGCCCGCCGGTGCCGCGACGTACTCGGCGAGGCCGCCCGGCGCGTTCAGCCCGAGCGTGTAGTACCCGCGGCACAGGTTGGTGCGGCCCTCCCGGCAGCGGTCACACCGTCCACAAGAGACACCGGCCCCGGAGGCCACCAGTTCTCCAGCCGTGAAACCGCTCGAGCTTTCGACCACCTCACCGACGAACTCGTGGCCGAGGACCATCGGGCCGAGGTGGCCGCTGCCGGGGTGGCGCCGGGTGAGCGGCACCATCTTCGGACCTGCGGCCCATTCGGTGGCGTCCGATCCGCAGATCCCGCTGCGCCGGACGGCCAGCAACACCTCACCGTCGCGAGCCCGGGGCACGGGCACTTCTTCGATCCGGACGTCCCGTTGGCCGTGGTAGACGGCCGCGCGCATGGTCTCGCTCACCGGGTCGCCCCGAACTCGAGGTGCACCTTGATGTTCTTCGCCGTGTCGCGGGACGCGGCGATCGCCTCGGCCGCGCGTTCGACCGGGAACCGGCTGGTCACCAGGTCGGAGAGGTCGATGCCGGCGCGGTTCATGAACCGGAGCGTGTCCGGCCAGACCCCGGGTGACCCGGCGATGCCCCGGACGCTCAGTTCCTTGGACTGCAGCAGGCCCAGCTTCGCCGGCGAGCTGCCCCCGACGTCGATGCCGACGTAGACGATGCGCGCCCGGTGGGCGGCGACCTCGAGCGCGTCGGCCATCACCGCCGTCCGGCCGGTCGCCTCCACCACCACGGTGCCGCCCGTGCCGCCGGTCGCCTCGGCCACCTGCTCGGCGATGGGTGCCGCGGACGGGTCGAGGACCAGTTCGGCACCCAGCTTCCGTGCCGCCTCACCGCGCCCGGCCGCCGGCTCGACCGTGATGGTGCGCGCGCCCAGCGCCGCGGCACCGGCCGTGACGCCGAGGCCGATCGGGCCGGCCCCGAACACCACCACGGTGTCGCTCGCGTTGACGTTGCCCGCCTTCACGAGCGCGTTGTACCCGCAGCTGAACGGTTCGACGAGCGCACCGTCGGTGAAGGACAAGGAGTCGGGCAGCCGGTGCAGCCAGGCGGGCTTGGCCACGAAGAACTCCGCGGCGGCTCCGCTCACCGAGAAGCCGAAGTGGTCGTCGCCGATGACGCACTCGCCCACGACGCGGTCGCCCACGGCCAGGTCCGTCACCGCGGCGCCGGTCTCGGCGACCTCGCCCGCCCACTCGTGGCCCGGGATGATCGGGTAGCTGAACGGGATGATGTAGCGGCCTTCGAGCAGTTCGATATCGGAGTGGCAGATGCCGACCGACCGGGCCGCGACGAGCACCTCGTCGGGGGCGATCCGCGGCACCTCCAGGTCGTCGACGGACAGGGTGTCCGCGGCGGTGAACCTCAGGGCTTTCATGGTCGAACTCCCCTTTCGTCGGGTGGAGTGGCCAGCTGGTCGGCGATCGCCCGCAGCAGGGCGGCACCGTCCAGCTCGGCGGGCGCGGTCAGCGTCAACGGCACGCGGGTCCGCCAGGCCAGCGCCGGTTCGCCGTCGGCGAGGCGCACGGGCACGACGTCGAGGGCGGGCACACCGGCGGCGAGCACGCTCTCGCCGGGCGCCGCGACCGGGACGGTCCGGACTCCCGGCACCGACCCGACCACGAGCCGCGGCAACGATCCGAGGCCGGCGTCGGACCAGACCCGCGCCACGGCGTCGTCGAGCAGTGCCGCCAGGCGGTCCGGCGGGACGTCGGGAACGACGGCCGCGGCTTGGTGCACGGCCGCCGGCGCCGCAGGTTCGGCCGTGGCGGGCCGCGCGTCCAGCAGCGCGGTCAAGATCCGGAGGGTGAGCCGGTGCGGGCCGATGTCGAACCGGGCCGGGTCGACGCGCCGCTCGTGCAGCAGCCGGCGCACGGCCGGGGACCACGGGCCGCCACGCGGCGTGGCCGGCCGGGGGTACGGCGTCGTCACGCTCATCCGAGCCTCTTGCGGATCGTCTGCACGATGCGGTCGACGCTGGGGATCACCGAGTCCTCCAGCGCCGCGGCCGACGGCAGCGGCACGTGCGGGGACGTGATGCGCACCGGCGGCGCGTCGAGGTCCCAGAACACCTCGTCGGCCGCGAGGGACACGATTTCCGCGCCCCAGCCGAGCAGCTGCGGGTTCTCTTCCACGGTGAACAACCGGCCCGTGCGCGCCACCGAACCCAGGATCGTGCGGGTGTCGAGCGGGACGAGCGACCGCACGTCGATCACTTCGAGGTCGATCCCCTCGTGGGCCAGCGCCTCGGCCGCCTCGACGGCGCGGGGCACCATGAGCCCCAGCGCGAGCACGGTGGCGTCCGTCCCGGGCCGCCGGATCGCGCAGGTCCCGAGGCTGTCGACGATCTCCCCATCGGGCACGTCGCCCTTGCTCGCGTACATGCCCTTGTGCTCGAAGAAGAGCACCGGGTCCTCCGAGCGCACGGCCGCGGCCATCAGCCCGACGACGTCCCGCGGGTTCGACGGCGTGACGACCTTCAGGCCGGGCACGGCCATCGCCCAGTTCTCGATCGACTGCGAGTGCTGGGCGCCGAACCGCAGGTTGCCGCCGTTGCCGGTCTTGATCACCAGCGGCAGCGTCACCTGGCCGTTGGTCATGTACCGGGTCTTCGCGATCTGGTTCACCACGATGTCCCAGGCGACGGCGAAGAAGTCGGAGAACATGATCTCGGCGACCGGCCGCAGCCCCGTCATCGCGGCGCCCATCGCCGCGCCGAGGATGGCCTGCTCGGCGATCGGGGTGTCGATCACCCGCCGCGGGCCGAACTCGTCGAGCAGGCCGGGCGTGGTCTTGAAGACACCGCCCGCGCCGGCGATGTCTTCACCGAGCAGCAGCACCCGCTCGTCGCGGCGCATCTCCTGCGCGATGCCGCGGGCGACGGCCGCGCGATAGGTCAGTTCCGCCATGACGATCCTCCGTCGGCCCACACGTCCGTCAGGGCCGCCGAGCCGTCGGGCTCGGGGCCGTTCTGCGCGGTCTCGGTCGCCTTGTCGACCGCGGCAGCGACCTCCGTGTCGATGGTGTCCAGTTCGGACTCCGGCACGCCGACGCGGGTGAGCCGGTCGCGGTACAGGGTGATCGGGTCGTAGTCGAGCCACGCCCGCACTTCCTTGTCCGGTCGGTACTTCCCCGGGTCGGCCCGGGAGTGGCCACCGTGCCGGTAGGTCGTCGCCTCCAGCAGGCACGGGCCCTCCCCCGACCGCGCGTGCGAGAGCAGCTCCCGCGCGGACAGGTAGACGGCGTCGACGTCGTTGCCGTCCA
Organism: Amycolatopsis sp. NPDC051371; assembly: GCF_040682155.1. NCBI lineage: Bacteria > Bacillati > Actinomycetota > Actinomycetes > Pseudonocardiales > Pseudonocardiaceae > Amycolatopsis > Amycolatopsis sp. NPDC051371. Next base: position 48,062 of record NZ_JBFBAG010000060.1, read on the forward strand.
CCGTGCGCGCCTCGAGCCCGTAAGCCGCCGCGCGATCGGCCGCGGGGCGCGCGACGGCCGTGATGTCGGCGATCGCGGTGTACTCCATGTAGAGGTTGTTCTCGCAGACGAACACGATCGGCAGCGAGAACACCGCGGCGAAGTTCAGGGCCTCGTGGAAGGCACCGATGTTCGTGGTGCCGTCGCCGAAGAAGCACACCGCGACCTGGCCGCTGCCGCGCAGTTGCGCCGACAGCGCGGCGCCGTTGGCGATCACCAGGTGCGCGCCGATGATCGCGTACGAGCCGAGCATGCCGTGCTCGACGCTGGTCAGGTGCATCGAGCCGCCCTTGCCGCCGAGCAGGCCGGTGGAGCGGCCCATCAGCTCGGCGAGCACGGGTGCCATCGGGACGCCGCGGGAGAGCGTGTGGGCGTGGCCGCGGTAGGTGGCGAACGTGTAGTCGTCGGCTCGCATCGCCTCGCCGAACCCGGCCGAGATCGCCTCCATGCCCAGCGACAGGTGGCTCGTACCCTTGACCAGGTTGCGCATGAACAGGTCGTAGGCGCGCTTTTCGAACTGGCGCAGCTCTTGCAGCCGCCGATACAGCGCACGGCGGGTTTCCGGCGCGATGTCGGCGTGGTCCAGGTCGCGGTTCTCCAGCGGCGGGAGCACCACGGGGTGCTCGCCGTAGGGGTGTTGCTGCAGCGGCAGCGTCATGCGAGGTCCTCCCCGCGGCCGGCGGCGGTGTTCAGGTGCGATTGCGCTTCGCGCGCGGTCGGCAGGACGCCGTTCACGGCGATGTAGCGCGGTCCGGCGATCAGCAGCTCCTCGGCCGGGAACTTGGTGATCACCTCGCAGCCGTCCGGGGTCACCACCAGCTCCTCCTCGATCCGCGCCGCGCCGATGCCGTCGGCCGAGGGCCAGTACGTCTCGAGCGCGAAGACGTTCCCGACTTCGAGGGTCTCCGGATGCTCCAGCGAGACGAGCCGGGAGAAGATCGGCTTCTCCCAGATGGACAGTCCGACGCCGTGGCCGTACTGGAGGCCGAACGCGGCTTCTTCGTCGGGGAAACCGAACTCCCGGGCGGTCGGCCACACCGACACGATGTCCGCGGTCGTGGCCCCCGGACGGACGAGCGCGATGGCGCGGTCCATGTATTCGCGCGCCCGGACGTAGGCGTCGCGCTGGGCGCTGCTGGCCGAGCCGACCGCGAACGTGCGGTAGTAACAGGTGCGGTAGCCCTGGTAGCTGTGCAGGATGTCGAAGAACGCGGGGTCGCCGGGGCGGATCAGCCGGTCGGAGAACACGTGCGGGTGCGGCGAGCACCGCTCGCCGGAGATCGCGTTGACGCCTTCGACGTACTCCGAACCGAGGTCGTAGAGAGACTTCGACACGAGTCCCACACACTCGTTCTCCCGGACCCCGGGACGCAGGAACCGGTACAGGTCGTCGTAGGCCGCGTCGACCATGGAACAGGCCTGGGTGAGCAGCGAGATCTCGTCGGCCGTCTTGACTCGCCGGGCCTCCATGAACACCTGCTGCCCGTCGGTGACGGTGACGCCCGCGCGCTGCAGGGCGGCCAGGATCGGCAGCTCGATCACGTCGACGCCGAGCGGTTCGCCCAGCAGGCCGAACTTCTCCAGCTCCCGCTTGATCTTGGCGGCCACCGCGTCGGCGATGCCGGCGTCGGGGTGGAACGCGCCGCGCAGCGTGGAGATCCCGGCGCGGGCCCCGGACTCGGTCCTCGGCCGGACGGCGCCGTGGTGCGGCGCGTGCGGGTCGGCATCGGCCTCCGCGGTGGTGGTGGCCAGCCACGGGTTGTACAGCTGGTGGTGCTTGGCCGCCGAGCCGAAGTCCCACACGATGGGGTCGGTGGCGCGGGTCAGCAGCGCGAACCGGATGAGCTTGTCCATCGCCCAGGTGCCGATGTGGGTGGCGGACATGTAGCGGATGTTCGTGAAGTCGAACGCGAGGACGGCGCCGAGGCTCGACTTGTCGAGCTGGTCGCGCAGGCGCTGCAGCCGCTGCGTGCGCAGGCGGTCGAAGTCGATCCGGGTCTCCCAGTCGACGGCGTTCGTCCCGAAGGTGGCGATCGGCATGTGCTTTCCTTTCCTGCGGCGGGAACCGCCGAAGTCGATGAGGGGTGCGGACCCGCTCAGACGAGGACCATCCCGCCCTCGATGGGGATCACCTGCCCGGTGATGTAGTCGGAGTCCGGGCCGGCGAGGAAAACGGCCGTGGGGACGAGGTCTTCGGGTTCGGCGGGGCGACCCAGGATGATGTCGCCGGCCATCGCGTCGAACCCGCTGTCGCCTTCGCCGATCCGCTCGAGATCGCGGTCGAGCTTGTCCCACAACGGGGTGCGCACCACCCCGGGCGCGAACGCGTTGACGGTGATCCGGTGCTCCGCCAGCGCCCGCGCGCCCGCCTGGGTCAGGGAGATCACCGCGGCCTTGCTCGCGCAGTAGGGCGCGAAGCTCGGGAAGCCCTGCCGGCCGGCGATCGAGGCGGTGTTCACGATCTTGCCGCCGGTGCCCTGCCGGATGAACTGGCGGGCCGCTTCCTGGCTGCCGACCACGACGCCGAACGCGTTCACCCGGAAGATCCGGTCCCACACCGGCTCGGTGATGTCGAGGAACTTCTCCGGCTCGTTGAACCCGGCGTTGTTGAAACAAACGTCCAGCCGGCCGAACTCCGCCGCGGCGAGCGCGATCGCGGCGCGCACCTCGTTCCGGTCGGTGACGTCGGTCCGCGCGTGGACGGCGTGACCGCCACTGTCGCGAATGGACTGTGCCACCGCGGCGGCCTCGGGTTCGTCGCGGTCGGTGACGACGAGCGCGGCACCCTCCTGCGCCATCCCGCGGGCCAGCGCGGCACCGATCCCGCGGCCCGCGCCGGTCACCAGGACCGTCCGGCCGGTCAAGCGCGCGGTCATGGCCGGGCTCCGCCGGGGATGATCCGCTCCGCCCGCAGCGTCTCGAAGAGCCGCGCGAAAGCGTCCAGGGTGCTGGTGTAGCCGTCGAACCCCGCCTTGCGGCTCTTGCTCATGTCGGTGAGGCACTCGATGGGCCGGCCGAGGTCGCTGTCGGTGTGCCACCAGGACGCGACCCGGGCGACGTCCCGCTCGCGCAGGCCGTGCCGCTCGGCGATCCCGCGCCACACCGGGGCGGCGTCGATCATCTGCTGCTCCAGCGGCGCCGGCTTGCCGTCGAACCCGGCCGGGGTCACACCGAGCAGCGCGGCGATCCGCGGCCACATCCACCGCCAGCGGAACACGTCCCCGTTGGCGATGTTGAACGCTTCGTCGCGGGCACTGTCCGTGGTCGCGGCCCAGATCATCTGGTCGGCCAGCAGGCCTGCGTCGGTCATGTCGGTGAGCCCGTTCCACTGGGTCTCCGAGCCGGGGAACCGGAAGTCCCGGCCGGTCTCCCGGCAGATTTCCGCGTAGACGGCGAGGGTCATGCCCATGTTCATGGCGTTGCCCACGGCGTGCCCGATCACGGTGTGCGCCCGGTGCACGCTCCAGGTGAAGCCGTGCCGCTCGGCGGCCGCGAACAGCTCGTCCTCCTGGGCGTAGTAGAAGTTCGGGACGTCCAGCCGGGCCTCGTCCTCGTGGAACGGCGTGTCCGGCATGACCCCGGCCGCGTACGCCTCGAACGGGCCGAGGTAGTGCTTGAGCCCTGTCATCAGGGCGACGTGCCGGGCACTGCCTCCGGCCGTGGCCAGCACGTTGCGCACGATGCCCGCGTTGACCTCGATGTTCTCCGCCTCGGTCGGACGGCGCGACCACGCGGTGAGGAACACGTGCGTCGGTGCGACATCCGCGAGAGCCGCGTCCAACGCGGCCGGGTCCTCGAGGTCCACCCGGACCGACCGGACCCCGGCGACGCCGGACGGGCTCCGGGAGACCCCGGTGACCGCCCAACCGCGTTCGGCCAGCCGCGCGGCGATCGCGGCCCCGGCGACCCCGGTGACCCCGACGACGAGTGCGTGCGGAGCTGTTTCGCTCACGTTCTCTTTCCTTCCCGGTTTCAGACGAGGGCCGGGGTGCGGCGGCGCACCCGGGTGTAGATCGCGGCCGCGATGAGGATCAGGACGCCCTGGAAGAAGTACTGCCAGCTCTGGTTCAGGTTCAGGAACGTCGTGGCGTTGAGGACTTCCTGGATGAGCGTGGCGCCCAGCAGCGTCCCGATGAACGACCCGCGCCCGCCGGCGAGGCTCGCCCCGCCGAGCACGACGGCGGTGATGCTGGAGAGCGTGTAGCTCACGCCCTGGGTCGGGTCGCCGACGCCGATCTGCGCCATCAGCAGCAGCGCGCCGAAGAACGTGAGCGCCGCGCAGCCGACGTAGGCGAGCACGTGGATCCGGTCGACCTTCAGCCCGAGCCGGCGAGCCGACCCCTCGTTCGACCCGGCGGCGCGCAACCCGTGGCCCCACCGCGTGAACCGCAGCGCCAGCTCCAGCGCGACGGCGACCACCACGGCCACGATGAACGCGACCGGCACGAAGCCGACGGACACGGTGATCACGTCCGTCACCGACGAGCTGATGAACCCGCCCTGGAAGGGCCGCAGCAGCAGGGAGATCCCCTGCAGTCCGATGTAGAGGGTCAGGGTCGCGGCCACGGCGGTGAACCCGCCGAAGCGGACGAGCACGCCGTTCAGCAGCCCGGATACCACCGCCACGGCGAGCATGATCACGAACGCCAGGGCGATCATGACCGGAGACCGGCCGTCGGTCACGAAGAACGAGGCGATCACCACGAGCAGCCCGGCGAGCGGGCCCACCGAGAGGTCGATCCCGCCGGTCATGATGGCGATCGTCTGGCCCAGGCTGATGAACGCGAGTGCCGTGAGCAGGGTCAGCAGCGAGGTGACGTTGAACGGCGCGAGGAACCGGACGTTGTGCGCGAAGGTGTACGCCCCCAGTGCGAGGATCACCAGCGCCAGCACGAGGCTGGGCGCGTAGTCGCCCTTGGCGAGGTCACGCAGGCGCGTCGCCTTGGCCGGTGCCGCCTTCGCCGCCGGAGTCTCCTGACGATGCGTCGTGGCGTTGACGACCGCGCCGGTGATCTTCTCCTCGGTGACGTCCTCGCCGGTCAGCTCGGCGACGACGTGGCCGCGGGAGAACACCACGACCCGGTCGCAGAGGCCCTCCAGCTCCTTCGCGTCGGAGGACACGACCACCACCGGCACGCCCGACGCGGCCACGTCGCGCATGATCGTGTAGATCTCGGAGCGCGCGCCGACGTCGACGCCCTGGGTCGGCTCGTCGGCCAGCAGCAGCCGCGGTGCGGCGAGCAGGGCGCGCGCCATCACCACCTTCTGCTGGTTGCCACCCGAGAGAGCCATCACGTTCGTCTCGCGCGTCGCGGTTTTCACCGAGAGCTTCGCGAGCTCGATGTCCACTTGCGACCGTTCCCGGCTCCCGGCGACCACACCCCCGGTGGCGAACGAGGGCAGCGCACTGATCGCGGCGTTCTCCCGGACCGACATCGCGGGCAGCAGGCCCTCCCGGTGCCGGTCGGCCGGCATGTACGCGGTGGACCGGACCAGGGCACGGCCACGCAGCCGGGACCCGTCGAGCACGATCTTTCCGGTCGACTGCCGCAGACCTGCCAACGCGCGCAGGAACTCGCTCTGGCCGTTGCCGACGATGCCCGCGAGCCCGACGATCTCCCCGTGGTGCGCGACGAGCCGGGCGTCGTGGAAGCCGTCACCGGAGAGACCGTCGACTTCCAGGGCGACCTTCGCGCCCGCCGGGTCGGGGTTCTTGGCGGGGAACGTCGACGCCAGTTCCCGGCCGACGATCATGCGGAGCATCTCGTCGTCGGTGAGGTCCGTGACGTTCGCGTGCCCCCGCGTACGGCCGTCCCGCAGCACGGTCACCTCGTCGGCGATTTCCCGCACCTCGGCGAGCCGGTGGGTGATGTAGACGACCGCGGTCCCGCGGGCGGTGGCCCGGCGCACCTGGTCGAACAGGATCTCCGTCTGCTCCGGGCCGAGCGGTGCGGTCGGCTCGTCGAGGATCAGTACCTTCGGCTCCAGCGCGACGGCTTTCGCCAGCTCCAGCAGCTGCTTCTGTGCCACGCCGAGGTCGTCCACCCGGTCCTGCAGCCGCAGGTCGGAGCCGACGCTGCGCAGCAATTCGACCATCCACAGCCGCGGATTGCCGTCCGGCATCCGCTCGGGCGGCACGGCCAGGCGGATGTTCTCGGCGACCGTCATGTCGGCCAGTACGGCCGGGTGCTGGTGCACGATCGCGATGCCGAGCCGGCTCGCCTGGTCCGCGGTCAGAGCGGGCACCGGCTCGCCGGCGACGCTGGTCCGGCCGTCGTCGGGGCGGGTGGAGCCGGAGGCGATGCCCATCAGCGTGGACTTGCCCGCGCCGTTCTCGCCCAGTAGCGCGTGCACCCGCCCGCCGAAGACGTCCAATGAGACGTCGGACAGCGCCCGGACGGGGCCGTAGTGCTTCGACACGCCGGAGAGGCGCAGAGCGGGAACCTCGGTCATGGTCTGCCCTCCCCTACTTCAGTGCGGCGATCTGCTCGGCCTTGGACAGGGAGCTGGACACGAAAGCGTCCGAGGGAAGCTCCTTGTCGCACGTGACCGGGTGCGGCTGGCCGGAAATCGAGTCCTCGAACGGGGACTGCGGGTAGACCGTGCCCTGCGGCACCACCCCGCCGGTGGCCTTCGCGACCGCGACCTGGATCGCCAGCCGGGACATGGCGTTCTGCGAGGAAACGGTGAACAGGGGGAACGCGCTGCCCGCGTCCTTCTGCTGCTGCCAGTTGCAGGCGAGCTGGTTGGCGTCCTCGGTGGCGATCGCCGGGATCTTCCGACCCGCCTGGGTGAACGCGGAGAACGAGCTGGCCAGTGCGGCACCGAAGTCGGTGGTAATGGCGTCGATTTCCGGGTTCTTCGCCAGTGCGGCGGTGATCACCTTCTGCGTCTGCGCGGCGTCCCAGTTGGTCACCTCGTACGGCGTGGTGCCGACGAACTGGATCTCCGGGTGGTCCTTGAGCACGCTCTGCATGCCCTTGTACTCGTCGAGGCTCTGCGAGTTCGCGGGCGGCCCGCCGAGGTTGAGCACCTTTCCCTTGCCGTTCAAGGCCTTCACGAGCCAGTTGGCCCACAGCACACCGGCCTGCTCGAAGTCGGTGCTGACGAACGTGTCGTAGTCCTGGCCGGGTGTGCCGCCCGGGTTCACCCGGTACGGCACGGTCACCACGCCGGCCTTGTGCGCGCTGCGCAGGGCGGGCAGCACGGCCTGGCCCGCGTCCGGGAACACGACGATCGCCTGCGTCCCCTTGGCCACCAGGCCCTGGATGTCGGAGATCGCCTTCTGCGTGTTGCCCTGGCCGTCGGTGTAGGTGAACGACGTGACGCTGGGGCACTTGGCCACCTCGGCCTTGGCTTCGGCGGTGGTCACCTTGCGCCAGTTGTTGTCGCCGAAGCCGTCGGCCAGCCCGAGCGAGGCCTGCTTCGAGCCGCACCACGAGGGCCCGTTCGCGCTCGCGGGCTTGCCGGCCGCGCCGGCACCGGAGCCGTCGTCACCGACCGCGCAGCCACTGGCGACGAGGGTGGCCGCGATCGCGCAGGACAGCACTGTCCCGCGGAAAATGCTGGGAGACATGGGAAACCTTTCTAGGGCTGAGTCCGGGCCGCGGGAGCGCGGTGGAACCACCCGCGCACGACAGCCCAGTCGACGGTGTAGACGGCGACGCCCGCGCCGAGCGCGACCGCCTGGACGATGTTGTTCGTCGCGGGGCTGACCCCGAGGGTCAGCACGAACTGGTCGAGCTGGCTCAGGAACAGCGCCGCGACCGCGCTCGCGACCGGGCTGCCCTTCCCCCCGAGCAGCGACGTCCCGCCGAGCACGACGGCCGCGACCGACGGCAGCAGCAGCGAGTCGCCCTGGAACGCCCCCGGCGTCGTCACGACCCCGGCGAGCAGGATGCCCGCGGTGCCGTACAACAGCGACGCGCACACGTACGCGCCGAGCTGGTGGCGCCGCACGCGAAGCCCCGCCAGGCCCGCGGCGGCCGGGTTGTCGCCGATCGCCTCGAACCGGCGCCCGGCCACCATGCGCTTCATCACGAACCCGGTCACCGCGACGAGCACCGCGGCGAACCAGACGGAGTACGGCAGGCCCAGGAACCGGCCGGTGGCGATCGAGTGCAGCGCGGCCGTGGTGCTCGCCGGCGATCCGCCGGACACCCCCAGCACCACGGCGTAGAGCAACGCGTTCGTCCCCAGCGACGTCACGATCGCGGACATGCCCAGCCGGCTGACGACCAGGCCGTTGAGCAGCCCCGCGGCCAGCGCCGCGGCGTACGCGATCAGGATCGCCGGCAGCAGTTTCCCGTTGTCCCCGTTGGGGTAGTGGGTCACGATGATCACACTGAGGGACACCGTGCCGGGTACCGACAGGTCGATCCCGGCCTGCTGCACCACCAGCGTCTGCCCGAGCGCGACCACGGCCAGCACGGCCGCGAAGGGCAGCATCCCCTGCAGCGAGCTGCGCCCGAGGCTCTCCGGCTGCAGCACCAGGCTGACGAAGAACAACAGGACGGTCGCGATCAGGATCGTGACCAGCCCGCGCGAAGCACGCGGGGACGTCATTCGCCGCCACGAACCCGGCTTACCGGTGGGCTCCTCGGTTTCCGGAGCCGGGGATGGCTCGGTGACCAGCACGGAAACTCCTGTCGTGTCGCTCATCGCATCGCTCCTCGGGTGCTCCCTCGCACCGGTTCACGGGCAGGACGAATCGTGTCCACAGTGGATCCGGTGGACATTCGGGAAATGCGCGCCGCCGGGAGTCCCTCCCGCGGCGCGGTTCAGCCGACCTTGACCAGCAGTTTCTGCGCGTCGCCCGCGGGATCGAGCAGCCGGTCGAACCCGCGTGGCACGACGTCGTCGACGTCGATCACCTCGGTCAGCACCCGCTCGACGGGGAAGCGACCGGTCCCGACGAGCGAGATGATGCGCGGGAAGTCGTAGACCGGGTAGCACCACGTGCCGACCAGGCTCAGGTCCCGCTGGGAGACGGCCATCGGGTCGATCGTCGCGGGGCGGACGTGCAGGCCCACCTGGGTCGCCGTGCCGTGCGACCGCAGGCCGGCCAGCGCGGCGGTGAGCCCCGCCTCCGAGCCCGAGCACTCGGCCGCGACGTCGGCCCCGACGCCGCTGGTGAGGCCACGGACCACCGCCGGCACGTCCTCGGCCAGCGGGTCGAGGACGGTGGCGATGCCGAACGCGTCGAGCAGGGCCCGCCGCCGGGCGTTGGGCTCGCTGACGATCACCTGCGCCGCGCCGGCAGCGTGGGCGTACAGCGCGGCGAGCGCGCCGATCGGCCCGGCGCCGGTGACGAGAATGGTGTCCCCAGGGCGGAACCCGGTGCGATCGACGCCGTACGCGGCCACCGCGGCCGGCTCGATCAGGGCGCCCTGCACGTCGGTGACCGACTCGGGCAGCACGGCGATCTGGTAGTCCGGGACCACCACCTGCTCGCTGATCCCGCCGCCGTGCCAGCTGAGCCCCGTGCACGCCATCTCCGGGCAGAGGTGGTTGAGCCCGCGCCGGCAGTAGTAGCACTGTCCACAGTAGATCAAGGGCATCACCGCGACCCGGTCGCCGGCCCGGACGCCGGTGACCTCGACGCCGACCTCCAGTACCTGCCCGGAGAACTCGTGCCCGAGGACCTGGGGAGCCGCCGCGTGCGAGAGCGGGTGCGGGCTGGTGGGAATGACGATCGGCCCGGCGGCGTACTCGTGCAGGTCGGTGCCGCAGATCCCGCAGAGGGACGGCCGGACGCGCACCTCGCGCGCCCCGACCCCGGCGGGTTCGGGCACGTCCTCGACCCGGATGTCGTGCTTGTCGTGGAAAACCGCGGCGCGCATGCTCTTCTCCTCGTGCTGACCGAGGCCCGCGCAGCCGTGTTCCGGGCGCGGACGGGCGTCTGGTCGCCAGGGTTGACCCCGTCCGACGCCGTTGTACAGCGACAGTGAACTGTGCGGACCCCTCAGAGTCAAGACCGTGTCGCGAATTTCCCGAAACGCCGAGGTCATGGCCGGTTTGGGCTTGACAGAGGCGAAACCCGGACTGTTCACTACCAGCAAACGATCTGGGAGGAGTTCCATGGACCTCGGTTCCCGTCTGGGCCACCTGACCTACTCGACGCTCGTGCACCCCGGCGACACCTGGGACGAGATGAGCACCAGCCTCGCGGCCTACTTGCCCGAGGTGAAGCGCCGGGTGTCGCCGGACGCGCCGTTCGGAGTGTCGCTGCGGCTGTCCGGCGCCTCCGCGGACCGGCTCGCCGGCGACGTCGCCGCGCGGGAGAAGGTGAAGCGGTACCTGGCCGAGAACGATCTGTACGTCTACACCGTGAACGCGTTCCCGCACGGGCCGTTCAAGGGCCGTTCGGTGATGGAAGACGTGTACGAGCCGGACTGGAGCACGGAGGAACGTGTCACCTACACGGCACGCGTGGCCGACGTCCTCGCCGACATCGCCGCCGACGGTGTCGAGCCGACGATCCAGACGGTGCCGCTGGCGTACCGGCCCAAGGTCACCGGCGAACCGTACGTGGACCTGTTCACCCGCAACGTACTGCGGGTGGTGGGCCACCTCGTCCGGCTCGAGCGGCGCACCGGCCGCCGCGTGAAGCTCGCCCTCGAGCCGGAACCGTTCTGCTTCCTCGAAACCATCGAGGAGACCGTCCGCTACTTCACCTCGCGGCTGTACTCCCGCGCCGGCGCCGAGACGCTCGCCGAGCTCGCGGACCTGCCGCTGGCGGACGCGTACGGCGCCTTGCGCAGGCACCTCGGGATCGTGTTCGACATCGGTCACCAAGCCGTCGAGTTCGACGACATCCCGGCCTCGCTCGACCTGCTCGCCGAGGCCGGCGTGCCGATCTTCAAGCTCCAGCAGGCCGCCGCACTCTGGGTGCCCGAGGTGACCGACGACGTCGTCCGCGAACTGGAGCGCTTCACGCACACCATCTACCTGAGCCAGACCTCCGAGCTGCGCGACGGGATCCTGAAGCGGTACCTGAACCTCACCGACGCGATCGCCGCCTGGCAGCGGGAACCCGGCGGGAGGCGTGAGTGGCGCACCCACTTCCACGTCCCGGTCTTCCTGGACGACCTGGGCCCGTTCCGCACCACGCGGTTCGCCGTCGAACAGGCGCTGGACCGGCACCGGGTGCGGCCGCAGTCGTCCCACCTCGAGATCGAGACCTACACGTGGGACGTGCTGCCCGAAGACCTCAAGACCGGCGACATCACCGACTACGTCGTCCGGGAGCTGGAGTTCGTCCGGGACCGCCTCACCGGTGGCCCGGCGACTTGACCGGAACCCGCGTCAAGCTACAGTGAACAGCACAGACCGACGGGGCGAGGAGCAGGGCGTGACGGGGAAGAGCGGGGCGGAAGCGGAGCACCCGGTGGCCGCGAACATCGGTGAACAGCTGCGGGCCCACCGGCAGGCGGCCGGGCTGTCGCTGCGGCAGTTCGCGCGCGACCTCGGCGTCTCGGCCGCGTTCGTCTCCCAGATCGAGAACAACAAGTCGCAGCCGTCGGTGGCGACGTTGTACTCGATGTGCAGTGCCCTGAACGTCTCCATCGACGATCTGTTCAGCAGCGCCGGGGCCGCGGCGGCGCCGGTCTCCGTCCCGGAAACGCACAGCTTCCACGGCGCCCTGGCGAAACTCAACGAGGAACCGGTGGAGCAGACGAGCCCGATGCTGCGTCCCGGCGAGCGTCGTCGGCTGGTGCTGGACTCCGGGGTCGTCTGGGAGCAGCTGTCCCCGGTCCACGACAGCTCCGTGGACTTCCTCCGCGTGCGCTACGAGGTGGGCGGCAGCTCCGTCCCCGACGAGAAGCTTACCCGCCACTCCGGCATCGAGTACGGCTACATCATCAGCGGCACGCTCGAGGTCGCGCTCGCGTTCGAGACCTACGAGCTGCACGCGGGCGACTCGATCGCGTTCGACTCGACGACCCCGCACCGCCTGACCAACCGGGGCGACGTCCCGGTCGAAGCGGTGTGGTTCGTCCACGGCCGGAAGGCCGCCCACTGACGGTTCGCATCCAGGAGTGCCCGGTGTCCGATGCGGCTTCCCCGCCACTCTGCTTCGCCTTCACCGCCACGGTGCGGGACCGCGGCGCCCGGCCCGTGGACCGGATCGTCACGGACAACGACCTGCTGCGGTGGCTCGAAGTCACCGGACTGCTCGCCGGTGCTCCCCCGGCCGTGGAACCCGCAATGGCGGTGCGAGCCCGCGAGCTGCGCGAGGCGATCCACCGCGCGGGCCTCGCCGTCGCCGCAGGCACGGTCCCCGACGGGCGGGACGAGGCGACGCTGAACCGGTGGGCCGCCCGCAGCAGCGCTACCCGGGTGCTGGACCGCGGCCGGACCACCTGGGCGTTCCCGGCCGACCGGCCCGTAAACGCGGCGCTGGCCTTGATCGCGGTGGACGCCGTCGAAACCCTCGGCGGCGACGACCCGATCCGCACCTGCGCCGCCCCCGGATGCGGGGCGTTGTTCGTCGACACCAGCCGGCCGCGCAACCGCCGCTGGTGCTCGATGGCGACGTGCGGCAACCGGGCGAAGAAGGCGAACCGCCGCGGCTCCAAGGACGGCATTCCGTGATCGGCCCAGGAACAGCCGAGCGGTCCGATCGCGGAGAAAGCATGAGGCAAGACATGGTTGTGGACTGTCACGTACACGTGTTCGACCCCGCGCGCTTTCCCTACGCGGCTAACACGTTCTACTCCCCCGCCGGGCCAGAACTCGGCACCCCGGAGCGGCTCACGGCCTTGCTCGACGCGCAAGGCGTCGCGAACGCCCTCCTCGTCGGCCCGAACTCGGGCTACGGCGAGGACAACCGCTGCCTGCTGGACACACTCGAGCGAGGCGCCGGCCGGTACCGCGGCATGGCGGTAGTCCCCATCGACACCTCCCGAGCCGAGCTCGCCGAGCTCCGGACCCGCGGGATCGCCGGGATCACCCTCAACGCGGCTTTGCTGGGCACCGACCGCTACGCGGACGCCGGCCGGCTGCTGCGCGACCTCGCCGCACTCGACATGATCGCCGACGTCCAGGTGACGGAGAACCAGCTTCTCGAGCTCACCCCGGTGCTCGAACCCTCCGGCGCCCGCATCCTCATCGACCACTGCGGGCGGCCGGACCCGGCCGCGGGGCTCGACGCCCCCGGCTTCCGCGAGCTGTTGCGCTGGGGCCGGACGGGACGGGCGTTCGTCAAGCTTTCCGGCCTCGCCAAGACATCTCGCGAGCCATACCCACACGACGACCTCGAACCGTTCCTCCGCGCGTTGCTCGAGGAATTCGGTCCCGACCACTGCGTGTGGGGATCCGACTGGCCCTTTCTGCGCGCGCCGGAACGCATCGATTACGCGCCGCTCCTCGACCTTCTCGCCCGCCATGTCATCGACGGCGATGACCGTCAGCGGATCCTCGGCACCACTCCGCGCCGCCTGTTGGGCTTTTGACCCGTGGCCGATCGCGAACGGGCCACGAAACGGGACCTCGCCGCAGATGCCGCCGACGACCGAGTCGACCAGCCCAGCGCCATCCCCGCCTGCAGGGCCCGAGCCGCCGGCCGCGCTCGAACCGCAACTCCCTCACGGGAGATCGCGCACGAAGACCGGCTTCAGATGCCGTTCCGGGATCCACCCGGCCGCTTCGCCGCTCCCCGGATACGGGAACCCAGCGACCGCAGCCGGCGTTCCTCCAGAGCGGCCAGGATCTGATTCACCATCGCGAGCGTCATGCCGGCCCCCAGAACCGGTCACCGGTGGCCGCTGACTCCATCCGAGTGGTGATCACCACCCTTCCGGCCTCCTTTGTAGACCTTCCCACCGACCTCCTTCAGCGGAGTCCGCATCTCGATTCAGCGGTCTTGGTCGGCGTGTTTCCACCACAGAGCCGTGCCCACCACTCCGGCGACGCCGACGAGGGCCACGAGGCTGTAGCCGAGTAGTCCGGGTGGCTGGCGGCCGGGGCCGGCGATGTCGCTGACGAGGGCGGGCACCGACCAGGGGAAGTACGGGCCGTAGCCGAGCAGGGCGACGACCTGGGCGAGGAAGACCGCGAGGAACAGCGCACCTACGCCGGCCAGGTAGCCGCGGCCGAGGCTGGCGGCGAGGGCGAACGGGGTCGTGACGGCGATCGTCAGCGCGGCGGTGAGCAGCAGCTTCACCAGGCCCGTGGCGGCGACCGCGGCCGACCAGCCGGGCAGGCCGATCGCGGCGCCGATCACCAGGCCCAGCAGGTACGTCTGCACCGTGAGTACCAGGGACCAGCTCGTGGTGACGGCGAACTTGGCGCCGACGATCGTGGTGCGCGGGGTGGGCAGCGCCAGGAGGTCCTTGGCGGTGCCCTGGCTGAATTCACGGCCGAAGGTCCAGATCACGATGACGCCGAAGAGGACGGCGCCGCCGACGGCGATGATCTGGGCGAGCAGCGCGAAATAGGCGGGCCAGTCGGCGGTGCCGCCGGTGAGCGCGGCCTTGGTGCCGAGCAAGCCGAGGGCGCGAGCGCGGCGGACGTCCTGCAGGATGAACATGATCAGGCCGCCGAAGCCGGCCGCGACGGTGAACGCCGCCGCGGTGACCCACGGCAGCCGGGACCGGCGGGCTTTGAGCAGTTCGGTCCACGCGGCGGCCGGTGCGGTGCTCATGAGCGGCTGACCAGGCGGAGGAAGCAGGTCTCGAGGTCGTCTTGCTCGAGGGCGAGCCGGGTGGGCGGGCAGCCCGCGTTCACGAGCTGTGTGGCGACCTCTTCGGGGTGGTGGATCGCGCGGTCGCCGGTGAGGGCGAGCCCGCCGTCCTCGGCGGAGACGGCGTGGCCGGCGGCGCGCAACGCCGCGGTGGCGCGACCGGGATCGTGGACCGTGACGCGCAACCGCGGGCGTGCCTGGGTGACCAGGTCGGTGGTGGCGCCTTCCCAGACCAGCCGTCCGTGGTCGAGGACGCCGATGCGGGTGGCCAGGCGGGCGACTTCGGTGAGGATGTGGCTGGAGAGCAGGATCGTCACGCCGTCGTGGGCGAGGTCGTGCAGCAGGTTCCGGATCTCGGCGACGCCCGCGGGGTCGAGGCCGTTGGCGGGTTCGTCGAGGATCAGCAGCTCGGGCCGGTGCAGCAGCGCTTTGGCCAGGGCGAGGCGTTGCTTGTTGCCCAGGGACAGGGTTTGCGCGCGGTGGTGGGCGTGGGGTTGCAGGCCGAGCCGGGCGATGACGTCGATCACGGCGTTCTCGTCGCGCAGGCCGCGGAGGCGGGCCATCACCTGGAGGTTTTCGGTGACGGTGAGCTCGGGGTACGCGGACGGCGTCTCGACCAGGTAGCCGACGCGAGCCCAGACGGGATTTCGGCCGGGCCCGACCCGTTCCCCGAACAGCGACACCTCGCCGCGGGTCGGGCGCAGCAGGCCGAGCAGCATCCGGATGGTCGTGGTTTTGCCGGCGCCGTTGAGGCCGAGCAGGGCATGGACCTCACCGGGTGCGACGCACAGCGTCACGTCGTCCACGGCCCGGACGTCGCGGTATTGCTTGGTCAGGTGAACAGCGTCGATCGTCATGGCAGCCTCGTCTCGCGCGCAACAGTGTCGCGCCGACCAGGCTTCCCGGCACACCTGAGGTCATCCTACTCCCCCGGCGCCCGCGAGTATCCTTAATGGACGGTTTGTCCTCTGTTCGGGAAGCGCCACGGACACTCCCCCGGTTCGCTCAGCCGAAGACGAAGTAGCGCAGCCACAGGTACGGCGCGGCGATCAGCACGGTCAGCAGCGTGATCTGCGCGCCCTTGCGGGTGAACTCCCAGAACGAGATCGGGCTGCCCGACCGCGCCGCGATGCCGAGCATGACGACGTTGGCGCTGGCTCCGATGGCGGTCATGTTGCCGCCGAAGTCCGCGCCGAGCCCCAGCGACCACCACAGGGCGTCCGAGTGAGCCGGGTCCGGGATGTCCTGCGCGAGGGCCAGGACCAGCGGGCTCATCGTCGCCACGTACGGGATGTTGTCGATGACACCCGACAGCAGTGCCGACACCACCAGGATCAGCATGACCGCGACCAAGGCGTTCCCGCCCGTCGCTTTCGCGGCCAGCTCGGCCAGGGTGGCGATGACGCCGGTCTTGACCAGCGCGCCGATCATCACGAACAGCCCGGCGAAGAACAGCAGGGTCTCCCATTCGACGCCGGCGAGGTAGTCCCGCGGCTCCACCCGGGAGATCACCACCAGTACTCCCGCGCCCAGCAGCGCGACGACCGACGGCTCGATGTGGACAAGGGAGTGGCCGACGAAGGCGGCGAACACCGCGAGCAGGACCACGCCGCACTTGAGCAACAAGCGTGGTCGCGGATCGCTTCGCGTTCGTTGAGCCGCATGACCGAGGCGGCACGTGCCGGGTCGACGGCGAAGGAGCCGCGGAACACCCAGCGCAGCGCGAGGGTGAAGGCGACCAGCTCGATCGCGACGATCGGGGCCATGTTGACCAGGAAGTCGTTGAACGACAGGCCCGCGCGGCTGCCGATGATGATGTTCGGCGGGTCGCCGATCAGCGTCGCGGCACCGCCGATGTTGGAGGCGAACACTTCGGCGATGAGGAACGGCGACGGCTTGATGTCGAGGCGGTCGCAGACCAGCAGGGTGACCGGCGCGATCAGCAGCACGGTCGTGACGTTGTCCAGGAAGGCCGACGCGACCGCCGTGATGAGGACGAGCAGGATCATGATCCGCAGCGGCGAACCCTTGGCGCGCTTGGCTGCCCAGATGGCGACGTACTCGAACACGCCGGTGCGGCGCAGCACGCCGACGATGACCATCATCCCGAACAACAGGAAGATGACGTCCCAGTCGATGCCGGTGTCGTGGGAGTAGAACGCGTCCGCCGAATCGGTCACCCCGAAGGCGAGGACCACCCCGGCGCCGGCCAGCGCGACCGCGGTCTTCGGCAGCTTCTCGGTGGCGATGAAGCCGTAGGCGACGACGAACACGGCGATGGCGAGGACGGTGCTCATCGCACCGCCTGCGCGGTCATCGGTGCGTGAGGGCCAGCTCCAGCAGCCGGGACGCGGAGATCACGCCGAGCAGCCGCTTGTCCTCCATGACCGCGACCAGTGGGCAGCGCAGCCGGGCCATGATCGCCGCGACCTCCACGATCGTGTCGTCGGCCTGCACCCGCGGCAGCTCCGAGGGCTTCTCCGGCAGCAGCGTGCGCACCGTCTGGCCGCCCAGTTTGTCCGCGACCCGGTCGGCCATCGACTCGTCCAGCACACCGGCCAGGGACGGGTCGTCGCGCACGTAGCTCGGCACCAGGAACCGCACCACCTGCGAGGCGGGCAGGATCGACTGCGGACAGCCTGTGGCGTCGGTCACGACGATCCCCGGCAACCGGCGCTCGGCCAGCAACCGCACGGCGTCCAGGGCATCGGAGTCGAGGTCGATGACCGGGTACTCCTCGGCCATCTCCACAGCATGCATTCGCCCAGCGTACGACCCTGCGGCCTGGTTCGCGGCGCATTGTCCGGTCCTCCTGTCGGTTTCTTGACGTCCGGTGGGCAGGTTGTCCGGACACGTCGGTCGAGGAATGCAGCACGATCGACAACGCAATCGTCACCGCGACCGGGTCGAACACCAACTCCGCAGCCGGGATGCCCGGCTGCTGCGCCGGCAACCCGTAGACCACCGACGCGAAGCCTTTCCGCCCGCACCACGCCGCCGCGCGCTCGCACCCCGCCGGCGGCATCCGCAGCAGCGACAACACCATCGCGGCCGGGCGGACCAGCACGATCGCCGGCAGCGCGGCGAACTTGGTGATCTCCGAAAGCAGGTCGCCCAGGGGCTCGAAGTGCTCCGCGGCGACCTTGTCCAGCGTCGAGCCCGCGGCGAACGCGGCCGGGTACGGGTTGGCGTGGGTGAGGTGACAGGCGGCATACGCCGGCGGCCCGGGGGCCTGCAGCCGCGGCTCGGCCGTGAGGAGCTTCAGCCGCCACGCGAGAGCGACCAGCGCGGGTCCGTCGGCGACAGGATCGCCCCCGGCAGCAGCGCCGTCGGCCAGTCCGACCAGACCAGGGAGTGCGCGGGCACGGCGATACCGACCCTCGTCAGCGGCATGCCCAGCCCGAGAGCCGCCGGCGAGCACGAGTGCCATGGAAGATCCGTCCTCGAGCCGGGTCCTCCACCCGCTGCGGGTGGAGGGCCGACCAGACTTCCCGGCACTCCACGCGTAAAGATGTCGCAAAGACCCCGGCGACGCAAACCGAGTACAGCAGTAGCCCCCGGGTCGTCGGGAGTGGCCACAGTCTGCTCGGACAGCGTCATCGCGGAAGATCGCCAACGTCTTCCCCGTGTCCACATCGGACCGTCGAAAGCAGCTGCAGGGCCGGCCGCCGCCACGACCCTGGAGTGATCCGGCGGTGACGGCGACCGGCGGGACGCCGCCGCTATTCGGCGTCCCCCGGCGGCGGATCTCCTGCAACCCGCCGTCAGATCGGACCGCCGCCCGAGCCCCGTTCGGGAAGCGGAAATACGGCCGTCCCGGCGCAGTTCCTGGGGGGCCAGACCGGCAAGACCGTGTCGCCGCAGCTGTACATCGCCCTCGGCATCTCGGGCGC
>NZ_JBFBAG010000061.1:0-60139 GCF_040682155.1 Amycolatopsis sp. NPDC051371
CGCGGACGGCGCGTGGTCGCGAGTGCGTCCCGTGCTCTCCGACGCGAGGCCTTCGTACGTCGGCTTCTCGGTCGTCGAGACGTTTTTGGTTAGAACACTGTTTCTCACTCACGACCGGTCAGTCGTCGGCGACCTGGGGCGGGCGCCCCGCTTGCCAGAGAAGGGCCCCGCGCAGCTGCTCGATCAACCGCTCGTCGTCCGCTTCGGACGGGTCGACGCCCAGCGGGATCCAGCGCTCGGACACCTTCGACCCTTCGTCGTAGCCCGTGATCACTATTCCCGAGTACGACAAGGACTCTTCGTCCGCGCAATCGCCGTCGGGCAGGGGCTCGTCCGCTTCGAAGCCCTCGTCGAAGCTGACGTGACGATGCTGCAGGCGGACGCTCACCCAGCGTCCGGCCGGCCGGATCGGCGCGCCTTCCTCGGTCATCTGGCTCCTACCCCCGGTCGCTGGCCTCTGCCGTCTCGTCGCATCCGGGCGCCGGGAAGTTACCGGCGGGTTGTTCCGGTTGCGTAACGACAAAGGTTTGCTCGAAACACCCGTTGCCCGCCACCGGAGCCACTCTTTTGACGATGGGTCAACTACTTGTTGACAGCGTGCCGCTCCCCCGCGAGGCTGAGCGGATGACCAGTGGGACGCGGCCGCGGCGGCGGCGCCTCGAACCGGCCGAACGGCGCGCGGAGATCCTCGCCGCCGCCCGGCACCTGTTCGGTGCGGGCAGCTACGCGTCGGTGTCCACTTCGGACATCGCCGAGGCCGCCGGGGTGGCGCGCCCGCTGATCAACCACTACTTCGGCGGCAAGCGCGAGCTGTACCTGGAAGTGGTGCGGCAGCTGATGATCGTGCCGGCGCCGGTCACCGAAGCGCTGCCGGACACGACGATGGAGGAGCGGCTGGCGATCGGTGTCGAGCGGTGGATCGACGTCGTGGACCGCAACCGCGACGCCTGGCTGACCGTGATCGGCCCCGAGTCCGCGGGCCGCGACCCCGAGATCGAGCGGATCATGCTGGAGGCCGACGAGATCGCCGCCGACCGGGTGCTGGAAGCCGCGCTGATGACCGACGTCACCGACGGCCGCGACGAGCTGCGCGCGATGATCCGGTCGTTCGGCGGGCTGCTGCGGGCCGCGTCGCGCGAATGGCTGATCCGCGGCACGCTCGACCGCGCGTCCCTGCGCACCTTTCTCACCGATTCGATCCTGAACCTGCTCAAGCTCACCTACCCGGCGGTGCTTGCCGGGCGGCCCGGAAGCGCCGGGCGAACGCCGCCGGCGTCATCCCGGTCCAGCGCTTGAACGCGTAGATGAAGCTCGACGCCTCGGCGTACCCGAGCCGGTACGCGACGTCCTCGACCGACAGGACGCCGGTGTCGAGCAGCTCCTCGGCCAGCGCCTGGCGGACCTCGTCGACCAGCGCGCGGTAGCTGGTGCCGGACTCGGACAGGCGCCGCCGCAGCGTGCGCGTGCTGAGCGTCAGCTGGCGGGCGATCTCGTCCATCCCGGCGTCGACGCCGCCGAGCCGGACCAGACGCTCCCGGACCTGCTGCGAGATGCCCGAACGCCGGCGTTTGCGCGCGACGAGCGCTTCGCACTGCGCGGCGCACAAGGCGACGGTCTGGTCGTTGGCCTGCGGCAGCGGCAGCATCAGCAGCGCGGGGTCGAGCGTCGCGCGGCAGGCGTCGGCGCCGAATCGCGGCACCACGCCGAACGCGACCCGGTAAGGGTCCACTGTGGACTCGTCGTGCCGGAAGCTCAGGTCTTCCAGCACGATCTCCGGCAGCAGGTCGCGCATCACCGAGAAGATCGCGGCCAGGTCGCGCAGCACGAGGAAACGGGCGACGTCGGCGGGCACGCGGCTGTCGTCGAGCTCCAGCGTCAGCCGGCCGCTCTCCAGCTCGACGTGCGGGATGCAGAAGGCGAAGCTGAGGTCGAAGTAGCGGAGGGCGAACAGCATCGCGTCCTGCAGCGTCGGGCTGCTGATGCAGGCGAACCCGAAGATGCCGAAGGTGGTGACGCGGTAGCGGCGCCCGAGCTCCAAGGCCGTCGCGTCCGAGCCGTCCAGCTCGGCCAGCGCGCGGACGACGGCCAGCTCCTGGCGCGCGTCGACCTGCACCGACGGGTCGGCGAGGAGCTCCGGCGAGAGCGTGGTCGCGGACAGGAGGTGCTCCGCGGGCAGGCCGCGGTCGGCGGCGAACCGGGTCATCAGCTCGATGCTCGCGGTGCCGCGCGGGAAGTCCCAGTCCCCGACGGCGGGCGCGGCGAGCTCGGCCATGGCCGGAAGTATGGATGACGGCCGTTCGCGCGTCGAATCGAGGACCGGAACTGTCCGGGGTGATCGTTAGGGTGACGGCGTGGAGACCTTGAGCCGGCGGGCCGTGAACCGCGCGACACTGGAGCGCCAGCTGCTGCTGCGGCCCGCGAGGATGTCCGCTCTCGATGCCGTCGAGCACCTGGCCGGACTGCAGGCGCAGGCGCCGTTCCCGCCGTACTACGCGTTGTGGTCGCGCCTGGACGGGTTCCGGCCGCAGGAGCTGGCTTCACTGCTCGAAGAGCGTCAGGTGGTCAGGATCGCCTTGATGCGCGGCACGGTCCACCTGGTCACGGCGGCGGACGCGCTGGCGTGGCGGCCGGTGGTGCAGGTGCTCTACGACCGCGACCTGAAGACGAACACGCTGCACGCACGCGAGCTGGCCGAGCTGGACCATTCCGAGGTCGCCTCGGCGGCTCGGGAGCTGCTGTCTTCTTCGGCTTTGTCCAGCACGGCGCTGGGTGCCGAGCTGGCGCGGCGCTGGCCGGACCGCGCCAAGGCGTCGCTCACCCACCTCGCCCGGGGCCGCTTGCCGCTGGTGCAGGTTCCGCCGCGGGGCATCTGGGGCAAGGCCGGGCAGACGACGTACGCGTGCCTCGACGAGTGGGTGGGCGCACCGCTCGCCCCGCCCTCGCCGGCGGACCTGATCGCGCGGTACCTGCGCGCGTTCGGGCCGGCGTCGGTGGCGGACGTGCAGGCATGGGCGGGCATCACGCGCCTCGGCGAGGTGGCTTCTTCGATGGACCTGCGGCGGTATCGCGACCAGGACGGCCGGGAGCTGCTGGACCTGCCGGAGCTGTCCGTGCCGGATGAGGACGTCCCGGCGCCGCCCCGGCTGCTCGGGCCGTTCGACCAGATGATCCTCTCCTACGCGGACCGGACGCGGGTGATCTCGGACGACTACCGCAAGCGCGTCATCACCCAGAACGGCCTGGTCAAGGGCACGCTGCTGGTCGACGGGCAGGTGCGGGGCCTCTGGGAGATCACGAAGACGAAGAAGGCGGCGATCGTCGAGCTGTCGCCGTTCGAGAAGCTGCCGAAGCGCGATCTGACGGCGTTGGAGAGCGCCGCCGGGCGGCTGCTGGACTGGGCGGAACCGGCCGCGGAGACCCGGGAGGTGCGCACCCACGCGCCGACGTGACGGCTGGCCGGAATTCTCGATCGGGTGACCGTTCGTGGCCTGTTGTCACAGGCGTCCGCTGCGTAGCTTTTTCGCATGAGTAGTTCGGCGAAGGGCCCGTCGGTGCTGATCGTGGGCACCGGGTTCGGCGGTATCGGGACGGCGATCGAGCTGAAGCGCGCCGGGTTCACCGACTTCACCATCTTGGAGAGCGCGGCCGAGCCCGGCGGCGTCTGGCGGGACAACACCTACCCCGGTGCCGCGTGCGACATCCCGTCGCCGCTCTATTCGTACTCGTTCGAGCCGAACCCGCGGTGGCCGAAGCGGTTCTCCTACCAGCCGGACATCCTGGCCTACCTGCGGCGCGTCATCACGAAGTACGGGCTCGAGCCGCACATCCGGTACCGGACCGAGGTCACCGGAGCGGCGTTCGACGAGGAGCGCGGCGTCTGGCGGGTCGAGACGCAGAGCGGCGAGACGTACGAAGCAAACGTTTTCGTCCCCGCCGTCGGCCAGCTCTCGCGGCCGGCGCTGCCGGACATCCCGAACCGGGAGAGCTTCGCCGGCGACGCGTTCCACTCGGCGCGCTGGGACCACGACGTCGAGCTGGCCGGCAAACGCGTCGCCGTCATCGGGACCGGGGCGAGCGCCGTCCAGTTCGTGCCGGAGCTGCGCAAGCACGCGAAGCACGTCACGGTCTTCCAGCGCACGCCGCCGTACGTCATGGCGAAGTCCGACCCGGCCTACCGGCGCTGGCAGCACTGGCTGTTCGAGCACCTGCCGCCCACGCAGCTGCTCGGCCGGCTGCGGATCTTCCTGCTCGCCGAGTACGCGACGTACGCGATGACCAAGCACCCGGTGCTGGCGAAGATGTTCGAGCTGCGGACGGCGCAGCTGCGGCGCCGGCACATCAAGGACCCGGAGCTGCGCGCGAAGCTGAAGCCGGCCTATCCCCTGGGCTGCAAGCGGATCCTGTTCACCAACGAGTACCTGCCCGCGCTGGCCCAGCCGAACGTCGACGTCGAGGCGCGGCGGATCTCTTCGATCACGCCGCGTGGCGTGCGGGTCGAGGACGGGACCGAGCTCGAGGCGGACGTCCTGGTCTACGGCACCGGGTTCGCCGCGACGGAGTTCCTCGGCCGGATGAAGGTGCTCGGCCTCGGCGGCCGGTCGCTGCAGGACGAGTGGGCCGGCGGCGCGCGGGCCTACCTGGGCATGACCGTGCCCGGGTTCCCGAACATGTTCTGCGTCTACGGGCCCAACACCAACCTCGGCGCCGGGTCCATCATCTACATGATCGAGCGGCAGGCGCGTTACATCCGCCAGGCGGTCGAACAGCTCGCGCGGCCCGGCGTGTCCTATGTGGACGTCAAGCCGGAGGTCGAGGAGCGCTACGACCGGGAGGTGCAGCGGCGGCTGGGCCAGAGCGTGTGGAGCGAGTGCACGAGCTGGTACCGGCAGGCCGACGGCCGCGTGACGACCAACTGGCCGGGCCTGGTCACCGAGTACGACCGCCGGACCCGGCGGCTCGACCCGGGCGACTTCCGGGTGATGGCGTGATGGACTACGACGTCCTGGTGATCGGATCGGGGTTCGGCGGGAGCGTCACGGCGCTGCGGCTGACCGAGAAGGGCTACCGCGTCGGCGTGCTGGAGACCGGGCGCCGGTTCGCCGACGACGAATTCGCGAAGACGTCGTGGCGGCTGCGGAAGTACCTGTGGGCGCCCGCGCTGGGGTGTTTCGGCATCCAGCGGCTGACGCTGCTGAAGAACACGTTCGTGATGAGCGGCTCCGGCGTCGGCGGCGGTTCGCTGGTGTACGCGAACACGCTGTACGAGCCGCCGGACAAGTTCTACGCCGACCCGCAGTGGGCGCACATCACGGACTGGAAGGACGAGCTCGCGCCGTACTATGACCAGGCGAAGCGGATGCTGGGCGTGGTCGAGAACCCGGCGACGACGGCCGCGGACCGGGTGCTGCTCGAGGTCGCCGAAGACATGGGCATCGGGCACACCTACCGCCGCACGCCGGTCGGCGTCTACTTCGGACAGTCCGGCGTGGACCCGTTCTTCGGCGGCGCCGGTCCCCTGCGGTCCTCCTGCACCCTGTGCGGCGAGTGCATGACCGGCTGCCGGGTCGGGGCGAAGAACACGACCGTGAAGAACTACCTGTACCTGGCCGAGCAGGCGGGCGCGGTGGTGCACCCGCTGACGACCGCGGTCACGGTGCGGCCGATCCCCGGCGGGTACGCGGTGGACACGCGGCGCACCGGCCGCCGTTCCGGCCGGACGTTCACCGCGTCGCAGGTGGTGTTCTCGGCGGCTTCCCTGGGGACGCAGCGCCTCCTGCACCGCATGCGCGACACCGGTAATTTGCCTTCTATTTCGCCCCGGCTGGGACTGCTGGCGCGGACGAACTCGGAGGCGGTGCTGGCGGCCCGGTCGTTGCGCTCGGACACGGACTACACGCGGGGTGTCGCGATCACGTCGTCTATCCACCCCGACGAGGTGACGCACGTGGAGCCGGTGCGGTACGGGCGCGGCAGCAACGTGATGGGCCTGATGGCGACGGTGCTGGTGGACGGTTCGCCCGGGCGTCGCCGCTGGGTGCTGGGGTTGCGGGAGCTGTGGCGTTCTCGCCGCGACCTGCTGCGCATCCACAACCCGCGGCGGTGGTCGGAGCGGATGATCGGGCTGCTGGTGATGCAGACGCTCGACAATTCCGTGACGACGTACACGAAGCGTGGGTTGTTCGGACGCCGGATGACGACGCGCCAGGGGGCTGGCCAGCCGTCGCCGTCGTGGATCCCGGCGGGGCACGAGGTGACGCGCCGGGTGGCCGCGAAGATCGGCGGGCTGCCGCAGGGGGCGTGGACGGATATGGCCAATATTCCGATCACGGGGCATTTCATCGGCGGGTGCGTGATCGGGGACTCGGCTTCCACCGGGGTCGTGGATCCGTACCAGCGGGTGTACGGGTATCCGGGGCTGCATGTGGTGGACGGGTCGGCGATTTCGGCGAACCTCGGGGTGAACCCGTCGCTGACGATCACGGCGCAGGCTGAGCGGGCGATGGCTTTTTGGCCTAATCGGGGGGAGGTGGATCCGCGGCCTTCGCTGGGTGAGCCGTATCGGCGGGTGGCGGCGGTGGCGCCTCACAAGCCGGTGGTCCCGGCGGAGGCCTCGGGAGCCCTGCGGCTGCCGGTGGTGCCCAAGTGAGGAGGTTCGACGACTACAAGTCAGCCTCGGCACCGATTTTTGACAACCGCCTCTGGCCGCTGTCAAGGATCGCGCCGGCGAGAACTCGCGCGCGCCGAGTCGTCGACAGCCGATGTAGCCAGAGTCCGGCGAGGCTTGTTTCGCGCGTCCCAGGTTCGTTGCCCGCGCGGCGGCGAGTGCGAACGTCTTGAATGACTCATTCAGGTCTTCGGAGGTCTTGAATGAGTCATTCAAGACCTTTGGTCCGGGCTACCGAGCCGGACCCAGGCTCGGCGAGCCCCCGGCTCCAGCGGCTGGAACGTCAACCACTTGCAACCGCGACTCCAACGCGAGAAGGCCCTCCCGGACCGCGCTTCCGGGAGGGCCATTCAGCGCACGGTTACGGCAGGCCCGCGAGCCCGGCCGACACCGTGTTGGCGAACGCGTAGCCGTTCGACGCGTCCCAGTTGATCGACCACGTCATCGCGCCGCGGATGGCCGGGTACGTCGTCGACGGCTTGAACGAGCCGCAGGATGTTCCGCGGGCCAGGCAGTTCAGCGCCGACACCGTGTTCGACGGTGACTGGTAGCCGCCGCCTGCCGCCTGGGACGATGCCGGGAGACCCAGACCCACCTGGTCCGCGCGCAGGCCGCCCTGGAGCTGGATGCAGGCCAGCGCCGTCAGGAAGTCGACCGTGCCCTGGGCGTACACGCTGCCGTTGCAGCCGAGCATCGTGCCGGAGTTGTAGTACTGCATGTTGACGACCGTCAGGATGTCCTTGATGCCCAGCGCGAGCTGGAAGTAGCCACCCTGCGTGGACTGCATGTCGATCGTCTGCGGCGCCATCGTGAGGACCTTGCCGCCGCCGTTGTAGATGCTGCGCAGCGCCTGGCCCATGTACGTCGCGTTGATGCCGTTCTCGAGGTCGATGTCGACGCCGTCGAAGCCGTAGTTCGAGATCAGCGACTTGACGCTGTTCGCGAAGTTGTTCGCCGACGACGAATCGCTGACGCTGATCGTGCCGTTCTGGCCGCCGACCGAGATGATGACCTTCTGGCCGCGCGCCTGGACCGTCTTGATGTCCGCCTTGAACTGCGCGTCCGTGTAGCCGCCGAGCTGCGAGGAGAGGCCCGAGTCGAGCGTGAAGCTCACGGCGCCCGGCGTGCCCGTCGCGTCCGCGAACGACACCGCGATGATGGTGTACTTCGTCGGGACGTCGGCCAGCTTCAGCGCCTTGGCGCCGTTGTAGAAGTTCTGCCAGTAGCCGGTCAGGACGTGCTTCGGCAGGTCACCCTGGGTGGGCGGCGGCGTGGTCGTCGTCGGCGGGGTCGTGGTGGTCGGCGGGGTGGTGGGAGTCGTGGGCGTGGTCGGCGTCGTCGGCGGCGGGGTGCCCGGGCCGTCGAGGTTGACGTCGTCGGCGTAGTACGTCGGCTGGCCGTACCAGCCGTGCAGGTACACCGTCAGCGACGTGCTCGAGCCGGTCGTGAAGCTCAGCGACAGCTGCTGGTAGCCGTTGGTGCCCGGGGTCCACGTGCTGGTCGTCGCCGAGCCGGAAACGCCCAGGTAGACGTAGCTGCCCTGCACCCAGGCCGACAGCTTGTACGCCGTGTTCGCCGAGACGGTGAGCGTCTGCGAGCACTGCGCGTTGTCCGACGACGTCGGCGTCGCGTTGAGGGCCCGGCTCCCGCTGTGGACCGGCGTGCTCACGGCGGTCGGAGTGGAGGTGCACGTCCAGCCCGAGGTCCCGGCTTCGAAGCCGGGGTTGGCCAGGATGTTCGCCGCCGCGGCGTTGCCGGCGAGGACGAACGTCACGCCGAGACTCAACGTGACCACGGAAAGTAGTGAAAGCAGGGCTAGCCGGACCTTGGGGACCACGGGCGACCTCCGCGAAGGTGGTGAGGCAGGTCACCACAAAATGGACTAGACCAATATGATTGTCAAGGAGCCCCATCCGAAAGTCGGGGTGGCGGAAACGGCAGAATGGTGAGGATCGGATCCAGGCGAAGCAGGAGCGTGTAGCAGTGAGCGTGTCGGTCGAGCAGAAGATCGCCGAAGAACTGGGCGTGCGCGAAGGGCAGGTCAAGGCCGCCGTCGACCTGCTCGACGGCGGCTCGACCGTGCCCTTCATCGCGCGGTACCGCAAGGAAGTCACCGGCATGCTCGACGACGCGCAGCTGCGCACGCTCGAAGAGCGGCTGCGCTACCTGCGGGAACTCGACGAGCGCCGGCTCGCCGTGCTCGAATCCATCCGCAGCCAGGGCAAGCTCGACGAGGCCCTCGAGGCCTCGATCCTCGCCGCGGACACGAAGTCGCGGCTGGAGGACATCTACCTCCCGTACAAGCCGAAGCGCCGCACGAAGGCCATGATCGCGCGCGAAGCGGGGCTCGAGCCGCTGGCCGACGGCCTGCTGAACGACCCTTCCACGGATCCGCAGGCCGCGGCCGCCGTGTTCGTCGACGCGGACAAGGGCGTCGCGGACGCGCAGGCGGCCCTCGACGGCGCCCGCTCGATCCTCGTCGAGCGCTTCGCCGAAGACGCCGACCTCATCGGTGACCTGCGCGAGAAGATGTGGAGCCAGGGCCACCTGGTCGCCAAGGTCCGCTCCGGCAAGGAGGAAGAAGGCGCGAAGTTCTCCGACTACTTCGACTTCTCCGAGCCCTACACCAAGCTCCCCTCGCACCGGATCCTCGCGATGCTGCGCGGCGAGAAGGAAGAGGTCCTCGACCTCACGATGTCGCCGGACGAGCCCACCGACGAGCCGCAGGTCGGCCCGACCGACTACGAGACGCGCATCGCCGCGAAGTTCGGCATCACGCAGCAGGGCCGCCCCGGCGACAAGTGGCTCGGCGACACCGTGCGCTGGGCGTGGCGCACCAAGATCCTCCTGCACCTGGGCATCGACCTGCGGATGCGGCTGCGCCAAGCGGCCGAGGACGACGCCGTGCGCGTGTTCGCGGCCAACCTGCGTGACCTGCTGCTGGCCGCGCCGGCCGGCACCCGCGCCACGATGGGCCTCGACCCGGGCTTCCGCACCGGCGTCAAGGTGGCCGTCGTGGACGCGACCGGCAAGGTCGTCGACACCCACGTCATCTACCCGCACCAGCCGGCGAACAAGTGGGACCAGTCGATCGCCGAGCTCGCTGCCCTCGCGGCGCGGCACAAGGTCGACCTGATCTCGATCGGCAACGGGACGGCGTCGCGCGAGACGGACAAGCTCGCGATCGAGCTCATCAAGAAGCACCCCGAGCTGAAGCTGACGAAGGCGATCGTGTCCGAGGCGGGCGCGTCGGTGTACTCGGCGTCGGCGTTCGCCTCGGCGGAACTGCCGAACATGGACGTCTCGCTGCGCGGCGCGGTCTCGATCGCGCGGCGGCTGCAGGACCCGCTCGCGGAGCTGGTGAAGATCGACCCGAAGTCGATCGGTGTCGGGCAGTACCAGCACGACCTGTCCGAGGTCTCGCTGTCGCGCTCGCTCGACGCGGTGGTCGAAGACTGCGTGAACGCGGTCGGCGTCGACGTCAACACCGCGTCGGCTCCCCTGCTGACCCGCGTCTCGGGCATCACGACCGGGCTGGCGGAGAACATCGTCTCCCACCGCGACACGAACGGGCCGTTCCGCTCCCGGACGGCGCTGAAGGAGGTCGCGCGGCTCGGCCCGAAGGCGTTCGAGCAGTGCGCGGGCTTCCTGCGCATCCCGGACGGCGACGACCCGCTCGACTCGTCGTCGGTGCACCCGGAGGCCTACCCGGTGGTGCGGCGCATCCTGTCGGCGACCGGCACGGACCTACGTGCGCTGATCGGCAACACGCGGACGCTCACCTCATTGCAGC
The DNA here is from genome assembly GCF_040682155.1 of Amycolatopsis sp. NPDC051371. Taxonomy (NCBI): domain Bacteria; kingdom Bacillati; phylum Actinomycetota; class Actinomycetes; order Pseudonocardiales; family Pseudonocardiaceae; genus Amycolatopsis; species Amycolatopsis sp. NPDC051371. The sequence goes on from NZ_JBFBAG010000061.1 coordinate 10,458, forward strand.
CTTCGCAGTTCGTCGACGACACGTTCGGCCTCCCGACGGTGACGGACATCCTGGCCGAGCTCGACAAGCCGGGCCGCGACCCGCGCCCGGCGTTCAAGACGGCGACGTTCGCCGAGGGCGTGGACAAGATCGGCGACCTCAAGCCGGGGATGCGCCTGGAGGGTGTGGTCACGAACGTGGCGGCGTTCGGGGCGTTCATCGACGTCGGCGTGCACCAGGACGGGCTCGCGCACGTTTCGGCCCTGTCGAAGAACTTCGTGAAGGACCCGCGCGAAGTCGTGAAGCCCGGCGACATAGTGAAGGTGAAGGTGCTCGACGTCGACGTGCCGCGGAAGCGGATTTCGCTGACGCTGCGGCTGGACGACGAGCCGGGTGCGCCCTCGGGCAACCGCGGCGGCGGCGGTGGCGGCCGTGACCGGGGTCAGCAGGGCGGCGGCGGTCAGCGCCGCGGCGGTTCGGGCGGCGGCGGTCAGCGCAGCGGCTCCGGCGGCGGTGGCGGTGGTGGCGGCGGCCGGGGTGGCAACTCCGGCGGCGGTTCCGGCTCCGGCTCTGGCGGCAGCGGCTCCATGGCGGACGCGCTGCGGCGGGCCGGGTTCGGCAAGTAGGACCTCAGTTACCCACAGGCCGGCGGAGTTGTGGACAACTCCGCCGGCCGACGGCTTTCCAGCGGGTTTCGTCAGCGGGCGACGATAGACTGGAGCCGGGACGTCCCCCCTGGGAGTGGCGGGGGCGCGTCCGGTCCCGGCTCGCCACCAGCCGCAGGCCTGTTTCGACGAGGAGCCACCCGAGGCGTTGCCGGTGCGTTCCGTTCCGCCGGCGGGGTTGCCGATGGGCCGTGCCCCGTTTCAGCTCCGTTTCCCGTTCGCGGACCAGGTCTTCCGCCATCAGAAAGTGCACCACGTTCGTCCCCCTCAGCCGGACTTCGAGTCGTCGGATTCCTCCGGTCGCGCTTGCCGGGGGAACGCCGACCAGTGCGCGATCACGTTGTGGTCGCCCGGTCGCGCGTCCCGTCGGTAGCGCTCGACCACCTCTTCGACCTCGGCACTCATCGCGGCCGCTTCCTCGGGCGTGAGGGACAGCCTCGCGTCGTTGAAAACGGCTTTGTCGTACCACTCCCCCACCCACCGCGGGAGTTCGCTGACGAACCGCGACTCCGCCTGGTAGCGGTGTTCGATCACCGATCGCAGGTAGGTGTCCAAGGGGCCGGCGAGGTCCGGGTCGTCGATGAAGTCGGCGGCCCGCATGCGCGTCGTCTTCTGCGCCGAGCGCCACCAGCGTTCGCGTTTGTTGCCGCGTTCGGTGTCCTCTTCGACCAGGCCGGCCTCGGCCAGCTGGCGCAGGTGCCAGCTGGTGGTCCCGGAGCTTTCGCCGACCCGCTTTCCCAGTCCGGTCGCGGTGGCGGGGCCATCCGCCTGCAGCAGTTCAGAGAGTTCTCTGCAAAGCATCCTCTGCGATCAGGCACAGACAGAGGCGTCAGCCGCACTGCATCGTGCACCGCGCGCGGTCGAAGCGCCCCGCCTCGAGGTCGTCGGTCCGGATCATCCAGTACAGCATTCCGGCGTCGCCCCAGGTCATGCCGGCTTTGTCGTCGCTGTCGATCTGGGCGAGCAGCACCCAGCGGGCCGCTTCCTCGGCCAGCCGCGGGTCCTGGTAGCTCCCGAGTACCTCGGCGGCGATCTCGTTCTCCACCGCGCCCTGAACGGGCAGGGCGAACCCACCGACCTGGTGCTCCGGGCCCGGCCCACGCGCTTCCTCGATCAGCTCGCCGAAAACATCGGTGCCGGAGGGGTCGTCCTCAGCGGCCTCGGCGAGGGATTCCCCGCTCGAAATCCTGGTCTGGTCGAGCAGGACGTGCTCACGCTCCGGGGCCGTGGCCACGACCTCGCCGAAGAGGTCCCGCGCCGGGTAGGGCACGACCCCTTCGGGCGCGGCCCGTTCGGCGACCGGCACCCCCGCCGGGACGAAGAGCACCCTGCTGCCTTCGATGTCTTCGAGCCGCGGATCCTCGTCGGCGCCGCGGCGGTGTCCGTCGAAGGAGAAGAACAACAGCGTGCCCGCCTCGGGCAGCGGAGAGAACTCACGCGGCAGCGCCGCGCACTCCACCGCGGCGACGAAGTCGAGCGGTCCCCGCCCCGGCCACTCGGGCCACTCCGCCTCCGCGGGCATGACCGGAGCCCCGCCGATCCATCCCACGCGCGGGCCCGCACCGGCGGAAACCAACCGGATGCTCGGCCGGAACAGCGCGGTCCACTTCGCCGCGACCTCGGCGGGCAACCGCTCGTGGGCGAGGGTGCTGAGTCGATCTCTCCATGACGTCACCGGGACATCCTGGCAGCGGGCACCGACAAAACCGGCTCAGCGCAGCGCTACCAGGCCCACCACGAACAGCACCGCCGGCACCACTGCGGCCGCCGAGCTGATCAGCCCGATCCCGCCGCGCCAGCCGGCCGGGGACGCGTCGAGGACCAGCCGGCGCACCAGCGCCGCCTCCACGACCGCGGCCAGCAGGAACCCGAAGCCGACGCTGAAGATCGCCGTCGCGCCGACGAAGAACAGGCCCGATGTCGACGCCACCCCCAGGGGCGCCGCGACCTCCCACCGGACCAGTCCCGCGGACACCGCGAGCAATGCCAGCAGCAGCACGAACGCGACGAGGAAACCGATCCGCGCGGTCGTCTGGTGCTGGGCGTGCGCGAACCACCAGAACCCCGCGTCGAGCGCCGCCACGACCGCGGCGAGCGCCAGGAACCCGGCACGGAACGTCAGCACCCGATGACTCTAGCGAGGCGGGACCTGGCTCATGATCGCGGTCGTGTGGCCGTCGGGGTCGGTGAAGAACGCCATCCACTCCTCGACCCCGGACTCGTGCCGGAAGATCAGGTGCGGCGCGCCGAGCAACTCGACCCCCCGTGAGCGCAGCGCGTCGTAGGCGGCGTTGATGTCTGGGACGCTGAAATACAGCACCGACTCCGTGCCCGTCGGTTCCCCGGCGGTCAGGAACAGCCGGACGCCGTCGCAGTCGAAGAACGCCAGGTCGCCGAAGGTGTAGAGGTGCTCCAGCCCGAGCACGTCGCCGTAGAACGCCTTCGCCCGGCCGAGGTCCGCCACGGTCCGCGAAACCTGCCCGATCGGTCCCAGCACCGCCGCCTCCTCACCCGCCCGGCCGGCGAGCGCGCTGTCCGCCGGGGCGCCGCGCCACGCGCGCAGCTCGGCCCGCCCGGTCAGGCCGAGCTTGCGGACGGCGTTGCCGACGTGGAACTTGACGGCGTCCCGGCTCGTGCCGCGCCGCCGCGCGATTTCGCGGTTCGTCAGGCCGTGGCGGACCGCGTCGACCACCCGCCACTCGGCGGGGGTCAGCCGGTCGGGGTGCCGTGGCCTGCCGCGCTCGCCCACGCGCCGACGATAGCCCCGGATCCGCCGAATTACCCTCCCCCGGCGAACCGCGCTTCCACGCTGCCCAGCGCGCCGAAGTCGGCGACCACGTGCCCGCCGGCGTGGATCGGGCACGGTGAGGTCGCCGTTCCCGTCGTCACGATGTCGCCCGGACGCAACGACCGGCCGTGGCGGGGCAGCTCCATCGCCAGCCAGTGCAGCGCCAGCCGCGGGTCGCCGAGCACCAGGCTGCCGCTGCCGCGCGAGAACTCTTCGCCGTCGGCGTGCAGGACGACCGTCTGTCGCGGCAGGTCGAGGTCGCGCCAGCCCGGCACCGCCCGCCCCTCGACGAACCGGCCCGCGCACGCGACGTCGGCCAGCAGCTGCGGGCCACCCGCGTGCTGGTGGTCGGTGTAGCGGCTGTCCGGCATCTCCAGCGCGAGAACCATCGTGTCGACGGCGTCGAGCACCGCGGTCAGCGACGGCGACAACCCCGGGTCGGCCTTGAGCCGGAACGCGAACTCGGGTTCGGCGACGCCCATCGTCATGGTGTCGGCCGGCACCGGCTCGCCCTCGGCGTGGCGGTACCGCTCGAACATCACGCCCGGCAGCGGGCCGGGGACGTCGAGGTACTGCCGGGCGTAGACGGTCGTCGCGGCGATCTTCCAGCCGGACACCGGCCCGGCCAGCTCGGCGAGCGCCGCCTGCGCGGCCATGCCCTCGGCGAGGTCGCGCGGGCGGGCGTCGTCGGGAAGACCGTCGAGGCGTTTTCCGGTCTGCCACGCATCCCAGATGAGTTCCGCCGCCCGCTCTCGGTTCACCCTCGTGATCTTGCCAACCGGAAGACCGGGTGTCGATCGGCTTCCGCCGCGAAGGCTTCGGCCGGATCACTGAGCTTCGCGTCGAAGAACGGCGCCGTCACGGGGATCTTGCGGACGTACGTGCGCAGCACCGGGCCGGCCGTCGCGGCGTCGGCCTCTTCGACCGTCCACGTCTCGCGCCGGCGGCCGCGCCTCAGCCGGGCGGTGGCGTCGGCGCGCAGGTTGTGCACCCAGCCGACCTGCCCGTACGGCGAGACGAGCCAGCGGTCACCGCCGACCTCGAGGACGTTGACCGGCGTGGTCCGATCCGCGCCGGTCTTGCGTCCTCGGGTGGTCAGCAGGAACCCGGTGCCCCCGGTGATCGGGATCCCGCGTTCCAGCAACGCCTTGACGAGCACGTTCGCGGCTTTCCGCGTCACGCCGAGCCGGTACTTCCTGGCCATCACGGGTGCATAGCGTAGACCCCGGAGAGGTCACGCACCCGCGCCCAGACGTTCTCGAAGCGCCCGGTGTCCACCACCGGCTTGCGCAGCGCGGCCAGCGCGATCGCCTGCTGGGCGTCGGTCGAGCTCGCCTTGCCGTTGAGGTCGACCGCCGCGGCGCTGAAGTCCTGCACCAGCACCGCGAAGATCTGGTCGACGACCTCCGTGTCCAGGCCGGTGATCCCGGCCTGCTCCAGCACCAGCTGGCCGTACACGATGAGCGTGAACAGCTCGGTGAGCGCGAGCCCGAAGTCGAGATCGGCCTGCTGCGCCTCGTCGGGCGCGGCCTCCGTGAGGAGCTTGACCAGGTAGCCGGTCTGTTCGGTGAACAGCGCGACGTTCGGGATGTGCCGGGCTTGCGCGTACGCGGTCTTCCAGTCGTGGAAGCGGACCTTCGACAGGCCGCGCGCCGGGCCCTGGCGGAAGAGGAACTCGTCGTCCGCGGCGTCGGTGCGCGTGCCGACCGGCGCGTACTCCTGCGGCGCGAAGAGGTACGCGGGCATGAACTTCGCGATCAGCGCGAGGTTCACGGCAACCGTGCCTTCGAGCTTCGGGAGGCCGTCGATGTCGTTCTTGGACATCGCCAGGTACGTGTCGGCCTCGAAACCCTTGGCCGCCACGACGTCGGCGACCAGGCCGATCACCTTCTGCGCCTCGGTCGTCACCTTCATCTTGGTGATCGGGTTGAACAGCAGGTAGCGACGGTCGTCCGGGTTCGCGCTGCGGAAGTAGTCGACGGCGCGGTCGGAGAACAGCTTCATCGCGGTCAGCCGCGCGTAGGCCTCGACGAACTCGCGGCGCACGTGCGGGAAGTTCGTCACGGGCTTGCCGTAGAGGACGCGGTTGTGCGCGTGCGTGATGGCCTCGTACAGCGAGTGCGTCGCCATGCCGATGCCGCCGAAGCAGAGGTTGAACTTGCCGATGTTGACGGTGTTCAGCGCGGCGCTGAAGGCCTCGGCGCCGACGTGCAGGATGTCGTCGGCGTGCACCGGGTAGTCCTCGAGCCGGAACTCGGCGACGTACATCTGCGACGGCACGACGTTCTTGACGACGTGGTAGTTCGGGTGCTCGGCGTCGGCGTAGAAGAAGACGTACTGGTCCGGGCCTTCGACGCCGTCGATGCGGCCGAAGACCGACACCGTGCGCGCGCAGTTTCCGTTGCCGATGTAGTACTTCGAGCCGGTGGCGCGGTAGCCGTCGCCATCGCGCGTGAGCACCATGTCGGACGAGTAGATGTCGGCGCCGTGGTCCTTTTCGGACAGACCGAACGCGCCGACGCCGCCCGCGTCGAGGGCGTCCGCGGCGCGCTTGCGGGCGACGTCGTTGCCGCTCTGCCACACCGGGCCGAGGCCGAGGATCGTGACCTGCCACGGGTACCAGTAGTTCAAGCCGTAGAAGCCGAGGATTTCCGACAGCGCGGCGACGCGGGCGGTGTCCCAGCGCTTGTCGGGGTGGCCGCCGGCGTTCGCGGCCGGCGTCAGGAAGGTCGAGAACAGGCCTTCCTTGCCGGCGAACTCCAGGAAGTCCGCGTAGAAGGTGCGGTCGTGGTAGTCCTCGACGAGCTTGGCCTTCCCGCGCTGCTCGAACCAGTCGATGGTCGCCCGGAGCAGCCGGCGCGTTTCGGCGTCGAAGTGGGCCGGGTCGTACTCGTGCGGGTTCAGCAGCATGGACGCTCCTCATCGATTACTGACGGGTAACTTAGCAAGCCCCCTAGAGTGCGGGCAATCTCACTGGGGGTACGTCACTCCCGTTCGGTACACTGATCATGCGGGCCGCTCAGTTCTGCCTCGGCCCGCTGTTGTTGTCGACTACCACGCGCCGCGGCCATACGTAGGTCTGCGCCGGGCAGGACAACCCTTCTCGAGGTTATGGAGACCAGGGCGTCGAGCGCGCCCACACGCACTTATGAGCACTTTTGCTGAACTCGGCCTGCCCGCCACCCTCGTGGACGCGCTGGCCGCTCAGGGCGTCACCGAGCCCTTCCCCATCCAGGCGGCGACCCTGCCGCACACCCTCGCCGGGCGCGACGTGCTCGGCCGCGGCCGGACCGGCTCCGGCAAGACCTACGGCTTCGTGCTGCCCCTGCTGGCCCGCCTCTCGGCGGGTCCGACGCGGCGCAAGCCGGGCCGTCCGCGCGCGCTGATCCTGGCGCCGACCCGTGAGCTCGCGACCCAGATCGAGGCCTCGATCCTGCCGCTGGCGAAGCCGCTGGGCCTCAAGACGACCACCATCTTCGGCGGCGTCTCCGCGAACCCGCAGATCACGCGGCTGCGCGACGGCGTCGACATCGTCGTCGCCTGCCCCGGCCGGCTCGCCGACCACATGCGTTCCGGGCACGTGAAGCTCGACGCGATCGAGATCACCGTCCTCGACGAGGCCGACCACATGGCCGACCTGGGCTTCCTGCCCGAGGTGCGGCGGATCATGGACCAGACGCCGTCGCGCGGGCAGCGAATGCTGTTCTCCGCGACCCTGGACAACGGCGTCGACGTGCTGGTCAAGCGCTTCATGACCGACCCGATCACGCACAGCGTCGACTCGGCACAGTCGCCGGTCTCGACGATGGAGCACCACGTCCTGCACCTCGAGGAGACCCACCGGCTGCCGGTGCTGGTCGACCTGACCGCCGCGCCGGGCCGCACCCTGGTGTTCACCCGGACGAAGAGCCGCGCGAAGGCGCTGACGCGCAAGCTCGTGGCCTCCGGCGTCCCGGCGGTGGAGCTGCACGGCAACCTCGGCCAGAACGCCCGCACGCGCAACCTCGAGGCGTTCTCCTCCGGCGCCGCGAAGACGCTGGTCGCGACGGACATCGCGGCCCGCGGCATCCACGTCGACGACGTCCGGCTGGTCATCCACGCGGACCCGCCGGTCGAGCACAAGGCGTACCTGCACCGCTCGGGCCGCACGGCACGCGCGGGCGCGTCGGGCACGGTCGTGACGCTGATGACGGACGCGCAGGTCCGCGACGTGCGCGACCTGACCCGCAAGGCCGGCATCAAGCCGACGACGACCCAGCTCGGCCCGGGTCACCCGCTGCTGGCGGAGCTGGCCCCGGGTGAGCGTTCGTTCACGGCGTCGCCGAAGCGGCCGCCGGTGGACAACCGGCCGAAGAAGGTTTCGGCGACCGGCGAGGCGCCGGGTGGCGGCCGCGGCCGTCGCGGCGCTCCCGTCACCCCGAAGGACAACCGGGGCGGACAGCGGTCTCGCGCCAACGGCCAGGAGGCACGCTCGGCCGCCGCCGAGAAGTCCGGCGGCCGCCGGTCGGGAGCCGCTTCGGGCGGTTCGCGACGCTCCGGTGCCGCGGCCGCCTCGGGCGGGTCCCGGCGCTCCGGTGCGCCGGCCGCTTCGGGTGGCTCGGGCCGCTCGGGCGCTCCGGCGGCGGCCAACCGCCGTTCGGGCTCCGGTGGCGCGGCCGCTTTCTCTTCGGGCACCCGCGCGGGAGCCCGCCGAGGCCGCTGAGCGACTCAGCTGAACTGACAGAACCCCGGGCCTCCGTCCGGGGTTCTGTCGTCTCGGCAGGCGGCGCTTCCGCGAATCGCGTGCGATGCTCTCGTGATGGACGACACCGACCTGGTGCAGACCGGCATCGGCCTGCTGGCCTCGGTCTACCGGCTTCGCTTGAACCTGCAGGGCGAAGGCGACGAAGCCGGCTCGAGCGGCTACCCCGAGCTGCTCGAAGGAGCCCTCGACTTCACGCTGACCGCCGAGTCCGCCGTGCCGCCGGAGTACGCCGACGAGGTCCAGGACGTCGTCAAGCAGGCCGTCGACGAGCTGGCCCGCCGGCAGGAAGCGGTCCTGCGCGGTCTGCTGCTGGGGTTCGTCAAGGTCGTCGAAGCCTACGAAGAGGACCAGCCCGGACCCGACGTCCTGCAGCTCCTTCAGCAGCTTTCCCTCGAGGTCGCGGTGGAGTGAGCGCGGCCGGTGGCGACCGGGTGGGTCAGGATCCGGCCGGTCCGGTCCGCCTCCCCGACTCCTTGCAGCCCGCGCCACTCCTGCGTCACCAGGTACAGCGTGTCCTCGCTGAGCGCGCACGCGAAACAGCCGTGGTCCAGCGCCAGCCGCTCCAGGACCTCGCCGCCCTCGCGGACCCGGGTGCACGAGCGTCCCGGCACGTCGGACACCCAGACCGCGCCTGAGGCGTCGAGCGCGATGCCATCCGGGACGCCGTTGCCGAGGTCCGCCCACACCCGGCGGTCGGCCAGCCCGCCGTCCTGGAGCACTGAGAACGCCGTCAGCCGGTTCGCGTACGACTCCGCGACGATCAGCGTCCCGCCGTCGGGAGTCAGGGCCATGCCGTTGCCGAAGGCGATGCCGTCCGCCACTTCGCGGACGTCACCGGCCGGGCTGACGTGCAGGATCGGCCCAGGGCGGTACTCCTCGCCCGCCATCAGGTCGAAGCCGCCGCCGTTGACGTAGCAGCCTCCGTCGCGAGCGACGACGATCTCGTTGAAGCCGCTGCCGCCCAGGTCGGCGTGGGTGACCGGCCCGGACGGCGTGAGCCGCAACAGCAGGCCGTCCGAAGACGACACGACCAGCGGCTGCCCGTCGAGGAAGTCGAAGCACATCGGCATCGTCGGGAAGTCCGCGCGGAACACGACCTCGCGTCGGCCGGCCGGGGTGACCGCGACGATTTCGCGCGCGAGCCAGTCGGCGAACCACAGGCGCCCGTCGTGCCAGCGCGGCGACTCGCCGAACGCGATTCCGTCCAGCACCACTTCAACCACGAAAGTCTCCTTCGCTTGAGGAACGCTAGCGAAGGAAACGTCGAAGCCGCGAATCCCGCTTCGACATCCGTGGACGAACTAGAGCGAGGAAGTCAGCCCCCGAGCCCGCAGCACCGCGCGCTCCAGCGGACGGAACACCAGCAGCTCGATCCCGACGCCGACCAGCAGGATCAGGAAGATCGCCGCGATCACCGTCTCGATGCTGTTCAGCGACGACCCCTGGTTGAGGTACGCGCCCAGCCCGACGCCCAGCTGCGGCGACAGCGCGATCAGCTCGGCCGCCATCAGCGAACGCCACGAAAACGCCCAGCCCTGCTTGAGCCCCGCCAGGAAGCCCGGCAGCGCGGCCGGCAGCAGGATGTACCGGGCCGACGAGAGCCGGTTCGCGCCCATCACCTGGCCGACGCGCGGCAGGATCGGCGGGATCTGGTCGATGCCGGACACCAGGCCGTTGGCGATCGACGGCACCGAGCCGAGCAGGACGACGAAGTAGATCGCGCCGTCGTTGATGCCGAACCACAGGATCGCGGCCGGCACCCACGCCACCGACGGCAGGCTCTGCAGCCCGGAGAGCAGCGGCCCGATCGCCGCCCGCACCACGCGGACCTTGGCCACGACCAAGCCGAGCGGCGTGCCGATGAGCACCCCGGCGAGGAAGCCGAGCGCGGCGCGGTGGACCGACGTCCAGACGAAGCCGAACACCTCGCCGGTGACGACGCGGCCCCAGAACTCGGACCAGACCGCGAGCGGCGCGGGCAGCTGGGCCTCCGACCAGAACGCCGCCGCCCAGAGGACCTGCCAGACGACGATCAGGAGGACGAGCGCGAGCACCGGCGGCAGGAAACCCCAGGCGAACCGCTTCCAGAAGCTCGGGCGGCGTTCGCCGACCGGCGCGTCGAGCGAGTCCAGTCCGGCGCCGACCGCGTCGAGATCGGCCTCGGCGTCCACTTCGGACCGGTCAAGCTGCGGCATGGGTGCTGATCACCTCTCGCAGGTGCCCGGTGATCTCTTCGGTGAGCTCCTCGGCGTCGGCCAGCGGCACGTCCGCCCACTCGCGCACGACCTTGCCCGGCCGCGACGACAGCAGCACGACGCGCTGTCCGAGCCGGACCGCTTCGCGCACGTCGTGGGTCACGAACAGCACCGACGTGCCGGTGCTGCGGTAAACGCGCAGCAGCTCGCCCTGCAGGACGTCGCGGGTGATGGCGTCGAGGGCGGCGAACGGCTCGTCCATCAGCAGCAGCGCCTGCTCCGGGTCGCCGCCGACGCGCAGCGTCGCGGCCAGCGCGCGGGCGAGCGCGACCCGCTGCCGCATCCCGCCGGACAGCTCGTGCGGCCGCTTGGCGCCCGCGCCGTTCAACCGGACGAGCTCCAGCAGCTCGGCGGCCTTTTCGCGGCGCTCGGCGCGGCCGAAGCCGGCCAGCCGCAGCGGCAGCTCGACGTTGCGGGCCGCGGTCAGCCACGGCATCAGCGCGGCTTCCTGGAACATGACCGCGGGCCGCGACGTGTTTAACGTGATCTCCCCCGCCGACGGCGCGTCCAGCCCGGCGACCAGGTTCAGCAGCGTGCTCTTGCCGCAGCCCGACGCGCCGAGCAGGCAGACGAACTCGCCGGGCGCGACCGTGAGGTCCACACCGTCGAGCGCGACGACCGCTCGGCCGGCCGGGCCGAACGCCTTGCGGACGCCGTCGAGCCGGACCGCGGTCGCGCCGGTGAAGCTGCTCCGGCCGGTCGGGAGGGTCGTGGTCATCGCTGGCTGCCTCTCGGGATCACTTGGCGAGTTCGGGCGCGTTCACGGCGGGCTGGTTCGTCTCCTCGAGGACGGCGTTCAGCGGGCCGAAGTCGGCGAAGCCCTTCAACGCGACGGCCGATTTGACCACGCCCGCCGTCACCGAGTCCTGCGCGAGCTGCGGGAACTCGGCCGGGATCGGGTCGGTGGTCAGCTCGATGCCGGAGAACGCGCGGTCGATGACGCCCTGGCTGAGGCTGCTGCCGGCGAGCTCCTTGAGGGCGCCGTTGACGACGGTCTTCGCGTCCGCGGGGTTGGCCTTCGCCCAGTCGATCGCGGCGAGCTGGCCCTTGAGCACCGCCTTGACGGTGTCCGGGTGCTGCTGCAGGAACTCGCCGCGCACGATGACGACAGTGGTGGGGAACCGGCCGTCCGGCCACAGGGTCTTCTCGTCGACCAGGACCTTCGCGCCGGCGTCGAGCACCAGCCGCGACGACCACGGCTCGGGCAGCCAGCCACCGTCGAGCTCGCCCTTCTTGAAGGCGTCGAGCGTCTTGGAGTTGTCCAGGTTGGTGATCTTGACCTGGTCGGCCAGCTGCTTGCCGGCGAGGAACTTCTTGAGCGCGACGTCCTGGGTGTTGGCCAGCTGCGGCGTGGCGATCGTCTTGCCCTTGAGCTGGTCGACACTGGTGATGTCCGGCTTGACGACCAGCTGCGCGCCGCCCGAGACGGCGCCCGAGATCAGCTGGATGGTGCCCTTGGACTTGGTGAAGGCGTTGATCGCCGGGCCGGAGCCGAGGTAGGCGATGTCGAGCGAGCCGCCGAGCAGCGCGTTGACCTCTTCGGGGCCGGCGTTGAAGGTCTGGGTGGTGAGCTTCGTCGAGCCCAACTCCTGCTTGAAGAAGTCCTTCTTGACGCCGATCAGCGCGGGCGCGTGGGTGACGTTCGGGAAGAACCCGAGGCGCACCTCGGTGGCGGCGCCGGCGTTCGCGGCCGGGGCCGCGGTGGTCTCCGCGGCGCGGGAACAGCCCGCGAGCACGCCCACGACGGTCAGGGCGGCCAGCGCCGAGGCCAGGAAGCGGGTTCTGTGGTGGGTGCGCACGTCGGCGTCGCCTTTCGCGGGGTCGGTGTCGGGGCGAGGTTCGCACGGTCACCCACTAGGGCGCATAGGCATCCGCATCCCGGGAAATCCGCTGAGATTCCTTGACATCGGCGAGGCACGCCTCTACGGCAACCATCCGGCCCGCTCGCGCGTGGTGCTCTCGACGACGACTTCGAGGGGGATGGATGAAGACGGTCGCGGAGATCCGGCTGATGGTCCTGGTGACACTCGCGGTGTGGGCGGGCTGCGCGCTCGGGCCGATCGGAGCCGACTGGCTGACCGCCCTCGGCGTGGGCGAGTGGACGGCCGTGGTGCTGGTGGCCACCCTGTGCGCACCCGGCCTGGCCGGCGGCTACCTGTTCTGGCGGCTCACGGGGAAGCTCCCGGCCCGCCGGACGGCCCCGTTGATCGGTGCGGCCGCCCCGGCCACCGTCCTCGGGCTGTCCGGCCTGGTCACCGGATCGGTGACCCGCGGTCACACGTTCGTGCTCGTCTTCATGACCGTGCCGTTGCTGATCTTCCTGCTGGTCGCCGCCGTGCGGTGGCGGACCGTCCGGCGCACCGAGGCAACCTCCGACGTCACCTGAACGTGGTAGAGGTGACGACGAACTCGGGAGGAAACATGACGAGCCGACGGGGCCAGGGAGCCACCGGCGTCCGCGTGGCGCTGGTCGTGCTGTTCATCGGGATGGGCCAGGCGACGTTCGAGTGGTTCAGGTCACTCGGGATGGACTCGGTGACGAGCTTGGTGGTCTGGGCGATCCCGGTCTTCACCGGGGCGGCGGTGACGCTGGTGCTGTGGCTGGCCTCGGACCGCGCGTTCGCGCTGCGGAACTGGCTGCCGGTGGCGGTGAGCATCCCGGTGTACCTGGGCGGAGCGTTCGGCCTGGTCACGGGCGAGGCGAGCCTGGTGGCGTCGATCGTCACCGGCGTCGGGCTCGGGATCGCGGTGGTGTCGCTGGCCGGGGTGCTCCGCTCGCGGCGGCGCGAGGAGCCGGTGCGCCACTAGCGAGCGGATGTGGCGTTCGGTGCGCCGCCCCGCACCCAAAGTGGCGCTCGGTGCATCCCACGCACCCAAAGTGGCGTAAGGTGCGCCGCCGGTGGTCCGAGGTGCCCACAGCCCGGGCGTGATGTGGACAACCAGGCCCGGGCCGGGGCGGTTCCGGCTTTTCGTCGGACGGCCTCGATACGCTGGAAGCGGGACGGTCCCCCAGGGAGGGTGGGCCCTGCTTGAGGGCCTCGGTCAGCGGCGCAGCAGCAGGGACACGTCGCCGAACTCGTGCCACAGGTACCGGCGCTCGACCGCCGCGTCGTACGCGCGCTGGACCAGCTCGCGACCCACCACCGCCTCCAGCAGCAGCAGGTGCGACGCGTCCGGTGCGTGCAAGCCCGTCACGATTCCGTCCACCACTCGCGCCGGGCGGTCCGGGCCCAGTACCAAGTCCGTCCAGCCCTCGGCCACCCCGTCGGGCAGTGACGACTCCAACGCCCGGGCCGCCGTCGTCCCCACCGCGATCACCCGGCCGCCTCGCGAACGCACCCACGAAACCAGCGCCGCGGTCGTCGGCGGTACCCGGAACCGCTCCGCCTGGGGTGGCTCGCCCGCCTCCGGTGAGGACACCCCCGTGTGCAGCACCAGCGGCGCGAACAGCACGCCGTCCGTGACCAGGCGTGTCACCAGTGACTCCGTGAACGGCCGAGCCGCCGAGGGCATCTCCGCGCTGCCCGGCTCGCGGGCGAACACCGTCTGGTAGTCCGAAAGCGGCCACGCCCGCGGCACGTACCCGTAGCGGATCGGACGGCCCGCCACGGCCAGGAACCCCGTGACCGAACCCTCCACCGACACCGCCGCCCGCCACAGTCGCGAGTCACCGAAAGCCGCCGGGGCCAGCAACGTCAGCGACGCGCCCCTCGGCAACTCCAGACGCTCCCCCGGCCGGCCGTCGAGCAGCGGTCCGCCCGGCGCACGCAGCTCGACGACCCACGAGCCGTCGTCCAGCGCCGTCGAGAAGTGGACGACCACCGGACGGCCCCCTCGCACAGCGTCGACCGCCGCCGGCAGCGTTCCCGACGTGTTCACCACCAGCAGGTCCCCGGGGCGAAGGTGCGACCCCAGTGAGGAGAACACCGTGTGGTGGACACCCGCGGGCGACGCGACCAGCAGGCGGACTTCGTCGCGCGCGAGGCCACGTGCCTCCGGTGGGGCCGACGCCGACAGCTCGCCCGGCAGGTCGAACCGGATGTTCATGCGCTCACCAGCAGGTCGGCGGCCCGGTAGCGGCCGCTGGGTGGACGTTCGTCGAGCAGCCGCAGGAACGCCGGGACGGCCGTCTCCGGCAGCGGCCGGTCCGAGATGTCCTCACCCGGGAACGCGCGCTGGTGCATCGCCGTGCGCAGGTCGCCCGGGTCGACCGCGTACACCGCCAGGTCCGGGTTCTCCGCGCCGAGCACGGCCGTGACCTGGTCGAGCGCCGCCTTCGCGGAGCCGTAGCCACCCCAGCCTTCGTACGCTTCGACGGCGGCGTCCGAGCTGACGTCGATGATCGTGCCCCGGGCAAGAGTCAACGCGGGCAGCAGCAACTGCGTCAGAGCGAGCGGCGCGAACACGTTCACGCGGTAGACGTCCTCCAGTTCCGCCAAGGGATAGCGTCCCAGCGATGGCAACGGGCTGACGCCCAAGGAGCTGGCGTTGTTGACGAGCAGATCAAGGGACGGACAGGCGTCGGCGAGCGAAGCGCGGTGGACAGGGTCGGCGACGTCGCCGGGGACGGCCGTGAAGCCGATCTCCCGGGCAGCAGCCGAAAGCACGGCCGGATCCCGGCCGTCGCCGATGACTGTCCACTTGCGACTCACCAGTGCGGCGGCGAGGGCGCGGCCCAGGCCCGCGGATGCACCGGTGACGAGTGCGGTTGGCATGGTTCCTCCTTCGAGGGGTACCACACCATCGTCAGACCTCTACATTACTTGAGGTCAAGACGGCGCCGGAGCAGGAAGTACGCTGCCAGCGAAACGACGAGCCCGACGTAGTACGCGAGATCCGCGCCGTGCAGCGCCGACGCGACCGGTCCGGTGTAGAGGGACGTGTTCATGAACGGCACCGCCGCCCCGAATCCCACCACGAACGCCACGAGCGCGGCCCACGGACGCACGGAGGTCGAAGCCAGGACGTCCACGCGCCGCCCGCCGCGGGTCCGCGCGAGCCAGTCGGGGATGACGACGCCGAGGAACGGCGGGATCCAGTAGCTGACGAACAGCAGCACGTTCTGGAACTTGGCCGCCAGTTCGCCGCTGTGCATCCAAAGGATCAACGCGAACGCGAGCACCGTGACGACCACGGCCGAAACCGGGCGCCGCAGCCGGACGCCGACGGTCTGCAGGGCCAGTGAGCCGCTGTAGTCGTTCATCGCGTTCGACGACACCGCCGCCAGCGCGATCACGGCGAGCGCCAGCGCGCCCAGGAACCCGCCACCGAGCAGGCCGGCGACCCCGTGCGCGGTCTGGTCGCCCAGCGACGAACCCAAAGCGAGCCCGAGGCCTTCGCCGATCGCGTACGACGCCGTCAGGCCGAGCAACGTCGCCCAGAAGACCGACCGCGACGACGTCCCGGCCGGGAGGTAGCGGCTGAAGTCCGAGGCGTAGGGCGCCCAGGAGATCGCCAGCGACAACGTGATCGTCGTGAACAGCACGACATTGCCCGCCAGGTCGGCGCCCGAAGCGGTGTCGGCGGTCGCGATCGAGTGTCCGGAAAGGACCTTCACGGCGAGCGCGGCGAACGCGAGCACCAGCAGCACGCTCATCACCGCCTGCACGCGGTGGATCAGGGCGTAGCCGAACACGCCGAGCGCGCACTGCAGCACCAGCACGATCAGCACCGCGGCCCAGAACGGCAGCCCGGTCAGCTCGGTCAGTGCGTCGCCGCCGAACAGGCCGACCAGCGCGTCCCAGGCGATCGAGCCGAGCCACTGGACCAGCCCCGGCAGCACGACGCCGCCGCCGAACGGCAGCCGGGCGAGCGGCAGCTGGCCGGTGCCGGTGCGCGGTCCCCAAGTGGACAGGTACGCCACCGGCAGCGACCCGAGCACGGTGCCGGCGAGCATCGCGGCCACGCCCGTCCAGAACCCGAGGCCGTACGACGCGGCCAGCGTGCCGGTGAACACCGCCGTCATGGTCAGGTTCGGCGCGAACCACACGCTGAACAGGCGCCACGGCCGCCCGAACCGGTTGCCCTCCGGCACCGGTGCGATGCCGTGGGTCTCGATCGCCAGGTCACGACCTCCGGTGGGCATCCGCCCGCCGAAGACCTCGGCATCCAGTCCGCTCATGTGCTGCCTCCCGTTCCGGATCACCCTAAAGCGCGCCCGCGTGGTGTAACGCGACGGCCCGAACGGGCGAATCACGGTTAGCCGTTGCCGGACCGCTTCACACTCCCGCCAAGATCACCCGGCGAGGCGCACCGGGAGGGTTGCGTGGTGCAGCACCCGCGGACGTTCGCGATGACCGGCCTGCTCACCGCCGGTTTCGCGCTCGGGGTCGTCGCGTTGACGCTGAAAGCGAACGAGGGCTCCCACTCCGCGCTCGACACGGCCCTCAGCACCGCCACGGGGTTCCTGTTCCTGCTCGCCGGCGCGGTCGCGCACGTCCGGCGCCCGGCCAACCCGATCGGCGTGCTCATCGCGCTCGCCGGCGTCGCGGTGTTCCTCGAAGACCTGCAGTTCACCCCGGACCCGGTGCTGTACACGATCGCCTTGCCGCTGCGCGCCGCGTCCAGCCCGGTGATCGCGCACCTCGTGCTCGCCTTCCCGCACGGCAGGCTCCGGTCGCGGTGGGAACGGCTGCTCGTCGCCGCGTCCTACCTGGTGGTGTTCGGCCTGGGCCTGCTCGGCGTCCTGTTCAACGACGACCCGCGCGACCTGCTGGCGGTCTCCGCCGGCCACGCCGGCAGCAGCGTCGCCGACCGCGTGCTGGAGCTCGCCGCCACGGCGATCAGCGCCGGGGTGATCGTCGTGCTGCTCTACCGGTGGCTGACCGGCCGGCTGCCGCAGCGGCGGCTGCTGTCGCCGGTGATCGCCATCGCGCTGTCCGGCGCGCTCGCGTCGGGTGCCGGCACGGCGCTCGGTGACGGGCACCCGCTGTCGGAGCCGATGCTGCAGGGGTACCGGATCCTGTTCTGCCTGTGGCCGCTGGCGTTCCTGGCCGGCGGGCTGCGCGCCCGCGTCGGCAACGCCGAGATGATCCGGCTGCTGCTTGAGCGCGACGGCACCGGGCTGGCGGCGCTGGTGCAGGACGACGAGGTGTGGAAGGACAGCCGGTCGATCGACGGCCTGAACGCGGCGGCCGGGCTGGTGCTGGACAACCAGCGGCTGACGGCGGAGCTGGAGCAGCGGCTGGCCGAGGTGCGGGCGTCGCGGGCCCGGCTCGTCGCGGCGGGTGACGAGGAGCGCCGCCGCCTGGAGCGCGACCTGCACGACGGCGCCCAGCAGCGGCTGGTCAGCGTGGTGCTGCTGCTGCGGATGGCCGACCGGCGCCACGGCGGTGCGCTGCCGGCGGAGGTCCGGGCGCTGCTGTCCGGCACGGTCGACGAGCTGCAGCGGGCGATCACCGAGCTGCGCGAACTGGCCCGCGGCATCCGCCCGGCGATCCTGACGGAGGCGGGGCTGGCCGCGGCGGTGCGCTCGCTGGCCGACCGGATCCCGATGGAGGTCGCCTTGACGGTCGGCGAGGTGCCGCGTCTGGACTCGGCGGTCGAGGCGACGGCGTACTTCGTGACGTCGGAGGCGCTGACGAACGCGCTGAAGCACGCCGAGACCGATTCGGTGGACGTGCGGATCGCGGTCGAGGGGGCGGAACTGCGGGTCGAGGTGACCGACCCGGGCGTCGGCGGCGCGGACGTCGAGGGCGGGACGGGCCTGGCGGGCCTGCGGGACCGGGTGCAGGCGCTGGGCGGGGAGCTCGAGGTGCGCAGCGGCACCGGCGGGACGACGGTCCGCGCGGTCATCCCCCTCGCCGAGGCCCCCGGAACGCCGTGAAGGCCCCCTTACCGGCTTCTTGCGCCGGTAAGGGGGCCTTCACGGACTGGAAACTAGACGAGCAGCAGGAACAGCAGCCCGTTGGGCGTACCGAGACCCGTCACGTCGTCGTAACCCGGGGTCGTGTGGATGGTCAGACCCTGGTAGTCGAGCGTGCGCACCGAGGTGAGCAGGCCGTCCGAAGCGTCGACCGAGTTCGCGTAGTCGACCCGCTCCACCGCGGCGTCCACGTGCTTCACGTCGCTGATCGCCGGCGTGCGCGAAGTCAGCTTGTAGATCACGGGGTTGATGAAGCCGTGGTGGAAGTGGTCGCGGCTGTCGGCCACGGCCATGATGCCGGCGAACACCGGCGACGCGAGGCTCGTGCCGCCGATCCGGTACTGGTCGTAGTAGGCGCCGTCCGGGAAGGTCTGCGTCTGGCCGACCAGGAAGCCGGTGTTCGGGTCACCGATCGCCGAGATGTCCGGGACGACCCGGCCCTTGTTGTTCCCGGTCTGGTTCTTCTTCGCCAGCGCGTCCGGCACGACACCCTTCTGGTAGAAGGGCTGCGCGAACAACCGGCTCGTACCGCCACCGGAACCGGTGGTGTAGGCGGCCGGACCGTAGACGCCGTTGGTCAGCGAAGACTTGCTGGTCT
This sequence comes from Amycolatopsis sp. NPDC051371, assembly GCF_040682155.1. NCBI lineage: Bacteria > Bacillati > Actinomycetota > Actinomycetes > Pseudonocardiales > Pseudonocardiaceae > Amycolatopsis > Amycolatopsis sp. NPDC051371. The sequence continues at coordinate 29,351 of NZ_JBFBAG010000061.1, forward strand.
CCCAGCCGGTCTCGAAGATCCGCTTGCCGTCCTTGCCGATCGCGATGGACGTGCCGCCGACCGCGGTGATCCACGGCGCCGAGGCGGAGAAGTCCGGCGACGGCGTGCCGAGGCGCGCGACCTCGTCACCGTTGTCACCCGAGGAGAAGTAGACGCCGATGCCCTCGAGCACCGCCTGCAGCGAGATCTGGTTGAACACCTTGACCTCGTCGGCCGGGATGTCTTCGCCGGTGTCGCCGTAGGAGTTCGACACGATGTCGGCCTTGTGGCCGGCGATCACGTAGTTCAGTGCCTCGTCGAGGGCGTTGTCCTCGCAGGACTCGCCGCCGACGTACAGGATGTCGGCGCCCGGCGCGAGACCGTGGGCGGCCTCGACGTCGAGGGTCTCCTCGCCGTACCAGCCCGCCGCGTCGCACTGGTCCGGCGGCTCGAGAACCGGGTTCGCCGGGAAGACGTGCTGCTTGAACTGGCTCTGCTTCAGCGGGTGCTGCGGGTCGTTCTTCTTGGCGTACGTGCTCGCGTCGGAGTAGATGGTCGGCGAGGCGAACGCGTCCACGATGGCGATCGTGGTGCCCTTGCCGTCCGCGCCGACCTTGTCGACGCCGTAGGCCGAGCGCAGCTGCGCCGGGGTGTAGCCGCAGGGCGCGTACGGCAGGTGCTTGCCGTTGTAGGCGGGATCGGTGGTGTCGATCTTCTCGCCGTAGTACGCGCTGCACGGCCGCGCGTTGCGGAACCCGGGGCCGGGGGCGACGTCGGACGGCGACGCGGAACCCGTGTCGTGGTCCGGCTTGAACAGGTTGGTCGCCTGGTCGACACCGACGACGCCGAGGACGTCGGCCGCCAGGTTCGCGGGCACCGACAGGTTCTTGTCGGCGGCACGCAGGGTCTGACCCTTGACCTTGTACTTGCCCAGCTTGACCCCGAACGCGTTCTGCGTCTGGTCGGCGGAGCCGGTGGCTTCGACGTAGGCGCGGTTCGACGGCACGTCCCCGATGCTGAACCCGCTGCCGGTCAGCCACGCCTTGACGGCGTTCACCGTCGCGTCGCTGGCGGCGAACCGGTCACGCACCTGGTCGGTGCTGAGGTACTGCCGGTAGGTCTTGCTGTCCGGGTCGGACACGGCCTGCGCCAGCGCCTCGGCGCCGGCGTTGTCGCGCTGGTTCAGGTAGACCCGGAAGCTCAGCTTGGACGCGGGCGCCGTGTCGGCGACCTTCGCCTGCGCGTTCGCCCACAACGGGTGCGACTGCGGAATGTCCTGACGCCCCTGCGCGGACGCCGTCGCCGGCAGGGCGCCGGTCAGGCCACCCACCACCGCGAGCGAAAGGAGCAGGGTGGAGCTTCTTCGCACAGAAATCTCCCTCTTCGAAGCGGCCCCCAGGAAATGGGCCTGGAACACCGGACGAGACTAGATCGGTGTTCCGCTCGCGGGGAAGTACTTGCGGAACCGTTATCTGGTCGCGAATTCACGTGTCCCCGCGCGTGGTACGGAAATCCGATTTGTCACTCGGATTACGCGAGGAATAGCCCATGATGAGAGGTTAGTCCGATTCGTGCTCGTATTGCGGAACACGCGGGTGGGGCGCCCACCACCTACGAAAGTCGGTTGCTCCGTCCACTCGGGACAGTCCGCGGGTGACGGTAGTTCGGCCGTCAGGGCCGCGTTTCGAGCCGCCGGTCCACCGCGGCCGGCGCGAACTCGGCCTCGACGACCATCGCCACCGCCCCGCCGAGCGCTTCGCCGCGGCCGCCGATCTCGACACGCAGGTTCTGCGTCGAACGCGGCAGCGCCCGCCGGTAGAGGACCTCACGGACGCCGGCCACGAAATGCGGTTCGGCGAGGTCGCCGGCGATCACCAGCACGCCCGGGTTGACCACGCAGACCAGCGTCGCGAGCACCTCCCCCACCTGCCGGCCGGCGGCCTCGGCGAGCCGCACCGCGGCCGGTTCGCCGGCCAGGATCCGCTCGCGGACGCCCGAACCCGACGTCGTCGGCAGGCCCAGCTCCGTCAGCCGGGCGGCCAGCGCGCCGCCGCCGGCGACCGCGGCCAGGCAGCCGAGCGAGCCGCACAGGCAGCGCGCGTCCTCGTGGCCGGGCAGCCGGACGTGCCCGATGTCGCCCGCGCCGCCGTCGATGCCGCGGTACACCTCGCCGCCGATGACCAGGCCGGCGCCGATCCCGGTGGACGCCTTGACCACGACCAGCGCGGTCGTGTCCGGGTGCCGGGCGCGGTGCTCGCCCAGTGCCATCAGGTTCGCGTCGTTGTCGACCAGCACCGGGGCTTCGAACCGGGCCTCGAGGTGGGCGTCGATCGGGTAGCCGTCCCAGCCGGGCATGATCGGCGGCTGCGTGACGCGGCCGCGCCCGGGTTCGACGGGCCCCGGCACGGAAATCCCCACGCCGCACACCGGCCGGTCCCCCTCGGCCAGCATCTCCTCGAACCACTCCGCGATCCGGCCGAGCACCGGCTCCGGACCGTCGGCGACCCGCAGGTCGCCGGCGCGGTGAGCCAGCCGCCGTCCCGCCAGGTCGGTGAGCGCGGCCTCGGCGTGCATCGTGTCGACGCTCGCGGCGAGGACGACGGCGTGCCGGTCGTCGAACCGCAGTTGCCGGGCCGGGCGGCCGCCGGTGGAGTCCTCCTGGCCGCCTTCGACGAGCAGGCCGGCGTCCTGGAGCCGGTCCAGCCGCGCGGTGAGCGTCGTGCGGGACAGCCCACTACGCGTGAGCAGGGCTTTTCGCGTGGTCGCCTGCCCGGTCCTGACCAGCCGCAACAGCTCGCCGGCGCTGGTCGTCATCTCGCTCCCTCGGACTTTTGTCCATTGACAATACACAAGTCGGAGATAGATTGGACATATGGACGTAACACGGGACCGGGCCGCGGCTGTCCTGGACGGCAACTGGCTCGGCTCGTCGACCGTGCCCTCGCGCTCGCTCTACCCGCACCAGTGGAGCTGGGACTCGGCGTTCATCGCGATCGGCCTGCGGCACCTCTCGCCCGCACGGGCGAGGCGCGAACTGCTGACGCTGTTTTCCGCGCAGTGGCGCGACGGCCGGATCCCGCACATCCTCTTCGACCCCGGCACCCCGCCCGAGGCGTACTTCCCCGGGCCGTCCTTCTGGCGCGCCGGGCGGACGTCCGGGCTGGTCCAGCCGCCGGTGCACGCGCGCGCGGTGCTGGCGGTGCACGAGGCCGAGCCCGACCGCACGTTCCTCGCCACGCTGTACCCGAAGCTGCGGGCCTGGCACGAATACCTGCGGACGCGCCGGGACGCCGGCGGGCGCGGGCTCGCGGCGATCGTGCACCCGTGGGAGTCCGGGATGGACAACAGCCCGGCCTGGGACGGCCCGCTCTCGCGCGTCACGCCGTCGGCCGGGTTCGTCCGCCGCGACCTGCAGCACGGCGCCGCCGCCGACCGGCCGAGCGACGAGGACTACGGCCGCTACGTCCGGCTCGCCGCCGACTACCGGGACAGCGGTTACCAGGACTTCGGCGACTTCGTCGTGGAAGACCCCGGCTTTAACGCGATCCTGGCCGACGCCGAGCTGGCGCTGGCCGAGATCGCCGAGGCGCTCGCCCTGCCCGCGGCCGCCGCCACGCACCGCGAAGCCGCCGCGCGCGTCGCTAAGGCGATGCAGGAAACGCTGTGGGACAACGACTTCTTCTTCGCTCGCGACGTCCGCACGGGCTCGCTGACCCGCGCACACACGTGCGCGGGCCTGCTGCCCCTGCTGCTGCCGGACCTGGCCGTCGCCCCGGCCCTGCTGGCGACGGCCACCGGGCCGCGGTTCGGGCTCGGGCGCGTCCACGGCGTCCCGAGCCACGACCTGACCGCGCCGGAGTTCGACGCGGGCCGCTACTGGCGCGGCCCGTCGTGGGCCAACGTCGGCTGGCTGGTCCGCCAGGGCCTGCTCCGCCACGGCGAGCACGCCCTGGCCGCTCGCCTGGCCGCGGACCTCGTCGAGACGGCGTCCCGGACGGACTTCGCCGAGTACGCGGACCCGCTGACCGGCGCCGGGCACGGCGCCCGCTCGTTCGGCTGGACCGCGGCGCTCACCCTGGACCTCCTGGCTCAGCCCGCCGAAGTCGCGTAGTCCGAACCCAGCCAGGTCTCGTCGATCCGGAGCCGCTTGTAGCGCGTGCTGTCGCTCGACGCCGCGTACGTGCTCGTCACCTGGAGGCGGACGTACCTCGCCGTCACCGCCGACAGGTCGACGAACTGGACGCCGCGGTGGCTCGGGAGCGTGCCGGACTTCACCGCGCTGCCCCAGTTCTTGCCGTCGCTCGAGACGAACACCTGGTACGCCTTGATCCGCGCGGACTGCTCCGTGTCCGACCGGGCGTAGCTGACCGAGTCCTCCCGCTGGTTGACGCCGAGGTACTGGACCTTCTTCGCCGAGCCGAGGTCGTAGTCCAGGTTGACCGGGAGGGTCTTGTTGTTGTCGAAGTACGTCAGGTAGTCGCCGTCACTCGCCGACTGTCCACTGTGGCCACTCGCGGACGCGCTCGCCTTGAGCGTCACGGACTTCGGGTCGTACGTGCCGGTGCGGCCGGCCGTCTCGACCTTGAACACCGTGTCGTAGGTGTCCCAACCGGACAGCCCCGTCAGCGTCAGGCTGCCGCCGCCCTGGGTGAAGGAGATCGGCGCGCCGGTGCGCAGGTTCGTGACGCCGCGGACGCGGTAGCCGTTGTCGCGGATCTTCAGGGTGCTCCCCGACGGCTTGGTCAGGACGTGCACGTACTGCGCGTCCCCCTTGATCGTGATGACGCCGTGCGCGCCGTCGTTCCAGAAGCCCGGCTGCATGCCGCCGTACATGTAGCCGGCGCCTTCGGTACCGCCGAGAGACTCCCAAATCGCGCTCAAATACGTGTTGGCGAAGTTGTTGAACGCTTCCTGGTTCGACGGGAACTTGCCGTTCACCATCGCCGTCTCGGCCATCAGCGACTTGATCGACGAGCCCGAGTTCGTCACCAGACGTCCGATGTTCAGCGCCTTGTTCACCGCCGAGTTCGAGCCGCCGTACCACCACGAGCCGGTGTCGGGCAGCTTGAAGCACGCCTCCGTCAGCCGCGGCATCGCCGTGTACGTCGCCTGCGGGTAGTCGTAGGACGGCGACATGCCGGTCTTCTGCTCGTTGCTGATCGTGTCCATGATCGGGGTGTCTTCGTTGTTGTTGCTCAGCAGGTAGTCCGGCCGTTGCTGGTAGATCTGCTTATAGAGGTCGTGGGACTCCCAGTAGGCGTTGTCGTTGTCGATCCAGAAGCCGCCGAGGTCCGGGTAGTTCTTCATGACCTCGAAGAAGTTGTCGTAGCTGAACTGGCCGAAGCCGTCCTGGCTGTCGAGGTTCACGGTCTTGCCCTTGTACTTCGAGTAGCCGGCGGAGTCGAGCCACTCGTGGCCGCCCTCGTCGTGCCACTGGGCGTCGTTGGTCATGTAGAGGACGACCTTGAGGCCCTGGGGTTTCGCCGCGGCGATCAGTTCGCCGAGGAAGTCCCGCTTGGTGGTGCAACTGCCGGGGATCTTCGACGGCCAGGCGCGCGAGTAGCCCAGCCGGCTGTGGAACGAGGCGAGCACGAGGTACGACGCGTGCAGCTTCTTTGCCTCGGTGACCCAGTAGGCGGGATTCCACCCGCCGTCGGTGATCGCCTTTTCCCAGGCGCTGCAACTGGTGTAGCCGGGTGACGTGCGCATGCCCCAGTGCAGGAACAGGCCCGCTTGGCTGTCACGCAGCCACTGCTGGGACGGCTTCTGCAGGTCGGCCGACGCCGGCGCGGCGACGAGCCCGGCCACCACCAGCATCGAAGCGCACGCGGCGAGCACCCGGCGCAGGAACTTGGCTGACATCAGCGACCTCCAAGTGGTCTGGTCCACTGGGTGGTGTACTCCTGGCTTCCCGGCGCGGTCAATACTGAGATCCGACCTTTTCGCGACGTCCCAGCGGCCGGTACATCGCGACTTCGGCCAACCGGGTTAAATATCTGATATATGACACGAGAGATCCGATCTCTCTTGACTCGACGTCCCGGAGGCGAGTAGATGTTCTCCCCAGAGAGCGCTTTCGGCTCTCCCCCACCGCTCCGGCGACACGGGCAGCACGCCGCGCCCCCCAGAGCTGGTCGGGATGCCGACGGACGGCGGATCGGCATCCCGGCCACCTTCTCCCTGAGGGGCACCTTTACGGCCTAAGAGCCATGAAGGTGCCTCTCAGGGAATGCCCGCACCACCGGGGCCCGTGCACGAAAGGACGTCGAATGTCCGAGCACCCCCTTCGCCCGACCCGGCGCGCGGTCCTGGCCGGCACCCTGGGCGCGTTGGGCGCCCTCGCCGCGGCGGGTCCCGTCGCGCGCGCGGCGGACCGGCTCCCCCCGATCGGCGGCACGGCGGCGCCGGCGGACTGGTCCCGCGCGGTCATCGACTCGACGATGAAGCGCTACACGCCGGCGAACATCGGCGGCTGGGGCTACACCCTCGGGCTGTACCTCTACGGCCAGTACCTCTTCTACAAGCGCACCGGCGAGAAGAAGTACCTCGACTACATCGTCGCGTGGTACGACCGCTTCATCACCGACAGCGGGATCTCGAACAGCTTCACCAACCTCGACTCGATGCGCTCGTGCCAGATGCTCCCGCTGCTGTACGCGGAGACGGGCCGCAAGAAGTACAAGACGGCGGCCGACCAGCTGCGCAAGCGGTTCCCGGCCTACCCGCGCACGTCCGACGGCGGCATGTTCCACGCGACGAGCAAGGTCGGCCAGCTGTGGGGCGACGGCGTCTACATGGCCCAGCCGTTCCTCGCGCTGTACGGCGCGGCGTTCGACGACGGCGGCTACTGCTTCGAGGAGTCGGCGAAGAACCTCGCCGTCTACTTCAGCCACCTGCGCGAACCGGCGAAGGGCCTGCTGTACCACGCGTACGACGAGGACGGCTCCGAGTCGTGGTCGTCCGGGACCGGGCACCACTCGAAGTACCACTGGGCCCGCGCGATCGGCTGGTTCGGCATGGCGGCCATCGACATCCTCGAGGTGCTCCCCGCGAACCACCCGCGCCGGCCGGCGCTGATCGACATGGTCCGGTTCCTGGCGGCGGGCTACCAGCGCTACCAGGACGCGTCGACCGGCCGCTGGTACCAGGTCGTCGACCGCGGCGGGGATTCGAAGAACTGGCTGGAGACGTCGGCGTCGTCGATGTACACGTTCACGATGGCCCGCGGTGTCCAGCGCGGTTACCTGCCGGCGTCGTACCAGGCGGTGGCGGATCGCGGGTACGCCGGTGTCCTCAAGAAGGTGTCGGTCGGCTCCGACGGCCTGACGAACATCACCGACATCTGCGAAGGCACGAACGTCGGAGATCTGTCGTACTACTACGGCCGGGCCCGCAAGACGAACGACTTCCACGGCCTGGGCGCGTTCCTGATCATGAACGAGCAGTACTCGCACTGACCTCGAGGCGCGCCGCAGAAGGGGCCCCGGCTCACCAGCCGGGGCCCCTTCGTTCGCGCAGATCAGCAGGTCGAACTGGAACCCGAAGCGTTCACCCGCAGAGCAGAGCCCGACGTGGTCGCCGAGTCCTTCACGCAGTAGCCCGCCACCGTCTGGAACCCGACGTCGAACGGGCTCTTCGACCCCTTCTCCGCCGTGAAGTGGTCGAACGTGATGTCCGAACTGTTGTTCACGATGCTCGCCGGACGCCCGTCGTCCTTCGCGAACTCCACCGAGCTGTCCACGAACCGGATGCCGGCCGCGTAGTGCACATACCAGCCGTACGACGGCCGCGTGCCGATGCTCTTCGGGTTGTAGTCCGTCGCGTCGTTGCTCGGGACGCCCGTCCCCATCGTCCCGTTGCCGCCCGGGACGTTCAGGTGGACGCCGGTGAACGTGACGTCGGAGACGCGGTGGGTGCTGTCCGCGCCCCAGAGCGTCGGGCTGAAGTTCGTGCCCGTGTGCGTCCCGGTGATGTTGTCGAACGTGATGCCGCTGATCGAACCGACACCCGGCTTGTTCCCGCACCTCTTGCGCGTGCCGATCTTCATCGTGATCGGCGAGTACGTGCCGGACATCGTGATGTTGCGATAATGCACGTCCGAGATCTTCGCGCCGTCCATCGAAACGATCCCGATACCCGATTTGTGCGCGCCGGTGATCGTGATGTCCGAGAACTGGTAACCGGTGAAGTCACCGCACGTCTCGGACCCGAACATCAGCGCGTTGCAGCAGACCGCCGACAGTTTCGCGTTGTTCACCGTGACGTTCCCGTTCGGCAGTTTCGCGCCGAGCGCGTAGTCGCTCTTGAACACGAGTGCGTCGTCGTTCGCCGCGATGGTGACATCGGTGATCTTGACGTTCGTCGTGCTGATGATGTTCCAGCCGTCGCGGTCGCTCGCCGTGTCGATGGTCAGCTTGTCCGACACGACGTTCGTGCAGCCGTTGATCAGCGCCGCGAAGTGGCCGCCGCGGCGCAGCTTGATCCCGGACAGCGTGAGCCCGTCACAGCGGGTGAGCGACAGGATCTTGTCGGCCTCGCCGGACTTCGGGTTGCCGGTGATGAGGTTGCCGCCGCCGTCGATCGTGCCCGCGCCGGTGAAGCCGATGTTCGTGAGCTTGTCGCCGTAGAACATCGCGTTGTGGAAGTGGCTGTGGCCGTAGTCCTGGTAGTCGTCCCACTGGTTCGACTCGGGCTTGTCGTAACTGTCCGCACTGGACCCGGTGATCGTCGCGCCCGCATCGAGCTGGATCGTCACGTTGCTCTTCAGGTGGACCGTGCCGGCCGACTTGTAGTTCCCCGACGTGAACCGGACGGTGCCGCCGCCCGCCGCGTTGGCCGCCGTGATCGCCTTGTCGATGGCGCCGGAATCGCTGGTGGACCCGTTCCCCTTGGCGCCGTAGTCCTTGACGTCGTAAACGCCGCCGGGTGCGGCGGCGGACACCCCCGCACCGGCCACCACCAATGCCGCGACCGCGCCGGAGATCAGCAAGAACCTTTTCACCATGGAACCGCCTTGTCATGGAATCGAGAAATGCTCGGCATGACGGCGGAACACTCAGCCTACGAGTGCCATGAGCGGGGTGTCAAGATCGCCGGGAAAGCGGGGAAAGCCCATTCCCGCGAGACCCGGGAGACTCGGGGGACCCGCGCCACCCCCAGTCGGACGCGGGTCCCCCGGTGTTCGATGTGGCCGGAAAGCGGTGCAGACACCGGCTCCGGCGTCCTTTCAGGATTCGCAGTCTACCTTCGAAGAGCCCGGGGAAACCGTGCATCCGTCATGGTCCGGACCATGAATTCGGCACGATCCGGCCGGTCACGCGAACCCTACGCCGGACGCCAGCAGGTGGAACGCCCGTTCGGCCGCCGCCGCGGCCTCCGGGTGGCGCCGGGCCGCGGGGACACCGGCCGCGACCGCGTCCATGTTCGCCGTGGCCAGCGTCCGGCGGACGGCCGCGATCTGCGCGGCGGCCAGCCCGGCGTCGGGCGCCGGGACACCGGCCTCGGCGAGCGCGGCCGCCAGCGCCGCCTCCCCCGCGGACGCGAACTCCACGAGCCGCGCGACGAGCGCCGGCGTACCGGTGACCAGCCGGAACACCGCGAGCACCGCGGGCTCGTCGCACAGGCCCGTCACCGGCGAACGCTCTTCGAGACCCCGCAGGAACGCCTCCCGCAAGGCCGACAGCGCGCCCTGCCCGGGACGCCGGGCCCGGACGACGTCCGCCGCGTCGGTCTCGTGGTCGGCGAACCGGTGCAGCACCAGGTCCTCCTTCGTCGCGAAGTAGGCGAAGAGGGTCCGCTTGGACACCTCGGCCACCCGTGCCACCTCGGCGACCCCGACGGCGTCGAAACCGCGGTCGATGAAGAGCCCGATGGCCGCCGCCGAGATCGCCGCCCGCGTGCGGAGCTTCTTGCGCTCCCGCAGACCCAGTTCTTCGCTCACGTCACGCAGGGTAGCGCCACCGCCTCAGACCTGCTGGAGTCCGGGCTTGCCTGCTTGCACTACGTAGCTGCGGTCGTTTTTGATCACGACCGACGCCGGGTCGTAGACGCTGGTGTCGGACGTGGTCATGAAGTCGGCTCGCATCTGCGCCGGCGTGGTCGTGACGCGGACGTAGCCGCGCTCGCCCTTGCAGTACTTGACGTGCGGGTTGTTCGCGAGCCAGACCGCGCTCGGCGCGGTCGCGGTGTCGCTGTTGCTCGTCACCGACGTCGTGACCAGCTCCGAGCCGATGAGCGGGTCGCTGTGGTCGAAGTAGTCGAGCCGCAGGTCGGCGGCCCAGTGCCGGTGGACGTCGCCGGTGAGCACGACCGGGTTGGCGACCTTCCGGTCGACCCAGCCCTTCGCGATCCGGTCGCGCGAGGCCTCGTAACCCTGCCAGGAGTCGGGGCTCTCGCAGGTGGCCTTGTCGCCGTCGCCGTCCCGCGTGGCGAAGAAGACCTGCTGACCGAGGAAGTCCCAGGTGGCCGGGTGCGACTCGAACTGCTTGAGCAGCCACGCCTCCTCGGTGCTGCCCAGGATGCTGCGCGAGGTGTTGCGCATGTCCGTGCAGGCCGGGCCGGCCGAGCCGGACGGGTCGGCCACCTGCGCGTTGCGGAACTGACGCGTGTCGAGCATGTGGAAGCGGGCCAGGTTGCCCCACACGAGCTGCCGGTAGAGCTGGATCGACGAGCCGTTCGGCTTGGCGGTGGAGCGGATCGGCGTGTGCTCGTAGAACGCCTGGAACCCGGCGGCCTTGCGCGCGGCGGGCGCGGGCGAGGTGGTGCCGTTCCAGTTGTTCATGACTTCGTGGTCGTCGAACACGACGATCCACGGCGCGATCGCGTGCGCGGCCTGCAGGTCGGCGTCGGTCTTGTGCTGGCCGTGGCGGGCGCGGTACAGGGCGAGCGTGGTCGCGTCGTCGGCGACGGCGAGGCTGCGCGGGTTGCGTTCCGCCGCGACGCGGCCCGACTTCTTCTCGTAGATGTAGTCGCCGAGGAACAGCACCAGGTCCGGATCGTCGGCCACGACCCCCTTGTACGCGTGGTAGTAGCCCTCCTCCCAGTGCTGGCAGGAGGTGAAGCAGTACTTGAGCTGGTTGACCGCGGCCCCGGCGGCGGGTGCGGTGCGCGTGCGCCCGACCGGCGAGATGTAGCCGGAGCTCTTGAAGCGGTAGAAGTACTCGCGGGCCGGCTGCAGCCCCACCGGTTCGATGTGGACGCTGTGGGCGGACGCGCGGACCGCGTTCACCGAGCCGCTCTGCACGATCGAGCTGAACGCCGCGTCGTTCGCGATCTCCCAGTCGACCGCGTAGGTGGCGTCCGGCATGCCGCCGTAGCCGTCGGCGTTGAGCGGCGCCGGCGCGAGTCTCGTCCAGAGCACCACGCTGTCGGGGAGCGGATCGCCGGAGGCGATGCCGAGCTGGAAGGGGTCGTGGATGGTGGGGGCGGCCGCCGTGGTGCGGGCGTTCGCCCAGGACGGCAGCGCCGCCGAGGCCGCGGTGGCGGTGACCGCGGCGAGCCCGCCGAGGAGCACCTTGCGCCGGTTGACCTGAACCATGTCGGAATGCCTTTCGGGGAGGGGAGACGCGGTCAGGCCGCGAAGTCGGTGATGCCGTCGCTGCAGGACTTCAGGTCCGGCTTGGCGGTCGTGTAATTGGCGACGCAGACCTTGTAGAACACCCAGCCGCCGTGCGGGACGCTCACCGCCTTGTCGACCTTCGTGCCCTCGCCGCCGGAGTTCCAGACGTAGAACGGCCCGGCGCCGCCCTTGAGCCAGTACGCGACGACGGCCGAGTAGCCGTCGGCATCGGTGTCGTAGACCAGGAAGTGGGAGTCGGACGAGCGGTACTGCCCTTCGCCGGCGCAGGCGTCGGCGCACTGGCCGCTGCCCGAGCCGACGCCGCAGTCCGGCGCGATCCGCTGGTCGGAACCGGTGTAGACGTAGGTGTCCGAGATGTACCCGCCGAGCGCGGGCACGTAGTCCCACAACATGCTCGTGCCGTAGGTCCCGGTCACCGACGAACCGGTGATCTGACAGTCGATGGTCACCGCCGCGCCGTTCGCGACGGTCTTGACGGCCGTGGCACCCGCGGTGGGTGCCCGGCGGACGTTGAGGGGGTCGCCCGCGGTCTTGACGGTGCCGGTCGCCGCGACCGGCAACGCTCCAGCCTCGAGCGCGCCACCCACCGCCAGCGCGCCGACCGTCGCGAGGACGAGTCCTATCCCGGCCATCCGCCGGAGGTTCGAACGCTTCATGGCGGGAGCGTGACCCGGGCCCGTACACGTCCCGTACAAAGGGCCACGGACCTCCGAATGGATCTATCCCCGAGGTCGAACGGGCCATAGCATCCGGCTATGGGGGAACTCATCGGGCAGGTTGAGGCCACCTCGCTTACCATCCGCGTCCTCGGTCCGCTGGAGGTCACCGCTTCCGGGCGGGTCATCCCGCTGGGCGGGCCGAAGCCCCGGCTGCTGCTGGCCGCGCTGGCGCTGCAGCCGAACGTCGTCGTGTCCGCCGACGTGCTGGTCGAGGTGTTGTGGCCCCAGGCGGCCCCGCGCTCGGCCGCGGCGAACATCCGCACGTACGTCCATTCGCTCCGAAGACGGTTCGCCGAGATCGATCCCGACCTCGGCGAGCGGATCAGCAGCCGGACCTCCGGCTACCTGCTGACCGCGTCGCCCGAGGAACTGGACCACCTCGCGTTCACGGCCTTGGCCGGCGAAGCGCAGGAAGCGCTCGATCGTGCCGACGCCGAGAGCGCTCTCAAGCTGCTCGACCGCGCCGACGCGTTGTGGCGCGGCGAAGTCCTTGAAGGACTCCCCCACGACCACAGCTGGGGCGCGAGCGTCGCCCGGCTCGCCGAGCTGCGCCTGTCGGTGCAGGAGCAGCGCCTGCGCGCGCGGATCGACCTCGGCCGGTGCGGTGAAGCCGTCGCCGAGCTGCGCGGCCTGGTCACCGAGCACCCGTTGCGCGAAGAGCTGTGGGCGCAGCTGATCGTCGCGCTGCGCGCCGGCGGCCGGACCGCGGACGCCGTCGAAGCGTACGAATCGGCCGAGCGGGTGCTGCGCGAGGAGCTCGACGCCGAGCCGGGGGCGCGGCTGCGGGAGCTGCGCGCGACGCTGGTGCCCGAAAGCGTGCCCGCCGGGCGCCCGGCGGACTTCGTCCCGGTCTGCCAGCTGCCGCTCGACCTGCCGGACTTCACCGGCCGCGACGACGTGCTCCGCGAGGTCGCCGCCCTGATGCGCGAACGCGCGGACTCGGGCACGCCTGCCGTGGTCGTGCTTTCCGGCGCTCCCGGCGTCGGGAAGTCGGCGGTCGCCATCCGGGTCGCGCACGCCGTGCGCGACGACTTCCCCGACGGCCAGCTGCACGTCGACCTGGCCGGCACGTCGTCGTCGCCGCGGGCGCCGATGGGCGTGCTCGGGGAACTGCTGCGGGCGCTGGGCATCCCGGACGCCGGCCTGCCGCGGGAGCCGGCCGAACGCTCGGCGCTGCTGCGGTCGCGGCTGGCCGGGCGGCGGATGTGCATCGTGCTCGACGACGCCGGCAGCGCCGCGCAGGTGCGGCCGCTGCTGCCCGGCGCCGGCGCGTGCGCGGTGCTGGTGACCAGCCGGCTGCGGCTGCCCGGGCTGGCCGGGGCGACTCCGGTCGACGTCGACCTGCTGCCCGAGGCCGAAGGCGCGAGGCTGCTGGAAGGCATCGTCGGCGCCGAGCGGGTGGCCGCCGAACCGGAGAGCGCCGCGGCGATCCTGCGCCAGTGCGGGCACCTGCCGCTGGCCATCCGGGTGGCCGGCGCGAAGCTGACGAACCGGCCGGGCTGGACGCTGCGGCTGCTGGCCGACCGGCTGCGCGACGAGCACCGCCGGCTCGACGAGCTGCGCGTCGGCGACTTGGCCGTCCGCGCGAGCGTGACGCTGTCGTACGACCTGCTGCCGATGTCGGCGGCCACGGCGTTCCGCGGGCTCGGGCTGCTCGGGCCGGTCCATTTCCCGGCGTGGGCGGTCGCGGCCGTGCTGGGCCGCCGCGACGCCGAAGACGTCCTCGACGTGCTGGTCGACGGCCACCTCGTCGAGCTCGTCGGCTCCGACTCGGCCGGGCAGCCGCGCTACCGGCTTCACGACCTGTTGCGCGTGTACGCGGTGGAGCTGGCGGAGCAGAGTGACGCGGGGAAGACGCGTGCCGGGCTTCGGCGTGTCCTTACCGGCTACCTCGCGCTGGCTTTGGAAGCCGCGCGGCGGATGCCGCTGCACTTCTTCGGCATGTACTGCGACGACGAGCTGCCGCGCCCGGCCGTGCCCGCCGACGTGCTGCCCGACGACCCGGCGGCATGGTTCGCGGCCGAACGGCACACGAGCGTCGCGGCGGTGTCGCTGGCCGCCGAGCACGGCTTCGACGACCTGGCCTGGCAGCTGGCGTCGGCGCTGACGCCGTACTTCGACCTGCGCGGCCACCAGGACGACTGGCACGGCACGCACACTCTCGCGTTGGCCGCGGCCCGCCGGACGGGGTCGCTGCGCGCGGAGGCGATCGTGCAGCGCAACCTCGGTCAGTACCTGCTCTACCAGGACGAATACGCCCAGTCGCGGGTCGCGTTCGACGAGTCGAGGGCGCTGTTCGAGCAGGTCGGCGACGCGCAGGGGGTCGGCATCGCGCTGACCGGGCTGGCCACGATCCTGCGCATCGAGGGCGACGACGACGGCGCGCTCGACCACTGCCACGAAGCGCTGAAGCTGTTCGCGGAGACCGACGATCCCCACGGTGAGGCCGTGGCTCGCCTGGGCGCGGGCGCGGTCTGGATGTCGCGCGGCTGTTACGCGGCGGCGAAGCGCTGGTTCACCGACGCGCTGGAGCTGTCGGCGGCGATCGGCGACCGGCACCGCGAGGCGCACGCGTACAAGCGGCTGGGGTTGCTGTTCCAGCACCAGGGCAACCTGGCGGCGGCCCGTGAGCACGTCGACCGGGCGATCGCGATCTTCACCGACCTCGGCGACGACCACTGTGTCGGGTACGCGAACCAGAACCTCGGGGAGCTGTGCCTCCACAGTGGCGACTTCGCGCACGCGCAACTGCTGCTGGTGAACTCGCTTTCGGTGCACCGGCGGAACGGGGACCGGCGGTCGGAGGCCGAGGTGTCGCAGCTGCTCGGTGAGCTGCACCGGGCGTTGTCGCAGCCGGAGCGGTCTCGCGACTATTCGGAGCGGGC
Organism: Amycolatopsis sp. NPDC051371; assembly: GCF_040682155.1. Taxonomy (NCBI): domain Bacteria; kingdom Bacillati; phylum Actinomycetota; class Actinomycetes; order Pseudonocardiales; family Pseudonocardiaceae; genus Amycolatopsis; species Amycolatopsis sp. NPDC051371. Next base: position 44,512 of record NZ_JBFBAG010000061.1, read on the forward strand.
GCTGGCAATCTGGCGCGAGCTTTCGTCGCGGCCGCCGGAGCCTGCGGCCTCGGTGGAGAAGCCGCCGCACATCGTTTCGGCCTGACGTACGCGCCCCAATGTGGCCTTGGTTGCGTTCAACGCACCGAAGGCCGCCTTGGGTGCGTTGAGCGCACCGAAGGCCACATTGGGGCGCTCGCCGCACAACCACCCGGCGCTCTGCTTGTACGGATCATGTACGCCGCCCCGTCAGTCTTTCGCCACGTTCGAGTGAACGAGAGTGCGAGAGGAGAACCGGGGATGATCCGGATCAAGAAAGCCGGCCGCGTGACCGCGGCGGTTCTGGCCGCCGGGGCGGTGACGGCGCTGGCCGGAGCACCCGCCCAGGCCGCGACCACGAGCGGCGCGAACTGGCAGGAACAGCTGTCCACTGTGGACTACGACGACGTCAACGTCACCGGCGCGGGCGGAACCCTGACCCTGGCCGACGCCGCGTGGCACAGAACCGCGCAGGTCTTCGCCGGCAGCGAAGGCAGCTTGGTCACCGCCGAGCACGCCCTCGGCGCCCCGGCGAACCGCGTCAGCGCACAACTTTCCGCCGACACCCCGAAGGGCACCGCGGTCGAGGTCGACGTCCGCGGCCGCACCGGGGCGGACGCCTGGACCGAGTGGACGCCCGCCGGTACCGCGTTCAGGACCACCGTCAGCGCTGTGCAGGCGCGCATCAGCCTGCACAGCGACACCGACGGCATCCGGCCGGCCGTGCGGGGCCTCTCGCTCAGCGCCGACAGCGTCCCGCAGGTGAACGCGCTGGCCGCCACGACCGCGCTGACCTACAAGGTGTACGGCACCCGCGAAGGACTCGTCGGCGGCACCACCGCCAACGGCCACAAGATCGTCAGCCACGACCACTTCGTCTCGTTCCCGTCCGGCAAGTCCGTGTCCCCCAAGGGAACCGGCAACTACACCGCCAAGGTGTGCCGCACCGACGGCAGCAAGTGCGAGTACGCGCCGGTGTGGGAGATCGGCCCGTGGAACGAGCGCGACGACTACTGGAACCCGGCGTCGGTCCGCTCGGAGTTCAAGGACCTGCCGCAGGGCACGCCCGAAGCGCAGGCCGCGTACCTGCAGGGCTACAACGGCAAGAAGGACGACTCCGGCCGCACGGTGCAGAACCCGGCCGGCATCGACCTCGCCGACGGCGTCTTCTGGGACGGTCTCGGTATGTCGGACAACGGCTACGTGAACGTCACCTACCTGTGGACCGGCACCGGCCCGACCGGCACGGTGAAGACCGCGGGCGACCCGATGAACGTCCGGGCGAGCGCCAGCACGTCGGCCGCCGTCAAGGGCCTCGCGGCGAACTACGCCAAGGTCAACATCGAGTGCTACGTCCTGGGCGACAGCGTCACCGGCACGTTCGGCACCAGCACCATCTGGGACCGGATCGGCCCGAACAACTACGTCTCGGACACCTACCTGCAGACCGGCTCCGACGAACCGGTCGCGCCCCTGTGCTGAACCGCGGCTCGATCGAGCCCCGAGTATCGCGTGGTTGACTGCCCTCACCCCCGCGAGAGAAGCGAAGGCCCGGCGTCCCCCGCCGGGCCTTCGCCCTTTCGGATATCCCACTCACCGGTCCATCATTCACGTTCCTGAACAACTGTCCGCCCGCTGTACACGCGGTGGCGATTGTGAAAAACTTCCGGGCACCTGGAGCATTTCCCCACACGGAATGGCGGGCACCTGTGAGCGTTACCCGGAGAACCCTGCTGACCACCGCGGCCGGTGCCGCGGTGGCGGCGACGGCCACCACCTCCACGGCCGCTTCCGCGGCCTCCCTCGATGCCTCCGACCAGGCATCGGTCACCCGGACGCTCCGCCAAGCGGCCGATTACGCAGTGGCCAAGCTCCGTGCGGTGGCCCCCGGCGTCACCGCGTTTCCGGTCGGCACGAAGTTCGAGAAATGGACCTATTCGCAGAATGGCGACTGGGTCGGCGGATTCTGGCCCGGCCAGTTGTGGCTGGCCTGGCTGCACAGCGGCGACGAGCAATTCAAGACCCTCGCACTGGCGTCCGCGGAGAAACTCGCGCCGCGCCAGAACGACACCGGCACGCACGACCTCGGGTTCCTCTTCTACCCGTCGTGGGTGACCGCGTGGCGGCTCACCGGCGACGACAAGTGGAAGGCGGGCGCGGTGCAGGCCGCGTCGTCGCTGAGCAAGCGCTACAACCCGGCGGGGAAGTTCATCCGCGCCTGGGGTTCGCTGACCGACCCGAAGGACGCGGGCCGCGTCATCATGGACACGATGATGAACCTCGACCTGCTGGCCTTCGCGAGCAAGCAGACCGGGGATCCGCAGTACCTCGAAATCGCCGTGGCCCACGCGAAGACCGCGCAGAAGAACTTCGTCCGCCCGGACGGGTCGACCCCGCACGTCTTCGACTTCGACCCGGTCACCGGCGCGCCGATCGGGCCCAACACGGTGCAGGGCTACAGCCCCACGTCGTGCTGGTCGCGCGGGCAGGCGTGGGGCGTCTACGGGTTCACGACGATCTACCGCCGCACCGGTGACAAGGAGTTCCTGACCACGGCCCGGCGCCTCGCGGAATTCGCGCTGTCGCACCTGACGTCCGACCACGTGCCGGTGTGGGACTACCTCGCGCCGCAGGCACCGAACGACGTCAAGGACGCCTCCGCCGGGGTGATCATGGCCTGTGGCCTGCTCGACCTCGCGGAGATCACGCACCGCTCGCAGTACCGGGACAGCGCCCTGCGGATCCTCTCGGCGATCTCGCAGACGTGCCTGACGACGAAGTCCACCCGGGCCGAGGCGAGCGTCGCGCGCTGCACCCGCAACCGGCCGGCCGAGGACGGCATCGAGGTGTCACTCCCCTACGCCGACTACTACCTGCTGGAAGGCATCCTGCGGGTGCTCGACCGGCGGAAGGTCGACCGCGCCGTCGACCTGTCCAGCGTCTGACCCGCCGGGGAGGCCGCCACCTCCCCGGACGCGTCAGTGCTGGTGGTGCGCGTGCACCTTCGCGTGGCCGAGGCCGCGCCCGATCATCCACTTGTTCACCGGCACCGTGACCACGAACGCGATGGCCAGCGAAACCGCCAGCGCCAGCCAGAACAGGACGCTGGCCAGGCCGGCGTCCATCGCCCCCGGGATCGCCACGACGACGGTGTTGTCGATCAGCTCCATGACGGCGATCGACACGGTGTCCGCGGCCAGCGCGACCTTGAACGCCGCCGCCGGGCTCAGCCCCGACTTCAGGACGCCCCGCATGGTCAGGCCGTAGCCGAAGACGAACGCGAGGACGATCGACAGGACGACGGTCGCCGCGTTGTGCCAGCCGAACGCCGTGCCGAGGATCATGCCGAGCACCTCGCCGATCGCACAGCCGGTCAGGCAGTGCAGGGTCGCCTGGATCGCTGTCGTCCACGAAGCTCCGTGCTGTTCGCTCATGCCGTCACTATACCCCCATGGGGTATCAAGGTGCCTGTCTCGCGTGCCACAAACACAGCGCCGGGTGACACTTCGATGATTTGTCGTCACTCATCGTGTCCAAAGCCGCCGACCAGGCGAATCCCCGCCAGAAACCCACCAGGTAGAACTCGCTTCCGTAACCCTTTGCGCACATCCCGTTGACCACAGTTACGCGGGGCCCTACCTTCCCCCTTGGTCTCCACCGCGCGCAGACCGTTCGGAAGTCCTGAGGATTGGGTGGGGATGCGAGGGCCGACGAAGAAGTCCCGGCTGGTCGCGACGCTGCTCCTGGGTGCGGCGCTCGCGCTCGGGGGCTGCTCGGAGCAGCTGGGCAGCGGCGGCGGCCCCGCGCCGGCGGCGACGCGGATCGCGTTCGTGCCCAAGGTCGCCGACATCCCGTACTTCCAGGCGATGAACACCGGCGGCCTCGAGGCGGCGAAGCAGCTGGGCGTGCAGTGGTCGACGGTCGGTCCGAAGACCGTCGACCCCGCCGAACAGGTCGGCATCGTGCGTGACCTGATCGCGAAGAAGGTCGACGTCATCGTCGTCGCGCCGAACGACCCCGCCGCGCTCGCCCCGGCCATCGCCGAGGCGCGGGCGAAGGGCATCCACGTGCTCACCTCGGACACCGACGCGCCCGGCACGCAGCGCGAGGTGTTCGTCAACCAGGCCAGCGCCGAGGGCATCGGCGCCGCCCTCACCGACGCGCTGATGAAACGGACCGGCGACGCGGGCAAGTACGCGATCGTCTCGTGCGGCCCGGCCGCGGCAAACCTCAACACCTGGATCTCGGTCCAGAAGGCCTACACGGCCGCGCACTACCCGAAGGCGCAGATCGTCGAGACCGTGTACGCGGGCGAAGACCAGGACAACGCGACGAACCTCGCCAAGGAGCTGATGGCTCGCCACCCCGACCTCGACGGCATGGTCGGCGAGTGCACGACGTCCGCGCCCGGCGTCGCGAAGGCCGTCCGCGAGCAGCAGAAGATCGGCCAGGTGTTCACCGTCGGCGTCGGGACGCCGCAGTCGATCAAGCCGTTCCTGCTCGACGGCTCGTGCTCCCAGTCGGTGCTGTGGAACGTCGAATCGCTCGGCTGGCTGACCGCGTGGACGGCGAAGCAGATCGCCGACGGCAAGCCACTCCAGGCCGTCAACAAGGTGAGCCTGGAGTTGCCGGCGGTGAAGTACGACGCCGCGTCGAAGACCGTCCTGCTGGGCGATCCGCTGCTCATCACCGCCGACAACGTCGACCAGTTCAAGTACTGACGGCTACCGCACGTCGATCGTGACCGTCGCGGTGCTCGTCGCCGCCGGGAGCTTCGCCGTGTCGACCGCGAGGTACTCGCCGTCGTCCTGGCGGCCGTCCGGCAGCGTCTTCGGGTGCAGCGCGTACGGCGGGGCCGCGTTCGTCACGCCGTCGATGCCGAAGTCGTTGTCGTTGCTGATCACGAGGGTCCGGCCACCGTCGGTCGTCGCGACCCCTTCGACCTTGTCGTGCCCGAAGAAGCCACCGCTCGGGTCGAGCCCGCTCACGAGCGCGCCCAGGTCCAGGTACAGCTTCTTGCTCACCGGCCTGATCCCGGCGGCGGCGAGGTCCTTCGTCGCGTCGGCCGTGGTGTCCTTGCCGACGTAGGCGTCGATGCTCTTCCCGCCGACGAGCAGGCCGCCCTTGACGGCGTCGTACCCAGCGGCCCGCGGGCCGACGTCGGTGGCGCCGGTCAGGTCGATCTCGAACAGCTTCTTGTACGCGCCCGGCTCCATCTTGCCGTCGCGCTCGTCGACCAGGAAACGCGTCGCCGAGAGCGCGGTGATCTCGCTGACCGCGGTGCCGGTGGTGTCCGGGTCGTCGAGCAGGTAGAGGTACTCGTGCGTGGCGCGGGTGCGCAGGTCGACGGTGACGATCCGCAGCGTGGTGACGTTGCCCGGCTTCTTCGTCAGGTCCGGCTGCTGCAGCGCCGACTGCATGACGCCGACGAGCGCCCGGCCGTCCGGGGTCAGCGCGAGGCCTTCCATACCCTTGTTGGGCACGCGGTACTTCAGCTCGGCGGGCAGCGAGCCGTCGAACGGCGAGAGGCGCTCGATCGCCCGGCCGTCGCGGCCGAAGTGGGTGATGAAGGGGCCGTACTCGTCGGAGACCCAGAAGGTGCCGTCCTTCTGCGCGACCAGGCCTTCGGAGTCGTAGCCGTTCGCCGACTTCGGCAGGACGTTCCCGTTGAGGTCGACGATCTTTTCGCCGGTGTCCGCGAGCGGGCTGACCTGGCCGTTGTAGGGCGTGCCGTCCTGGGCGCGCAGCGGGATGGCCTTTTCCAGCACGGCCTTGCCGTCGCGGAGCCGGAACTTCCCGATCGCGGGGGTGAACGCGGGCAGCGGCTCGATCTTGCCGCCGTCGGGGGCGTCGACGTTCGGGCCGCGGTCGGTGAGGCCGTAGAACTCGTTCTTCCCGCCGGGCACGGGGGTGAGCGCGGAGCCGTACGCGCCGCCCTTGATCGGCACGCCGCCGATGGTGGCGAGGGGCTTGAGTGTGGTCGGGTAGAGCTTCACCGCGTCGGAAACGGTGTAGGTGAAGGAATCCCGGCCGGTGAAGCCGGGCGCGGGGGTGTACCGGAGCGTGCCGTCGGCGGCGACGTCGACGGTCCCGTGCGCGGCGGCGGTGTGCCGGACGACGGCGGTGGCGCGGTCGTTGCCGAGCAGGCCGGCGGTCAGGGTCCGCCCGGTGTGGGTGCGGAGGTGGTCGTCCTTCGCCCGCGGCCCGTGGTCGTGCGCCTCCGCCGGACCGGCGGCCAGTGGCAGCGCCAGCACCCCGGCGACCAGGGCGATCGTTACCCGCTTCATCCCGTTTCTCCTCCTCCGGCGCGTAGACGGCGCCGGAGGAGGAGTCTTCGTGGCCGAAGTGGACATCGGCCGGCTTCGAGAAGGCCGGGGCGTTAACGGTCGGGCCAGTGGGTTTGCCGCACCACGTCAGCGGTGCCGGCGGACGTGGCCGACCGCGGCTCCGCCGCCCAGGACCAGGATCAACGCCGTCAGACCCCAACGGCGTTTCTCCTGCGTCTTCACCGCTGTGCCCTCGACCACCGGCTCCGGTTTCTCCGTCGGCTGCGCGTGCCGCTTCGACGGTGGCGGTACCGGCTCCACGGCCCTCGGCGTCGGCGTGACGACCGAGGTCGGGGTGGGCGTCGGGGTCGAGACCACCGCCGCCGGCTGCTCCACCGGCGGCGGCTGCGACGGCGGTGGGGGCTCCGGCGCCGGCGTCGTCGGCGTGGTCGGCGTCGTCGAAGGAGGTGGCGTCGGATTGGGCGGCGGTGAATTGGGCGGTGGCGAGTTCGGCGGCGGAGAAGGAGGAGCCGAGGTCGGGGACTCCGAGATCGTCGTGGGCGGGTTCGGCGGGGGCGGCGGCGGAGCGGCCTCGGCGAAACACCCGGCCGCGTCCCCGCTCACCAGCGCCGGCCCGGTCGACACCTCGACCGCCGGGCCCGAACCGTCCCGGGCCAGCCGGTAAGTCACGCTCCGGCGCGCGTCCCGGTTCGCCGTCGCGTAGATCGTCCCCGGCCCGAGCACCACCGACCCGTACGCGCCCCCGGGCGGGAACCGCAGCCCCGGCACCACCATGACCTTCCCCGTCGACGGATCCAGCGTCACCACCGAACTGTCCCCACGCGAAGACGCCGAGACCCCGTAGAGCAGGCCGGACGACGAGTCGTACGCGAAGTCGTCGACCCCCACCGCGAGCGACACCGGCCGCAACGCCGTCCGGTGCACCACCCGCACGTAGTCCGCGGAAGCCGGGTCGATGTCCACTGTGTACAGATCGCTGTTCTGCCGCACGTACCAGCGGTTCCCGGCGATCGCGCCCGCCGTCGCCCCGGTGACCTGGCTCCACACCGGACGCCGCGCGCCCGCCCGGCCGACCACGCCGAGGTCCGTCACCGACCCCGACGCGTCGATCCGCACCGCGTGCGCACCGTGCTCGTACCGGCCGCGGCGCGTTCCGTCGGCGACGCCGTAGACGACGCCCTGCGAAGCCGAGTAGCCCATCGCGTTGATCCAGTACCCCGCCTGGGTCAGGCGCTTCGTCGCTCCGTCGGGCAGGGACAGCAGCCGCAACGTCGTCGGCGCGCCGTAGCGTTCGTTCTCCGCCTGCAGGATCGTGCAGCCGTCCGGGGCCGGGGCCGCCGCCGGGTGGCGGGTGGACGCGGGCGCGAGCCAGCCCGTCGCCGCCAGCACGGCCGAGACCGCCGCGGCCACGCCGAGCATCGCCGCCCAGCGGGCCCGCCTGCCGGTCAAGCCAGCCTTGCCAGCGCGCCGGTGAACGCCTCCGGCGGGATCTTCGCGCCCCCGCTGAACGGGTTCTGCAGCTGGTGGATCGCGAACAGCAGCAACGTGATCGTGCCGGCCAGGGTGGAGACGATGATGACGTGCGCGGCCAGCCGCGTGCCGCCGAAGAGGTTGGGCAGCAGGATCGCGGTGATCAGGCTGCCGAGGATCAGCGCGAACCAGACGACCGCCCCGACCCCGCCGCCGGTGGCGTTGTTCAGCCGCTGCGTACGGGCCTGGTAGACCGACCAGAGCTGGTTGCTCGCCTCGGTCTTGCGGTCGATCTGCCAGTCGCCGTCGACGTCGGCGGCCGCGACGGCCTGGCGCATCTGGTCCAGCTGCGTCCAGCCCGTGGCGGGGATCTCGCCGCCGTCGGACAGCCGCGGCCACTCCTGCTGGGCGACGGTCTGCGCGTAGGCGATGGCGAGCTGGTGCACCCGGTCCTTCGTCTCGGCCGGCAGCGCGTCGGCCGCCCACGTCACCGCGACCAGGCTGTCCGCCTCGGTCTGCGCGTCCTGGCTCGCGGCGCCGACCGAGTCGAACAGCGAGATGAGCACGAACGCCACCAGCACCGCGTGCAGCCCGCCGACGATGGTGAACACCTGGCCCGCGGCGTCGTTGTTGTCCGGCCGTCCCTCGTCCCAGCCGAAGCGGCGGACGAGATACGCGATCACGCCCCCGACGAGGGCCGCGCCGGCCACCCAGAGACCGCCGGCCACGAAGATGTTCATCCACGTCCTTTCCCGCCGGGCGGATGCACCGCCGGATCGCTCAAGTTAGTCACCCATTTCCGGGCGGACAACCGAGAATTGTTCGATTCATCCGAGTGGCCTCACCCAGGCCGCGACCATAGCCGGTTCGGCGCAGTTCACCGGACCCGGGGCAGCCCGCACCGCTCCCCACTGCGACGACGGATTCCCCTTACGAGCCCGGATGTTCCCGACCGGGTGACGGCCCGGAACGGCGGGTGATGACCGGCGGCCATCCAACGGGAGATGCTGCCCGAAATAGCCGGAAACCAATCAGGTGATCGTCCCGCCGACCCGATCGTGTCATTGTGCGGCCGGACGCCGTTGCTATGTTGATTCTTCGTTGCCAGCTTGGGTATTCCCGGCTTCCGAATGATTGGGTGGTTCTCTGTGACTGTCACCGACCCGGTGGACTCCGACCAGGCACCGCTGAGCCTCGGACGGGCCGCGGCCCGCACCTTGGCCACGACGACCAAGTCGGTCCCGCAGATGCAGGGCATCTCCTCCCGCTGGCTGCTCAAGCTGCTGCCCTGGGTAGAGGTTTCCGGCGGCGCCTACCGCGTCAACCGCCGCCTCTCCTACGCCGTCGGCGACGGCCGGGTCACCTTCACCACCACCGGCGCCGAGGTGCGGGTGATCCCGCCGGAGCTGGGCGAGCTGGCGCCGCTACGCGGCTACGACGACGAGGAGGTCCTCGCCGAACTGGCCTCCCGCTTCTCCCAGCACGAGTACCAGCCCGGCGACGCCCTCGTCGAGTTCGGGTCCCGGGCCGACCAGGTGTTCCTCATCGCCCACGGCAAGATCACCAAAGTCGGCACCGGCGCCTACGGCGACCAGACCGTCCTGGGCACCCTCGCCGACGGCGACTACTTCGGCGAAACCACCCTCATCCGCAGCGACGCGATCTGGGAATACACCGCCAAAGCCGTCACCACCTGCACCGTCCTCGCCCTGCCCAGGCCGGTGTTCGAGGACGTGCTGTCCCGCTCGGAAACCCTCCAAGCCCACCTCGACGCGTTCACCGCCGGCGGCTCGAGTGCCCGCAACGACCACGGCGAAGCCGAAATCGCCCTCGCCTCCGGCCACGACGGCGAACCCGCACTCCCCGGCACCTTCGCCGACTACGACGCCCGACCCCGCGAATACGAACTCTCGGTCGCCCAGACCGTCCTGCGGGTTCACTCCCGCGTCGCCGACCTCTACAACCAGCCGATGAACCAGATCGAACAACAGCTCCGGCTGACCGTCGAAGCGCTACGGGAACGCCAAGAACACGAACTGATCAACAACACCGACTTCGGGCTCCTGCACAACGCCGACTTCGCCCAGCGCATCCCCACCCGCACCGGCCCACCCACCCCCGACGACCTCGACGAACTGCTCGCGCTGGTGTGGAAGGACCCCGGGTTCTTCCTCGCCCACCCCAAGACCATCGCCGCGTTCGGCCGGGAATGCACCAAAGCCGGCGTCTACCCCGACGCCGTCGACGTCGGCGGCCACCACGTCCCCGCCTGGCGCGGCGTCCCGATCCTGCCCTGCAACAAGATCCCCGTGACCGACACCCGCACCAGCTCCATCCTGCTGATGCGCACCGGCGAACAGGCCCAAGGCGTGGTCGGGCTGCACCAGACCGGGCTGCCGGACGAGTACCAGCCCGGGCTCAACGTGCGGTTCATGGGCGTGTCCGAGCAGGCGATCATGTCGTATCTGGTGTCGGCCTACTACTCCGCGGCCGTGCTGGTCCCGGACGCGCTGGCCGTGCTGGAAAGCGCCGAACTCGGCCGGGAGGCGTGATGCCGGAGCCCGCGACCCCGCCCCGCAAGCCCGACGCGGAACCGCCGCGCCCCGGGCCCGGCCTGCCGCCGTCGGCCTTCGGGCCGACCGGGCTCGGCACCGCCGCGGCCCGGGTCGTGCGCAAGCCCGCGGGCGCCCGTCCCCCCGAAGCACCCGAACCCGATCGGCGCGTGAACCCTTGACCGTCACCGAAGAACCGTCGTCACCGCCGTTGTCCCTGGGTGTCAAGGCCGCGCGGACGCTCACCACGACGACCAAGACGCTGCCGCAGATGCGCGGCATCACCACCCGCTGGCTGCTCTCCCAGCTCCCCTGGGTCGACGTCCCGGCGGGCAGCTACCGCGTCAACCGCCGCCTCACCTACACCATCGGCGACGGCAAAGTCAGCTTCTACACCACGGGCGCCCGCGTCCAGGTCGTGCCGGCCGAACTCACCGAACTCGAACTCTTGCGCGGCTTCGGCGACGAGACGGCGTTGAGCGCCCTCGCCGAGGCCTTCGAACAACGCGAGTACGAAGCCGGCGCCACCATCACCACGGCCGGCGAGCCGCTCGACACGCTGATCCTCATCGCCCACGGCAAAGTGACGCAGCACGGCCGCGGCGAGTACGGCGACGAAGTCACCCTCGGCACCGCGACCGACGGGGACCACTTCGGCGCCGAAGTCCTCGCCCGCGACGACGCGAGGTGGACGTTCACCGCCCGCGCCGCGACCCGCGTCATCGCGCTGGTGCTGCCCGCCTCCGCGTACGCACGGCTCAACGGCCGGTCGGAGTCGCTGCGGACCCACGTCGCCGAGGCGATCGGCCGGCCGCGGAAGCCGCAGAACAAGGCCGGTGAGGCGAGCATCGACCTGTCGGCCGGCCACGACGGCGAGCCGATGTTGTCGGGCACCTACGTCGACTACGACCCCTCACCCCGCGAGTACGACCTCGCCGTCGCCCAAACCGTCCTGCGCGTCCACAACCGCGTCACCGACCTCTACAACAACCCCATGAACCAGCTCGAGCAACAGCTCCGGCTCACCGTGGAAGCGTTGCGGGAACGGCAAGAACACGAACTGGTCAACAACACCGAGTTCGGGCTGCTGCATAACGTCGACCTCAAGCACCGCCTCACCACCCGCAGCGGGCCACCGACGCCGTTGGACCTGGACGACCTGCTCTGCCGGCGCCGCAAGACGAAGTTCTTCCTCGCCCACCCGCGCGCCATCGCCGCGTTCGGGCGCGAATGCACCCGGGCACGCGTCTACCCGGCCCCGGCTCTCCTCGACGGAAAGCGCGTCCAGGCCTGGCGTGGTGTCCCGATCCTGCCGTGCGACAAGATCCCCGTCACCGACACCGGCACGACGTCGATCCTGGCCATGCGCACCGGCGAGGACGACGCCGGCGTCATCGGCCTGCGCCCGCAGTCCCTGCCCGACGAGTACCAGCCCGGCCTCAACGTCCGGTTCATGGGCATCAGCGACCGCGCCGTGACGTCCTACCTGGTCAGTGCCTACCACTCCGCCGCCGTGCTCGTCCCGGACGCGCTCGGCGTCCTCGACGACGTCGAGATCGGCCGCTCATGACGACCATGGACTCCCGGACCGCCGCCCGCCCGCTCGCCGACGTCCTCGCGTGGAGCAAGAGCCTGGTCGACCCGGCTTTGCGTGCCGCGGCCGAGCGGCTGCCCGAGGCGATGCGGCGGATCGCCGGCTACCACTTCGGCTGGGAAGACGCCGAGGGCGCGCCGTCGTCCGCGGACGGCGGCAAGGCGCTGCGGCCGGCGCTCGTCCTGCTGTGCGCGGAGGCCGCGGGCGGCGTCCCCGCGGACGCCGTGCCCGCGGCCGTCGCGGTCGAGCTCGTGCACAACTTTTCACTGCTGCACGACGACGTCATGGACGGCGACACCACCCGGCGGCACCGGCCGACCGCGTGGACGGTCTTCGGCACCGGGCCCGCGGTGCTCGCCGGGGACGCGCTGCTGAGCGTGGCGTTCGAACAGCTGACGCCCGAGGGCGCGAGAGTGCTGTCCCAGGGTGTCCTCGAACTGCTGGAAGGCCAGGCGGCCGATCTCGACTTCGAGCAGCGCGACGACGTCACGCCGGCGGAGTGCGTCCTCATGGCCGGCGGCAAGACGGCGGCCCTGATCGGCGCGTCCTGCGAGCTGGGCGCGCTGCTCGCCGGCCGGCCCGAGGCGGTGCCGCGGTTCGGCGAGTTCGGCCGGTCGATCGGGCTGGCGTTCCAGCACGTCGACGACCTGCTCGGGATCTGGGGCGACCCCGCCGAGACGGGCAAGCCGGTGTACTCGGACCTGCAGAACCGCAAGAAGTCGCTCCCCGTGGTGACGGCGCTGTCGTCCGGCACGACGGCGGGCGCGGAGCTGGCGACGCTGTACTCCGGGACCGATCCGCTGGACGCCGTCGAGCTGGCCCTCGCGGCCACGCTCGTCGACGAGGCCGGCGGCCGCCAGTGGAGCCAGGCCCAGGCTGCGGCGCTGGTCGCGAAGGGACTGCGCGAGCTGGCGGCGGTGAACCCGGTCCCCCGCCCGGCGGCGGAACTGGCGGCCCTGGCCCGCCTGATCACCACCCGCACCCACTGAACCCCGTAACTCGCGTGATCAGGGACCGATCTCGCGTGATTGAAGCCGTAACTCGCGAGTTCCGTCTCTGATCACGCGAGTTACGGCTCTGATCACGGGAGTTACGGGTTACTTGCCGGGGCGGGTGAGGCCGTCTTTGTCCGCGTCGAGGCTCAGGATGTTCTTGTCCGTGTCTCCCAGGGCCTTCGTGACCTGCGTGGACGCCGGCGATGTCGACAAGTCGATCAGGCGGATCGGGGCGTCGAGCTTGATGTACGTCGGGATGTACTCGGCCTTGTCGACCTTCCAGCGGTCGCCGTCGCGGACGAAGCGGAAGCGGGCCGCCGCACCTTCCTCCGTGTCGCCGCGTGGTTCGGAGTGGCGGGCGACGCTGTTGCCGAGCCCGTAGGCGACCCACTTGTCGCCGATCTTCTCGAACGGCTGGACCACGTGCGCGTGGTGGCCGACGATCAGGTCGATGTCGTCCGACGCCAGGAGCTTCTTGGCCTGCGACCGCTGCTCGGCCGTCGGGTCGTGCTGGTACTCCACGCCCCAGTGCAGGCTCGCGATCACGACCTGCGCGCCGGCTTCACGTGCTTTGCGAGCCGCCGCCAGGACGTCGTCGACGTCGATCTGGTTGGCCAGCCACGGTTTCCCGGCCGGCACCTTGATGCCGTTGAACCCGAAGGCGTACGACACCTGCGCAACTTTCACGCCGTGGACGTCGAGGACCAGCGGTTTCGCCGCCTCCGAGGCCGACCGCGCCGAGCCGGTGTGCTTGATGCCGGTGGCGTCGAGCTTGTCCAGGGTCCGCTTCACGCCGTCGGCGCCCTGGTCGATCGTGTGGTTGGACGACGTCGAGCAGGTGTCGTAGCCGGTGTCCTTGAGCGCGTCCGCGATCTCGGGCGGCGCACTGAACGACGGGTACCCGCTGTACGGGCCGCCTTCCGGCGCCAGTGGCGTCTCGAGGTGGCAGATCCCGAGGTCGGCGCCGGAGATCAGCGGCTTGATCCCGGCGAGCAGCGGCCGGTAGTCGATCTTCCCCTTGCCGTCGGCCTCGGCCTGCTCGGTCAGCGCCGGGTGGATGAGGACGTCGCCGGTCGCGACGACGCTGAACGAGCCGTCCGGGGCCGCTTCCGGCGAAGAAGCAGGCGTCTCCGGGAACGGCGTCGGCGCCGGGCCGGACTGCGGCGGACTGCTGCACGCGGCCACCAGGACGGCGACCCCGGCGAGCGCGGCGACGCGGAGCTTCGTCATCGGTCCCCCTGCTGGTGTGGTCCGGCCATCCTGCCATCCGGACGAACCCGACACGCGCACCCTCCCGGTCAACGGAAACTTCCACCACAGTCGACAACACCGATCAGAACATTGTCACTGGACAAAACCGGACAACGCGCAGGACAGCGCCGAAAAAATACGATAAATCACTCGGGCGCGTGCCACGATGCAACTACGCAGAGTAGGTATCGCTCCGCTAACTGCGGCTTGACGCTGCACGAACGGGTGTTTTGTAATACCAGTCACCCAGCGGCGCCCCCACGCGCCACTCGAACCCCGGCCTCCTTGGGAGCAACGATGTCCCCACACTCGCACAGGCTGCGCACCTGGAGCGTTGTTGGTTGTTGTTTGATTTCCGGCGTCCTGATGGCTTCCTGCTCCTCCGGCAAGGACACCGCCGCACCGACGCAGCAGGCACCCGCCAACGGTAAGATCACCCTCTACTACCTGCAGAAACAGGGTGACCAGCAGTACTTCGTCGAGCAGGCGCAGGGGGCGCAGGAGAAGGCGAAGGAGCTCGGCGTCGAGCTCAAGGTCGTCAACCTCGGCCAAGACGCCAACAAGGCGATCACCGAGCTGGACGCCGCGGTCGCGCAGGGCGCGAACGGCGTCGCCATCGTCGTCCCGGACCAGGCCATCGGCCCGCAGGTGATCGACAAGGCGAAGAGCGCGGGCATCCCGATCATCGCCTCCGACGACGTCATCAAGGACGGCACCGGCGCGAAGGCCCCGTTCGTCGGCTTCAACGGCAGCCAGATGGGCGACTCGGTCGGCACCGAGGCCGGGAAGCTGTTCAAGGCCGCCGGCTGGACCGCCGCCGACACCAAGATCATCAGCGCCTACAAGCAGGACCTCAGCGTCTGCACGGACCGCGTCAACGCCGCGAAGTCGGCGTTCGCGAAGGCCGGCGACCCCGGTGTCCAGGTGATCGACGTCGGTACCGACAACTCCCCCGTCGACGCGCAGAACCGCTCCGGCGCGGTGATCGGCTCCAACCCGGGCGTCAAGCACTGGGTGGTCTGGGGCTGCAACGACGAGAACGAGACCGGTGTCGTCACCGCGCTCGCCAACTCGGGCGTTCAGGCGAACAACATCATCGGCGTCGGGCTCGGCGCGTACCTGGACTGCAAGGACTGGGCGGCCGGCAAGGACACCGGCAACAAGTCCGCGCTCTACATCTCCGGCGCCGAGGTCGGCCGCTCGGCGATCCAGGTGCTGGTGGACAAGGTGAAGAACGGCAAGGCGCTGCCCGCGGAGACGATCGCGAAGACCACGATCGTCAACAAGGACAACTACAAGCAGGCCGGCGTCAACTGCACCTGACCGATCCCGTCGTGAGTGCGTAACAGTGTTCTAACACTGTTATGCACGAGGGAGCGAACCCGTGTCTGACAGCGCCGTGTCCGAAGTGGACGCTCTGCCCGAAGCCGCCGAGCCGCCGCGGCCCCGCCGTGACCTCGC
>NZ_JBFBAG010000062.1:0-59222 GCF_040682155.1 Amycolatopsis sp. NPDC051371
GGAGCCCCCGGCCCGGAGCGAAGCTCCGGTTGTCACAGCAGTTGTCACCGAACACTCGTTCAGGTCACGGAGGGTTAGAACCCTGTTTCTCACTCACGACCGGCAGTGCGTTCGAGCAGGGGGCGGACCCGCGGCGGCACCGGGGTCGACAAAGCGATCGACGTCGACGTCCGCAGCACGTCCGGGACCCCCACCACCTCGTCGATCACCCGTTGCAGGTCGTCGTTGCCCCGCGCCACCATCCGCACGAACAGGTCGCCCTGGCCGGTCGTCGCGTGGACTTCGCAGACCTCGTCGATCGCCGAAAGCGCTTCCGCCACCTCCGCGCGGCGGCCCTGGGCGATCTCCAGCACCGCGAACGCCGTCAGCTCGTAGCCCATCGCCGCCAGGTCGAGCTCCGGCGGGAAGCCGCCGAGGATGCCGCGGTCGGTCAGGCGGTCGAGGCGCGCCTGGACCGTCCCGCGCGCGACCCCCAGCCGGCGGGCGCTCTCCAGCACCCCCAGCCGGGGGGAGTCGGTGAGCAACAGCAGCAGGCGCGCGTCCAACGCGTCGAGGTTCTCCGACATTGCTCTCTCCCTGCACAAGTTGTCCACGATGACAGCCGTTGTCCGGCCGTCACCAAGCATGTTGTCCAGTAAAAACTGAGACCATTGCACATCTTGCCTCATAGGGTCGATCCTTCGAGGTATGACCCAGACTGCCGAACCCCAGAGCGGCCTCGACGACGTCAGCTATGACCAGCTGCGTCAGCTCGTCGGGCTTGTCGACCACGACGCCTCGACCGACCCGTTCCCGGTCAAGGCCATGGACGCGGTGGTGTTCATCGCGGGCAACGCCACCCAGACGGCCTGGTACTACCAGATCGCGTTCGGGATGCAGCTCATCGCTTACTCGGGCCCCGAGACCGGCGACTTCGAGCGCAAGTCCTACGTCCTCAAGTCCGGCTCGGCCCGGTTCGTCATCACCGGCGGCGTGAAGCCGGACTCGCCGCTGCTCGACCACCACCGCAAGCACGGCGACGGCGTCATCGACCTGGCGCTGGAGACCACCGACGTCGACAAGTGCGTCGAGCACGCCCGTTCGCAGGGCGCGACCGTCCTCGAGGAGCCGCACGACGTCTCCGACGAGCACGGCACCGTGCGCGTCGCCGCGATCGCGACCTACGGCGAGACCCGCCACTCGCTGGTCGACCGGTCGCGCTACACCGGCGTCTACCTGCCCGGCTACGAGCCGCGCGAGAGCACGATCAAGCGGCCGGAAGGCGCGCCGAAGCGGCTGTTCCAGGCCGTCGACCACTGCGTCGGCAACGTCGAGCTCGGCAAGATGGACTACTGGGTCGACTGGTACCACCGCGTCATGGGCTTCGTGAACATGGCGGAGTTCGTCGGCGACGACATCGCGACCGAGTACTCGGCGCTGATGAGCAAGGTCGTCTCGAACGGCAACCACCGGGTCAAGTTCCCGCTGAACGAGCCCGCCGTCGCGAAGAAGAAGTCGCAGATCGACGAGTACCTCGAGTTCTACGGCGGCGCCGGCTGCCAGCACATCGCGCTGGCCACCAACGACATCATCGCGACCGTCACCGCGATGCGCGCCGCCGGCGTCGAGTTCCTGGACACCCCGGCGTCGTACTACGAAGACCCGGAGCTGCGCGCCCGGATCGGCAACGTCCGCGTGTCGATCGAGACGCTCAAGGAGCACAGCATCCTGGTCGACCGCGACGAGGACGGCTACCTGCTGCAGATCTTCACGAAGCCGATCGGCGACCGTCCGACCGTCTTCTACGAGCTGATCGAGCGCCACGGCTCGCTCGGCTTCGGCAAGGGCAACTTCAAGGCCCTGTTCGAGGCGATCGAGCGCGAGCAGGAGCGCCGCGGCAACCTGTAGTTTCACGAAACGGCGAAGGCCACCATCGGGCACCTCCGGGTCCCCTATGGTGGCCTTTGACGCGTTTCGAGGGACACAGTCGGGAACCGACTGCTCCCCGGAACCGTCAGTGTGGAGAAGCAGAGAGAAGGGGCCGGGATGCCGGACAGCATCGACGCCAGCGACGCGATGATCGACAACTGGACCAAGCGGCTCGAGGAGAACGCCGCGCGGTACCAGGCGCTGGCCGATCGCATGCAGGACCAGTCGGTCACCGAGCGGTCGAAGGACGGCACGGTCCAGGTGACCGTCGATTCGCGCGGCCTGCTGAAGAACCTCGTCATCACCGAAGCCGCCGCCGGGAAGCGGATGGCCGAGGTGTCGGCGCAGGTGATGCAGCTGGTGCAGCGCGCGCAGGCCCGGATCCCGGAGCTGCTGCAGCAGGCCATGACCGAGACCACCGGCACCGGCGACCAGGCCGCGGTGGAGATCGTCCGCGAGGCGCAGAGCACCTTCCCGGAACCGCCGCCGGAGCCCGAACCCGCGTTCCCGGAGCCCGACCGCGTCCGCCGGTTCCTGCCGGAGGACAACGACGAGCAGCCGCGCACCCCGCCGCCGCCCGCGCCGCCGCAGCAGCAACAGCCGCCGCTCCGGCGCCGGCGTCCGACCGACAACGACGATGACGACGACTTCGGCGGACCGATTCTTTCCTGAGGGGGAACAGTGACGGACGTGGAACTCAGCACCGACCTCACGGCGCACGCGAAGCAGCTCGACGCCATCGGTGACGGGCTGCAGCAGGCCGTCGACGCGGCGAACCAGGTCAGCATGCCGACCGACGCGTACGGCATCCTCTGCCAGCCGTTCCGGATGATGCTCGACCCCGTCGAGCAGTACGGGATCGACGCGCTCAAGGACGCCGTGCAGGCGATGACCGCCGTCTCCGGCAAGGTCCGCGAAGCCGCGGCGGCGTACCACAAGTACGAGGCCGGGGTGGCCGACGACCTGAACAAGTCCGCGGGCGGTGCGTGATGCCCGAGGGCAACCCGCTCGTCGTCGACGCCAAGGCGGACCCGGACGGGCCGGGCGCGTTCACCGCGGGCAACGGTGACTACGGCTGGGCCGGCGGCATCGGCATCGCCGAGTCGTCGATGGACGCGTTCAACGGGATCAAGGACGGCGACTGGGTTTCCGGCGGGCTGGGCGTGCTCAGCCTGGCCGGGGAGATCGCGGGTGCCGCGGTCGACCCGTTCGGGTACCTGATGTCGTCGGTGGCGTCGTTCCTGATGGAGCACATCCAGCCGCTGAAGGACATGCTCGACTCCGTCGCGGGCAACCCGCCGGTGATCCAGTCCTATGCGGACACTTGGGGCAACGTCTCGAAGGCACTGGGCGAGCGCAAGACCGACTTCGACAACGCGGTCAAGAACGGCACCACCGGCTGGACCGGTGACGGCGCCGACGCGTACCGCAAGTTCGCCGCCGAGCACAGCGACGCGTTGTCCGGCGCGGCAACGGTGGCCGGCGCGATCAGCACGGTCACGATGATCATGGGCCAGGTCGTTTCGTTCGTGCGCGAGACCGTGCGGCAGCTGATCGCGGACTTGGTCGGCAAGCTGATCGCCTGGGTGATGGAAGAGGTCTTCTCCCTCGGCTTCGGCACGCCGGTCGTGGTGGCGCAGGCGTCGGCCGCGATCGCCAAGTGGGGCAAGAAGATCGGCGAGCTGCTCAAGAAGCTCACCGACACGATCCGCAAGGTGTCGCCGCTGCTGTCGAAGCTGGTCGACATCTTCGAGAAGATCGCGAAGGTCTTCGGCAAGGTGCTGGGCAAGGTCAGCGGGCTCGACGGGCTGAAGGTCAAGGAAGGCGGCTTCGTCCACAAGATCCCCAAGGGGGAGGGTGGCGGCGTCCACGCGCGTGCCCACGGCGAAGGTTCTTCCGGTGGGGACGGCGAAAGCTCGCACTCCGGCGACGGCGACGGTTCCTCCGGCGGCGACGGTTCCCACAGCGGCGAGGGGGACGGTTCGCACAGCGGCGAGACTTCGTCGACCGACTCCGGCGATCCCGGCCACGCGGACGGGGATTCGCCGAGTTCCGACCCGATGAACACGGACTCGTCGCCGGATCCGGCAGCGCGCCGGAGTTCGAGCCGGGACGGATCCGGTTCGCCGGACGGGGACAGTTCCCCGTCGGCGCACAGCGGTGACGGATCGCCGGACAGCAGCCCGTCTTCGGTGCGCTCAGGCGAAAGTTCGCCCTCCCACACCGGGGATTCGAGCCCGTCGCACGCGGGCGACAGCAGCCCGTCGCCGACTCGATCGCCTTCCCACGCGGGCGATTCGAGCCCGTCGCCGACCCGCGGCAGCGACAGCACGCCGTCCCACACCGGCGACTCCAGCCCCTCGCCCACCCGCGGCAGCGACAGCACGCCGTCCCACACCGGCGACTCCAGCCCCTCGCCCACCCGCGGCAGCGACAGCACGCCGTCCCACACCAGCGACTCCAGCCCCTCGCCCACCCGCGCCGGCGACAACACGCCCTCCCGCGCCGCGGACAGCTCTCCCTCGCACGCGGGCGACAGCAGTCCGTCCCCGGCGCGGGGCGGCGACAGCGGTCCATCGCCCACGCACTCCGGCTCCTCGCCCGCCGCGCCCGGTTCGCACGCCGGCACCGAGACCCCGAGCAGCGCCGCCGCACCTCCGCGTGCCGACGGCACCACCTCCGCCAGCGGCACCGCGCCGACCGCCCCGCGCACCGGCGACCCGGGCACGGTCCCGTCGCCGCGCGGCGGGGACGGCGCCGCGTCCGGCGTCCCGCCGCAGGGTGGCGCGCCGATGACGGGCGGCGGCGGGATGCCGCCCGGCGGCGCACCCGGGGGTGGAAGCGGCGGCCTCGGCGGCGGCTCCCCGCGCACCGGCGGTGGCGGCGGCTGGACCGGCACCCCGGGCAGCCCGGGCGCGCACACCCCGCACGTCGACGCACCGGGCCGGCCCCGCACCGGCGGTGACCTGCCTTCCGGCCGGCCGCGCACACCGGACGCGCCCGCGCCGGCCGCCCGTGGGTACGGCCCCGGCACGCACGGCCCCGACGGCGGCGGCCGCCCACACCAAAACGCCCCGCACCAAAACGCCCCGCACGAAAACGCCCCGCACGAGCACGGTCCCGGTCCCCACGACCCGGACGGCGGCGCCCCGCACCACGGTGACTCCGGCCCGCTGACCCCGGACGAGGTCAACGCGCGGCACTCGGAAAGCACGCCGTCGGGCAGCTCGTACCACGCCGGCGACCCCGACATGGGCGACCTGCCGCACCGCGTGCAGCCCGACCCGGACGGGCGCTACACCGTCGACGTGCACGTCACGCCGGACGGCCACGCGCGCATCGGCGACCGGCTGTACACGCCGGAGGAGTTCGCGGACGTCCTGCGCCGCAACGGCGACTACGACGGCCGCCCGGTCCGCCTGATCGGCTGCGACGCGAGCTCGAACGACTTCGCGCACCGGCTTTCGCGTGAGCTCGACACCGAAGTCATGGCCCCGACGAAGCCGGCGTGGACCGACTCGCACGGCCGCGTCTTCTCGTCCGACTACGAGATCGGCCCGGACGGCCGGATGCGCCCCCGCATCCCCCCGGACGGCGAGTGGAACACCCACCACCCGGACGGCTCGACCCACCGCGCCGGCGACGACGGGTTCGCGCCCGACAGCCACCACGGCGACGCGCACGACGTTGACGCCGACAGCGCGCTCGCCCGGGGCAAGGACCACCCGGACATGCACGACCTCGACGAAGGCTGGCACGAACCGGAGTTCAAGCGCCACGAAGACCTGACGCTCGGGCGGAACGAACGGTTCTTCGACCCGGCGAACGCGCGGC
Source organism: Amycolatopsis sp. NPDC051371 (assembly GCF_040682155.1). Taxonomy (NCBI): domain Bacteria; kingdom Bacillati; phylum Actinomycetota; class Actinomycetes; order Pseudonocardiales; family Pseudonocardiaceae; genus Amycolatopsis; species Amycolatopsis sp. NPDC051371. Next base: position 5,743 of record NZ_JBFBAG010000062.1, read on the forward strand.
ACCTCGAACCGAACACGCGCTACGAGGTCACCGACCCGGACGGCCGCTTCACCCGCGTGTACACGAACGGCGAGCAGCCGCCTCGGATCACGCACATCGACGCCGACGTCCCGAACACCCGCGTCGGCAGCGACGTGGACCCGAGGGTCCAGACCGGCAACCCGGACGCCTCCCACCTGCTCGGCGACGTCGACTACCGCGTCAACACCGGCGAAGGCCAGTTCGAGTTCCACACCGACGCGGACGGCCGTCCCGAGCTGGACATCGACCACTTCGACCCGCCGATGACCCCGCCACCCGTCGAATGCCGGATCACCGATTACAACCCCAGCCACGACGGCGACGGGCCGTTCGGTGCCACACCCCCGGAGGACCTCAAGCCGAACAGCCGGTACGAGATCTACTCGAAGGCGCCCGACGGCACCGACCAGTGGCACGGCACCTTCTACACCAGCGGCGACAACCCGCCGGAGTTCACGCACATCAAGACGTGGCACGACAACGAACGCGGCATGATCAACCCGGAGACGGGCGACAAGAACACGATGCACGACCAGCACGCCGGCCGGCCCGACGGCATGCCGGTGCGCGGCGCCAAGTACGAGATCGGCGCCGACAACATGCACTACCACGTCGACGAGCACGGCAACGCCGCCGTCTCCTGGGAGCCGGACTACTCCAGCCCGGCCACGAAGCGGGTCGGCCTCGGCCCCCAGGAACGCACCGGCCACGTCGGGCTGGAAGACCACCCGGGCAGCACCGTCAACCGCGGCGGGCACACCGCCGACCACCGGTCGGGTGGCCTGCAGGGCCGGATGGGCATGGTTCCGCAGGACTACAACCAGAACCACCTCGTGGGCGACGAACACAACTGGGCGCAGATGGAAACGGACCGCCGGACGTTCGAGCGCAACGGCGGCGACCACGGCACGACGCGCGTCTACGCCGACGAGCCGTCGACGCCGAACACCGAGAGCCCCGACCGCCTGCACGTGATGTCCGAGAGAATCCACCCCGACGGCACCCGCACCTACAACTACAGGAGTTTCCGCAATGTCCCGCTCCCAGCCCCCGTGGTACCCCCCACCCGGACCTGATCTCCGGGAGGCGGACGAGGACCAGGTCGTCCGCTGGATCGGCGGCTGGCTGATGGACGCCGCTCCCGAAGGCTGGCGGCGGATCGACATGACGGCCCGCGTCGCTTCGACGGTCGAGGAGATCTCGCTCGCGGTCGTCATGCCCGACGGCGACGCGGCGAGGATGGAACCGCCGCCCGCCATCAGCCCGCTGCTGTTCGAGCTGCGGCAGAAGAAGTACGTGCGCGGCCGCGGCACCTGGCTGTCGATGCGGCTGGTCATCGAGCCGACCGGTGACTACCGCGTGACCTACAACTTCGACTCGGACCCGCGGTGGGACCCGCCGGTCGAGACCGCGGTCTTCGACCACGACTTCGAGACCTTCCCCCGCGACGACGAGTGGATTCCGGCCTGGTACCGGGAAGGGATCAAGGGGGAAACCGGCGGGACGCGGACCCCGGACGACCCGAACGCCCTGCTGAAGAGCGTCGCGGACGAGCTGAAGTTCGCCCTTCCCGCGGGCTGGGACTACGTCCAGCTGCAGTTCCGCGCGGTCGGCGACTACGAGGAGTCCGGCGCGGTCGTCCACTCGATCACCGGGACGGTCTACCCGTGGACGCCGCCGGAGCAGGTGCTCGAGCTGCTTCGGCGCCACCGCGCGGCTTCGGCGTCCGAAGACCGGGGCACGTGGGTGAGCCTGAAGTACGAAATGAAGTTCCCGGAGTCGGTCAAAGCGCAGTTCAACACGACCGAAGACCCGGGCTTCCAGACGCGGCCGCCGGCCGAGGCGTACGCCGAAGAGCTGCGCCGCTACCCGCGCTCCGAGCGGCGCACGCCCGACTGGTTGCGCCAAGGCGCCGAGGGGGCCTGACCATGACGCAGCCACCGGGGCCGCTGCGCCCGGACCAGCAGCAGGAGATCGTCCGGCAGATCGGCGCGGCGCTGACGGCGCAGATACCGCCCGGGTGGCGGCAGCTGCGAGTCGAGTACCGCGCCGCGGGCCGGCACGTCGAAACCGAGCTGCTGGTGACGGCTCCGGACGGGCGTCCCCGGACGGTGCAGCCCCACCCCGAGGCGGTGCGGCTGCTCGGCGTGCTGCGAGCGGGCATGTACCAGCCCGGCCTTGGCACCTGGCTGGGCGCGATCCTGGTGTTCGAACCCGGGCAGCCCCCGGACGTCGACTTCGTGCGGCCGGACCTCGAACCGCCGTTCCGGCAGCAGCCGCCGCCGATCGGGTTCCAGGACGAGCTGCGGTTCTTCCCGCGCGCCGACGAGCACATCCCGGGCTGGCTGCGTGAGCGTGCGGCGCTGACCCCACCGGTCGCCGACGGGGAGGTCCGCACACCGCGGATCCACGACGGCGTCGACGCGTCGGGCAAGCCGCTCGTCCGGCGCCGGCCGCTCGTCCCGGCGGAGGCCGAACGGGTGCTGGCGTACCTCGACGCGGCGCCGGTCATCCTGGCCTCGCGCAGCAACGGCCCGGACGCGTTCGCGCCGGACCGCACCGACGCGGTGCCGATGAACTTCCGCACCGACGGCGCCTGGGCCTGGCCCGGCGCGGTGGCGTACTACCTGCGTGAGCACGGGGTGCCGCCGGACCCGGACCTGGTCGCCCACATCCGGGCCCGCCGCTTCACCGCGCCGTCGGACGTCCCCGAGCCGGCGAAGGACCTGGCCTTGGCCGCCATCACCGGAGAGCAGCCTCAGACAACGGTGTAGCCGGCGTCCGTCAACGCGATCTCAAGCTCCTTGCAGTGCTCGGGACCGCGGGTTTCGAGCGCCAGGACGACGTCCGCCTCGCCGAGGTCGAGGCTGCCGGAAATCCGGGAGTGCTCGACGTCGAGCACGTTCGCGCCCAGCCCGCTCACGCAGGACAGCACGCCCACCAGCGAACCCGGGCGGTCCGGGACCCGCAGGTGGAGGCGCAGGTAGCGGCCGCCGGCCGTCATGCCGTGCTGGATGATCTGCAGGAGCAGCACCGGGTCGACGTTGCCGCCCGAGAGGATCGCGACGACCGGCGGCTCGAAGATGCCGGGGTGCTGCAGCAGCGCCGCGACCGTCGCCGCGCCCGCCGGCTCCACCACCAGCTTGCGGCGTTCCAGGCAGAGCAGCACCGCGCGGGAGAGGGACTGCTCGGAGACCGTCACGACGTCGTCCACCAGCGACGCGACGTGCGCGAAGCTGACCGGGCCCGGTTCGCCGACCGCGATCCCGTCGGCCATCGTCGAGGTCGAGCTCAGCCGCACCGGCATGCCCTGGGCCAGCGACGGCGGGTAAGCCGCCGCCTCCTCGGCCTGCACGCCGACGACGCGGACGTCCGGGCGCACCGCCTTCACCGCCGACGCGACCCCGCCCACCAGCCCGCCGCCGCCGGTGGCGACCAGGATCGTCTTCACGCCCGGCACCTGCTCGAGGATCTCGAGGCCGACGGTGCCCTGGCCGGCGATGACGTCCGCGTGGTCGAAGGGGTGGATGAACACCGCCCCGGTCCGCTCGCCGAACTCGATCGCCGCGGCGATGGTCTCCTCCAGCAGCGCGCCGTGGAGGTGGACGTCGGCGCCGTACCCGCGGGTGGCCGCGAGCTTCGGCAGCGGCGCCCGCAGCGGCATGAAGACGGTGGACTTGGCGCCGAGCAGCGACGACGCGAGCGCGACGCCCTGCGCGTGGTTGCCGGCACTGGCCGCGACGACGCCGCGTTCGCGTTCGGCCTGGCTCAGGCCGTGGATGCGGGTGTAGGCGCCGCGGATCTTGAACGACCCGGTTCGCTGCAGGTTTTCGCACTTCAGGTGCACCGGACCGCCGTGGAGCCGGCGCAGGTCGCGCGCGTGCTCCATCGGCGTCACCCGGGTGACTCCGCGTAGGAGTTCCCGGGCGGCCTGGATCCGCTCGATGGTCACGAGTTCCATGGCCCGGATGATGCCACTCAGGAACTCCACAGGTTGACACGACCGGGAGCCGGGTACCCTGGGCGTGTCAACACGCGGTAAACAGGGAGCAACCATGGCACGGGGGAACGACGCGGACGCCGCTCGACGGAGTCGCGCGACCCGGTCGGCCGGCCTGCTCCCGCTGGTGATCGGCGTCGCCTCCGCGGCCGCGCTGACCGGAGCCGCGTACTTCACGGTGGACAGCGCTTCGTGCGGTTCCCCGGCCCAGTACATCCGCCACGACAGCCACGTGGAGCTGGTGGGCGGCTGCGTGGATGGCGCGAGCCTGCCGGCGACGGGCACCCCGAAGTCGGGTGGCGTCGTGCACGGCAACTACAACCCCTGAGTTTTCGAGCAAGAAAACGGCGCCGGAGCAGCTCCGGCGCCGTTCGCTGTGTCCGAGGGTCAGCCCAGGGCGGTCAGCAGGTCCGCGACGAGGTCGCGGCCGTCCTCGATGCCGACCGACAGGCGCAGCAGGTCGGACGGGACCTGCAGCGTCGAGCCCGCGGTGCTCGCGTGGGTCATCTTGCCCGGGTGCTCGATCAGCGACTCGATGCCGCCGAGGGACTCCGCCAGGATGAACAGCTTCGTGCGGGACGCCACCTCCAGCGCCGCCTGCTCGCCGTCCGCGTGGCTGAACGAGACCATCCCGCCGAAGCGGCGCATCTGCTTCGCCGCCGTCTCGTGGCCGGGGTGCTCCGGCAGGCCCGGGTAGTAGACCTTCGCGACCTTCGGGTGCTTGACCAGCGCCTGCACGACCAGTTCGGCGTTGTCGCTGTGCCGTTCCATGCGCAGGGCCAGCGTCTTGATGCCGCGCAGCGTCAGCCACGCGTCGAACGGCCCGGGCACCGCGCCCGCGGCGTTGCGCAGGTAGAACAGCTGCTCGCGCAGCTCGTCCTCGTTCGTGATCACCGCGCCGCCGACGACGTCGGAGTGCCCGCCGAGGTACTTCGTCGTGGAGTGCAGCACGATGTCCGCGCCCAGCGAGAGCGGGTTCTGCAGGTACGGCGTCGCGAAGGTGTTGTCGACCACCAGGCGGGCGCCGGCGTCGTGCGCGACGCCGGCCAGCGCGGCGATGTCGGCGATGCCGAGCATCGGGTTGGTCGGCGACTCGCACCAGATCAGCTTGGTCTCGGGGCGGATCGCGGCGCGCACCTCGTCGAGGTTCGCCAGGTCGGCGACGGTGTGCTCGACGCCCCACAGGCTGAGCACCTTGTCGATCAGGCGGAACGTGCCGCCGTACGCGTCGTTGCCGAGCACCAGGTGGTCACCGGGGCGCAGGGTACTGCGCAGCACCACGTCGGAGGCCGCCATGCCGGACGCGTAGGCCAGCGCGTGCCGGCCGCCTTCCAGCGAGGCCAGCGCCTCCTCCAGCGCCGAGCGCGTCGGGTTCGCGGTGCGCGAGTACTCGTAGTCGCCCTCGCGGGTCCCGCCCACGCCGTCCTGCGCGTAGGTCGAGGTCTGGTAGATCGGCACGATCACGGCGCCGGTGCGGGGGTCTGGCTTCTGACCGGCGTGGATCGCGCGAGTCTCGAATCCCAGTACGGAGTAGTCGTCCACCATGGGGTAAGCGTACGGCGAGGCCCCGGCATTCCCGTCAGGTGGGACGGATCTCAGTCCCGCACCACCGGGCCGTGGGCGCGGACGCCGCGAGCAGCAGCGTGACGGCGGCCGGCGGCGCTACCAGGGCCAGCGCGGTCAGCCCGCCCATCGCCAGGTCGCCGGGGCCGCCGAAGGTGAGCCCGGCGGCCGCGAGGACCGCCGACGTCAGCGTCGCGAGCAACGCCGCCGAGCTCCCGGCGATGCACCCGATCCGGCCGACGGGTTGCCGGCGCAGCAGCAGGACCCCGCCGGGCACCAGCGTCGAGGCGAGCACGGCGTTCACGGCCGCGTGGACGGCGACGCGGCCGACGTCACCGGGGAACCGGACGATCGCGATGACGTCCAGCACCAGCCCGGCCAGGTACAGCAGCCCGCCGAGCAGGGCGAGTGACGCGGCGGCGAGCGCCGTCCGGCCTTCGGTTCGGGTCACGGCAGCCGAGGATACGGTCGATCACCGCGGGTGACCGGCGTGGGTCACCAGCTCCGGGTCGAGTAGGCCTCCTGGCCCGCCCACATCGGCACCGCCGGCGTGCGGTAGCGCAGGTAGCGCAGGGTCGGCGGCAGGAACGCCAGGACCAGCACCAGCACCGCCAGGGCGGCGAGGCCCACCCGGTCCACCATCGCGAACCCGCCGTGGGTGAACATCGCGTCCGCGAACCGGGCCAGCGGGACGCCCACGGACAGCGGCTCCATCAGCAGCGCCCCGACGGCCAGCAGGGAACCCAGGCCGAGCAGGACCGCGCCCGCCGTCGCGCGGAACAGCGTCACCAGCGCGCCCAGCAGGAGCACGAGCCCGGCCCCGAGATAGGCGGCCAAGTCCACGAGCACCCAGCCCGGCAGGGCGCCGAGGCTGAATTCGGCGGGCATGTCGAGAAAGATCTTGACCGGCACATATCCCGCGGCGACGGCGGCCGCGAGTCCGAGCAGGCCAGCGAGAACCGCTGTTACTCCGGATGGCCGAGCCGACGAATACGAATGCGAACGCGATACCGGATATCCGCGTGGAGCGGTCACAACTCCCCCATCAGCAGAGCGCGGGACTACGGCGTTCACCCTAGTCCGCAAAGGGGGAAGAGACTCCGAAAGAGAACGGAATTGGGCCGGACGGCGGAACCCAAGATCATTTTCCTGCGGTAGCGGCAGAAATGCTGTCACGCGACGCGGATGACCTACGATATCGCAGAATTGTCCTATTCGGACAATTGCGCAATCGGCTATAAATGCAGCTTGCCCCGGAGCCGAATGGGCTCCGGGGCAAGAGAAGGTGTACTAGTTCACCATTGCTGCTGCGGCGGCTGACCGGGCTGGCCGTACCCGCCGTTCGGCGGGCCCTGCTGGCCCGGGGGCTGGCCCCAGCCCTGCGGCGGCTGCCCCGGCTGCTGCGGGTAGCCCTGCGGCGGCTGGCCCGGCTGGCCGTACCCGCCCGGCTGCGGCGGCTGGCCCGGCTGCGGGAAGCCCCCACTCGACGGCTGCGGGAACCCGCCACTGGACGGGTTGGGCCCGCCCGGCTGGCCGTAGCCCGGAGGCGGGCCGTAGCCCTGCGGCGGCTGCCCCGGCTGGCCGTAGCCGCCCGGCTGCTGCTGCCCGAACCCACCCGGCTGACCCGGCTGACCGGGCTGCCCCGGCTGACCGAACCCGCCCGGCTGCTGCGGGCCACCGAAACCACCCTGCGGAGGTCCGCCGAAGCCCTGCGGCCCGCCCGGCGCGGCACCGCCGCCGAGGCCGACGAACTGCTGCGTCGCCGGGATGAGGCCGAGCACACCCACGATGAGGATGAGCACGCCGATGATCAGCGGCGGGAGCCCGAGGCCGAAGGTGCTCCGCTCGGAGGCGGAAGCCCCGGCCAGCGCATCGGCGTTCGGTGTCATCCCGATCTTGAGCAGCAGCGCGAAGATCGTGAGGAGCGCGCCACCCGCGACGATCGCGATCGGGACGAACTTCTTGAGCCCGCCGAGCTTGCCCACGAGCGCCAGCCCGACGCCACCGGCGAGGGAGATCAACGAACCCAGCAGGATCATGACCACGTAGAACCAGACGGTGCCCGGGCCGACGATCCCGGCCGCGTCGAGCGCCTTCTGGATCAGCTCCTGGTTCGGCGTGTCCCCGACCAGCGTGGAGTAGTCGCTCGCGTCGCCCATGTAGCTGAACGAGATGATCAGCGCGACCAGGCCCAGCAGGGCGACCACGCCGCCGGCGATGTAGCCGAAGAGACCGTTGTTGCCGCCCGACGGAGCGCCGAACTGCGGCGGCTGACCACCGAAGCCGGGCTGCTGGGGGCCACCGAACCCGGGACCGCCGAAGCCCTGCGGCGGCTGGCCGGGCTGTCCCGGCTGGCCGAAGCCCGGCTGCTGGCCGAACCCGCCCGGCTGACCGGGCTGCCCTTGCTGACCGAAACCACCCTGCTGGCCGTAGCCGCCCGGCTGCTGGCCGAACGCCGCGGCCGGGTTGTCGGCCGCGCTCGGCGGCGGGGTGTACGGGATCGCCGGCGGCTGGGAGCCCGGCGGGACCAGCTGCGTGGAGTCCGAGACCGGGGCGTCGCCGCCGCCGGCCGGGTTCACGAACTGCGTCGCGTTCGCGTCGACCGGCGGCATCGCCTGGGTCGCGCCCGCCCCGCCGTCACCCGGGTGGTTCGGCTGGACGACCTGGGTCGGTTCGGGCGTCTCCCCGAACGGGGAACCGCCCTGTGGCTGGGCGGGCTGCACGACCTGGGTCGGTTCCGGGCTGCCGAACGGGTTGTCCTGCTGCGGCTGGGGGCCACTCGGTGGGCCCTGAGGTGGCTGGCCGCCACCCCACGGCTGGTTCGGTGGCTGCGGTGCACTCATGTGGGTCTTGAACCCCCTTGACGAGGACGCGAAAGTGTTCTATTTGCGCTCACGCTATCGGATCACCCGGCAGGGCGCTCGTAACGCCCCGGCCGGATGATCCGATTAACGACTTTCACAGCTCCTGTTCAGCGGCCGGCCAGGAAGCCCAGGAGGTCGTGCCGGGTGACGACCCCGGCCGGCTTGCCGTCGACCAGCACGAGCGCGCCGTCGGCACCCTCGAGCGCCGTCATCGCGGCGCCCACCTGCTCGCCACCGCCGATCGTCGGCAGCGGCGGCGACATGTGCTGCTCGAGCCGGTCCGCCAGCTGCGCCTTGCCGGTGAACAGCGCGTCCAGCAGGTCGCGCTCGTTGACCGCGCCGACGACCTCGGCCGCCATCACCGGCGGCTCCGCGCTGACCACGGGCATCTGGCTGACGTCGAACTCGGCCAGGATCGCGATGGCCTCGGCGACCGTCTCGTTCGGGTGCGAGTGCACCAGCGACGGCAGCGAGCCGCTCTTCTTCGTGAGCACGTCGGCGACCGTCGCGCCGGAAGAGTCGGGCGGCAGGAAGCCGTAGGAGGACATCCAGGTGTCGTTGAACACCTTCGTCAGGTAGCCGCGGCCGCCGTCGGGCAGCAGCACGACCACGACGTCGTCTTCGGTGAGCCGCTCGGCGAGCTTCAGCGCGGCGGCGACGGCCATCCCGCAGGAGCCGCCGACCAGCAGGCCCTCTTCCAGGGCGAGCCGGCGGGTGATCTGGAACGAGTCGGCGTCGGAGATCGGGATGATCTCGTCGGCGATGTTCCGGTCGTAGGTGTCCGGCCAGAAGTCCTCGCCGACGCCTTCGACCAGGTAGGGACGGCCGCTGCCGCCGGAGTAGACCGAGCCCTCCGGGTCCGCGCCGACCACCTGCACGTGGCCGTCGCTGACCTCCTTGAGGTACTTGCCGGTGCCGGAGATCGTGCCGCCGGTGCCGACGCCCGCGACGAAGTGGGTGATCTTCCCGTCGGTCTGCTTCCACAGCTCCGGGCCGGTGGAGAGGTAGTGGCTCTCCGGGTTCTGCGCGTTGGCGTACTGGTTGGGCTTCCAGGCGCCGTCGATCTCGCGGACCAGGCGGTCGGAGACGTTGTAGTAGGAGTCGGGGTGCTCGGGCGCCACCGCGGTCGGGCACACCACGACGCGGGCGCCGTAGGCCTTGAGGACGTTGCGCTTGTCTTCGCTGACCTTGTCCGGGCAGACGAAGACGCACTGATAGCCCTTGCGCTGCGCGACCATGGCCAGCCCGACGCCGGTGTTGCCGGACGTCGGCTCCACGATCGTGCCGCCGGGGCGCAGCTCACCGGAGCGCTCCGCGGCTTCGATCATGCGCAGCGCGATCCGGTCCTTGACCGAGCCACCCGGGTTCAGGTACTCGACCTTGGCCAGCACGAGCGGCTTGAGCCCCTTGGTCAACGAGTTCAGCTTGACCAGGGGGGTGTTGCCCACGAGGTCTGCGATGTGCTCTGCGTACTCCACGACCGCCAGCCTAAACGGCCGACCGGTGGCGTTGTCCACTCAAGGCGCGAGGGCGGGCACCAGGCGGTCTCCGGGTGCGCGTCGGTGATCACGGGCCGCGAGAGCGAGGTCGGACCGCCGGCGGAGACCGCTGGCAGCCACCAAGCTGCTCGTCTACACCGGTACCGGCCCGAGGGCCGCCGCACGCTGAGCCGTGATCCCGTCCCGGAGGTTCCACCCGGCGCCGATCCGTGTGCGGCACCCCATCCGTAGGGCCAGGGACGCCCAGTAAGCGACCCTTCCGATATCCATCGCCGGTTCACCTCCTGCGTCGGGAATGGCGACCTTTCATTGGTGCGACGATCCTATCGGGCACCCGGTTGCCCCCGGATCGTCCTTTCGAGTCAATTGTGATCGATTCGGCCGGTCGGCGATCGGGCGTTCTTCCCAGCCCACCGGCCAGGTCCGGCGGAAGCCCTGGTGCGCCTCGGCGCCGGCGAGCCGGGCGGCCGACTTCGTCCCGAAATCGGCTGGACCTGCGAAAACGGCACCGTTGAACGAGTCGCGGTCGCCACCGAAAACGGTTCCGCGGAAATCGACGCGGCCTTTGAACTCCGCTTTGTTGAAGTCGGCTTTGGTGCGGAATTCGGTGCCGCGGAAGGACGCCAGTTCTTCAAACGTCGTGTCGAAGCAGGTGATCGAGCGGATCTCGCAGTGCGTGAGGGTCAACCCGACGAGCGTCGCCCCGGAAAAGTCCAGGTCGATGTCCGGCCAGAACCCTTCGTTCGGTTGTTCGACGCCGCCCCGGCGCAGGTGCAGCAGCAGGATCCGCTGCGCGGCCTTGCGGACCTGCAGCTCCTCCGCGTTCTTCGCGATGTTCTTGAAGGGCATCCGCAGGTAGGCGCAGAGGACGTTGACGATGGTCTGCCGGTGCTCCGCGTACCCGCCGGCCAGCCGCTCGAGGGAGTAGAGGCCGGCGAGCCGGACCGGGGCCTTGTCGCTGCCGAGCTGGTCGGCGGCCTTGCCGTAGATCTCGGTGATCCGGCGTTCGGTGGCGTCGTGGTCCTTCTGCGCGAGGTCCAGCTCGGCCGACCGCTGCCGCCGCGCGGCGAGCAACAGGGCGGCGGCACCCCCGGTCCCGACGACGATGTTGGCGGCGGTCTTCAGGGCGTCGAGCCGGGCGGAGTCTTCGGGACGTCCCCCGCCGAGGAGGGTGAGCAGGAGGGTGGCCGCGGTAGCGGCGATCACCAGCAGGCCTGCTCCCCACAGCAGGATCGTCCTCGTCCGCAGCACCCGCGCCTCGGTCCCCATCGGGGTGATCCTGCCAGCCGGCTGTTGCCTTGGTCGCGTTCGGCTTTGCGGGGAGCGTGGTTCACGGCACACTAATGAGCAACCGCTTAGCTCGCGATACGAGGATGTGTCACGTCATGCCTGAAGCCGTCATCGTCTCCACCGCTCGCTCGCCGATCGGCCGCGCCGGGAAGGGCTCGCTGGTCAGCATGCGGCCCGACGACCTGACCGTGCAGATGATCCAGGCGGCCCTGGCCAAGGTGCCGCAGCTCGACCCCGCCGACATCGACGACCTGATGCTGGGCTGCGGCCTGCCGGGCGGCGAGTCCGGGTTCAACATGGGCCGCGCGGTCGCGGTCGAGCTCGGCTACGACCACCTGCCCGGCTGCACCATCACCCGTTACTGCTCGTCCAGCCTGCAGACCACCCGGATGGCGTTCCACGCGATCAAGGCCGGCGAGGGCGACGTCTTCATCTCGGCCGGCGTCGAGACCGTCTCGCGGTTCGCCAAGGGCAGCTCGGACTCGTGGCCGGACACGCACAACCCGCTGTTCGCCGACGCCGAGAAGCGGACCGCGGCGACCGCCGAGTCCGGCACCGACAGCTGGAGCGACCCGCGCACCTCCGGGGACGTCCCCGACGTCTACATCGCGATGGGCCAGACCGCGGAGAACCTGGCGCGGGTGAAGGGTGTCACCCGCGAGGACATGGACGAGTTCGGCGTCCGCTCGCAGAACCTGGCCGAGAAGGCCATCGCGGACGGCTTCTGGGCGAAGGACATCACGCCGGTCACGCTGGCGGACGGCACGGTCGTCTCGAAGGACGACGGCCCGCGCGCGGGCGTGACCATCGAGGGCGTTTCGGGCCTGAAGCCGGTGTTCCGCCCGGACGGCCGCGTGACGGCGGGCAACTGCTGCGCGCTCAACGACGGCGCGGCGGCGCTGGTCGTCATGTCCGACACGAAGGCGCGCGAGCTGGGCCTGACGCCGCTGGCGCGGATCGTTTCGACGGGGGTGACGGGGCTTTCGCCCGAGATCATGGGCTACGGCCCGGTGGAGGCGTCCAAGCAGGCGCTGTCCCGCGCCGGGCTGTCGATCGGCGACATCGACCTCGTCGAGATCAACGAGGCGTTCGCGGCGCAGGTCATCCCGTCGTACCGCGACCTGGGCATCGAGCTCGACCGGCTCAACGTCAACGGCGGCGCGATCGCGGTGGGCCACCCGTTCGGCATGACGGGTGCGCGCATCACGTCGACGCTGATCAACTCGCTGCAGCACCACGACAAGCAGTTCGGCCTGGAGACGATGTGCGTCGGCGGCGGCCAGGGCATGGCGATGATCATCGAGCGCCTTTCCTGACCCGCTGAACCGTCGGGGCTGGTCGCACGCTCGCTGCCGGCCCTGCCAAACGTCTTGAATGACTCATTCAGGTCTTCGGAGGTCCTGAATGAGTCATTCAAGACACGCCGACGCCCGAGCAGCCTCCGCTCCGGCCTGGCCACCCGACTTCGCCGGGCCCCCGCGCTGAACCGTGGTGAACGACTCGTTCATGTCATCCGGCGATATGAACGAGTCGTTCACGACATCGGCTAGTGGACCATCACCGGCGGGGTGACCTCGTCGCCTTCCGACGCGGCCGGGACCGCCGGGCGGGTCTTCGGCAGGAACAGCGCCGGGATCACGCACAGCACCACCAGGACCAGCGACCACACGAACGTCGTCGAGAAGGCGTCCGCCGCCAGGCCGGTCGCCGCCTCGTGGGTGGCCGGGTTGAAGATCGCCGCCGTCGCGGCCAGCTGGCCCTGGGCCGTCGGGACGCCGAACTTGCCCGCCAGCAGGGCCGCCAGGATCGTCGCCATCACCGCCGACCCGATCGCGCCCGCCGTCTGCTGGACGATGTTCGTCGCCGTGGAGGCGCGGGCCATGTCCTTCGGCTGGAGCGTCTGCAGGGCCGACGTCGTGATCGGCATCATCGTGCAGCCCATGCCGAGGCCCATCACGAACAGCGCCGAGAGCAGGACCCAGTACGGCGTGGTCGCCGTGACCTGGGTCAGCATCGCCATCGAACCGACGAGCAGCACCATCCCCGGCAGCACGATCTTGCGCGCGCCCACCTTGTCGGCCAGCCGGCCGGTGATCGGCATCATGATCATCGCGCCGAAGCCCTGCGGGGCCAGCAGCAGCCCGGCGTGCAGCGTCGTTTCGCCGCGCACCAGCAGGAAGTACGTCGGCAGCAGCATCATCCCGCCGAGGAACGCGACGAAGAACAGCGACATCGTCACCATCGCCACCGTGAACGACCGGTTCTTGAACAGCCGCAGGTCCACCAGCGGGTCGGGGACGCGGAGCGCGCGCACCACGAAAGCGACCAGCAGCGCCACCCCGGCCAGCACCGGCAGCAACACCTCGACCGCGCCGAACCCGCCCGCGGACGGGATCTTCGAGACGCCGAAGATCAGCGCCGCCAGCCCCGGCGACACCATCAGCATGCCGACGAAGTCGAAGCGCCCGGCGCCTTCCGGGGCGTCCTTCGGCAGGAGCCGCCACGACAGCAGCAGCGTGATGATGCCGATCGGCACGTTGATGAAGAAGATCCAGCGCCAGCTCACCGCGTCGACCAGCCAGCCGCCGAGGATCGGGCCGCCGATCGGGCCGAGCAGCATCGGCACGCCCAGCACCGCCATCACGCGCCCGATTCGCTGCGGGCCGGCCGCGCGGGTCAGGATCGTCATGCCGCACGGCATCAGCATGCCGCCGCCGAAGCCCTGCAGCACGCGGAAGAAGATCAGCGTTTCGATGTTCCAGGCCGCCCCCGCGAGCATCGATCCCGCCAGGAACAACACGATCGCGACCATGTAGAGCCGCTTGGTGCCGAACCGGTCGGACGCCCAGCCCGTCACCGGGATCACGGTGGCCAGCGCCAGCAGGTAGCCCGTGGCGACCCACTGGATGACGTCGAACGACGTCGAGAACTCGATCGTGAGCTTCTGCAGCGCGACGTTGACGACCGTGGTGTCCAGGATCGCCATGATGGCGCCGAGGACGACCACGGAGGCCACCTTCAGGACACCGGCGTCGAGCGCGTCACCGTTCGGCGCCGAGCCGGTTCTTTGCGTAGTCATAAGGAAGAAGTCCCCCAGGTTCGTGGATTCGCCCGCGAGAGTACCGGGGGCCACCGACAAGACCGAACACGCGGAAGGCCTCCTCGCGAAGCGCGCGAGGAGGCCTTCGACGGACTGAGTGGTGTTAGTTCGTCTTGACGCACATCGTCGTCGCCGGCTGCGGGTAGATCGCGACGCGCGTGGCGTCCGTGCCCTCGCAGACGCTGTCGCTCGCCTGGCCCTCGACGACCTTCACGAGCTCGGCGTCCTTCGTCGGGTCGGTGCAGGGCACCTTCTGGTAGCCCTTGGTCTGCGACGAGAAGTTCGCCAGGCAGTCGCCCTGCTTCGCGTTGATCATCAGGCACAGCTTGTACGAGCTGCGGCCGCTCACCGAGTAGGTGTCGTAGCCGGCGTCGGAGCCGCCCGGGCACTCGTCACTGGCGCTTTCGAGCTTGACGCCGATCTTGACGTTGGCCTTCGGGTCGTTGCAGTCGGCCTTCGCCGGGTCGTCCCCGCCCCGGGTGAACTCGGTGATCGACAGGCAGTCGCCGGCGTTGGAGCTGGCCGGCGAGTTCGTGAAGGCGATGATCCCGGCGATCACGACGCCGATGAGCACGACCAAGCCGATGCCGAGCCCGATCAACCGGCCGGCCTTCGACTTCTTCGGCGGAGCGGGCGGCGCGGGCGGGAAGCCGGGCTGGCCGGGCGGCGGCGGGTACTGGCCCGGCGGCGGGCCGTACTGACCGGGCTGGCCCTGCGGCGGAGTGCCGGGCGCGCCGTACTGGCCGGGCTGTCCGTACTGCTGCTGACCGCCCGGAGGCGGTCCGTAGGGATCGGGCTGACCCACCGGCTGCTGGCCCCCGGGGGCCGGAGGGGGAACGCTCACTGTGAACCTCACACATGTGAAATGAAGAACCGACCGGGTCATCAAACACGCAGGGTGAGCAGGATCCGCACCGGGGTCCCCATATGCACGAATTACCCACAGAAAAGGCGCCCCGTTGGTTACGGAGCGCCTTCACTGGGGAACTGTGAGCCAGGTTACTCGCGGAGGTAGGACAGCAGCCGCAGGATCTCCAGGTACAGCCAGACGAGGGTCGTCATCAGGCCGAACGCGGTGTACCAGGCCCACTTCGACGGCATGCCCTCGCGGATCATCCGGTCGGCCTGGTCGAAGTCGAGCAGGAAACTGAATGCCGCGATACCGATGCAGACGATGCTGAACACGATGGCGAGCGGGCCGCCGTCGCGCAGCGGGTTGAAGCCGAAGACCAGCGCGCTGATCAGGTTGAACAGCATCAGGATCGCGACGCCGACGACGGCCCCGACGATCCACTTGGTCAGCTTCGGCGTCACCTTGACCGCGCCGGTCTTGTAGACCACCAGCATGCCGATGAAGACACCCGCGGTGCCGATGATCGCCTGCAGCGCGATGCCCGGGTAGATCACCTCGAACACGCCGCTCAGCGCGCCGAGGAAGAGGCCTTCGGCGGCCGAGTAGATCAGCGTCAGCGGACCGCTGGGCTTCTGGCGGAAGATGATCACCAGCGAGATGACGAGCCCGACGATCAGGCCGCCGATCATCGCGCCGATCAGGGCACCGGAGAGCCGGCCGGTCTCGGCCAGCTGGTTCTGGGCCCAGATCGCGGTCACGATCCCGACGAGCAGCGCGACGCCGAGGCTCATGCCGGTCTTGACGACAACGTCGTCGACCGTCATCGGCCGGTCGTCGTCGCCGGAGGTGACCTGGCCGGGGCCGTACCCGGGCACGCCGCCCTGGGTCTGGTTGAAGCCCACCGGGGGCCCGTACTGCCCGTGAGTCTGGGTTCCGCCGCGGGGCAGGTTGCGGAACGCCGGGTTGCTACTGGAACGCACCTGATCCTCCTGGATCTGCTGCTTCGTGGATCGACGCTGCATCGGGTTCAACGACCGCCGGGTACGTGCGGTTCCCGTCGAGTAAAGGCGACTTTACTCGACGGCAGGCCCGTGGCCACGACGGACACGGTATGCGACCGGGATCACGACCGTTGATCGACCGCCACCCGAAGGGCGGTAGACAGTCCGGCCCCTCCGGCGCGACGCTCACTTGGCGTGCCCGGTCGTTCACCGTACGCGCGTCGGGGAGTTGATCAATCGTGTGACCTGCGGAGACGCAGCTGCCGTCGCCGCACGTCCGACGAAGGAGCCTACACACCATGAGGTGGTCAACACGCCCGCGCGCGGGTTACCGCGCGCTCACCGGTCTGGTCGCCGCGGCGCTGCTCGCCGCCCTCTCCGTGACCGGCGCCCCCGCCGCGTCGGCCGCGAGCCAGGAAGGCATCGGCTACCGCATCACGGGTCAGGAGGGCACCGGCGACGACTGGCTGGGCTCCTACGTGGTCGGCGGGCAGCAGGTCTTCTGCGTGAGCTTCCAGCTCAAGGCGCCCGACACCGACGAGACGTACCAGCCCGGCGACGAGCTGCTCACCAAGTGGGGCACGAAACTGCCGGCGGACCAGGCGGCGAACATCTCCTACCTGTTGCTGCGCTACGGCGGCACGAAGGACCCGGACGAGGCCGCGGCGCTGGCCCACCTGCTGCACTCCTGGACCGCGGCGCCCCGCACGTCCGCCGACCTCGACGCGTCCCTGCCCGGCGCCAAGATCGCCTACGACGCGCCGGTCCACCTCGAGCACCTGCCCGCGGCCGCCAAGGCCGCCGTCGAGCGGCTCCGGACCGAGGCCGAGGCGAACCGCGGCCCGTGGACGGCGTCGATGACCACACCTGAGGGTCCGCAGTACCCCGGCGAGCCCGCGGAGTGGACCTTCACGGTGAAGAACGCCAAGGGCAAAGGCGTCTCCGACGTCCCGGTGAAGCTGACGGCGACCGACGCGACCCTCGGCGACGGCGAGAGCGCCGGCACCGCCGGGAACTCGAGCCCGCAGGGCGCGGCGAAGGACGTCACCATCAAGACCGGCGCCGACGGCACCGTGCAGGTGAAGCTGACCCCGACGGGTGAGCGGCCGAAGCTCGTCGCGTCGCTGTCCGCACCCGCCGACCGGCCGTACGTGCGGGTGCCGGTCGACACGGCGAAGCAGCGCGTCGTCTCCACCGGCGGCGAGAAGGAACTGACGACGCAGGGCGTCATCGCGCTCGCCAAGCCGGGCCAGGTGAAGGTGACGAAGACCGACGCGAACACGGGCAAGGGCGTCGGCGGCGCGGTCCTGCGGATCACCGGCGAGGACAAGACGACGGCCGCGCTCGGCCAGGACGGCAAGCCGCTCACCGGCGCCGACGGCAAGCCCGCGGTCGTCACCACCGACGGGGCGACCGGCGGCGTGACGGTCGAGAACCTTCGCGCGCCGCAGGAGATCTGCGTCGTGGAAGCCGGCCCGCCGCCGGGGTACACGAACGCGTACGACCCGAAGAACCCGCCGTCGGCGTGCGGAACGATGAAGCCGGGCGAGACGCTGGCGTTGTCCGTGGTGAACAAGCCGAACGAGGTGCCGCGCGCGATCCCGGCCGGGGACGCGCCGGTCGTGCAGGCGCGAGGCGCGGTCGAGACGAGCTACTCCGCGCCGGGGCTGGCCGGGCTCGGGCTGCTGGTGCTGCTGGGCGCCGGGCTGGTCGGCTTCGCCGCGCGACGGGCCTCGCGCAGGTAGTCCGGGATGGCAGGCAACGACAGGCAGGACGACAGCTGGTTCGTCGACGACTGGCAGCACGGCGCCGACTGGCAACCCGGCGACCCCTGGCCCGCCCGCGACGAATGGCCCGCCCGCGACGACCGGCAGAGCGACGACCGGCGAACCGGCGGCCACCGGACCCCAGCCGCACCGAAGCCACGCCGCGGCCGGCTGCTCGCCGGCTTCGCGCTCGGCGCGGCGACGGTGCTCGCGGTCCAGCTCGGCTCGTCCGTGGTCACCTCACCGCCGGTGGCCGTCGTGGCCGGCACCGCGCTGCCCGCCGCGGGTGCCGCCGCTCCGGCGGCCCGGCCGGCCGCCCCCGCACCGCAGCCGTCGACGAGCACCGCACCCGCCGTCCCGGCCGCCCAGGCTCCGTCGTCGACCGCGCCCCCGCCGGCCCCGCCGCCTCAGCCACCGGGCACCGTCCGGCTGCCCGCCGGCGGCACGGCCACCCTGGTGCGCACGGACCTCGGCCCCGGCGGTGAGCTGCCCGTCCCGAACGACCTCGGCCAGGCGACCTGGTGGGGTGCCGGGCTGGACGCCGCCGGTGGGGCGAGCGTCTTCGCCGGGCACGTGAACTGGCGGGGCGCCACCGGGCCGTTCGCCGAGCTCTGGAGCGCCGGGATCGACGACGTCGTGACCATTGTGGACAGTGCGGGCAAGACCTGGCGCTACCGGATCTCCCAGCTGGTCACGGTGCACAAGGACGACCTGCCCGCGCGGGCCGACGACCTGTTCGGCCAGTCCGGCCCGCACCGCGTGGTGCTGGTGACGTGCGGGGGCCGCTGGGTCGGCGGCTCGGACGGCTACGAGGAGAACCGCGTCGTCGTCGCGGACCCCGAATAAGTTACTCGTGGGTAACATCACGTTTCGACGCGGTGGTCAGTGACGCTCGCATGCAGCAGAATGCCCAGAGTCAGGGCGAGGCAGCGAGAGGTGAGAGACGATGGCGACGTTCTTGGTGACCGGGGCGACCGGACTGATCGGGCGCCAGTTCACCCGGCTGCTGCTCTCCCGCCCCGACGAGGACCGCGTCGCGCTGCTCGTGCGCGCGTCCTCGAAAGCGAAGCTGGCCGCGCTGGTCGACCAGTGGCCGCACTCCGACCGCGTCACGCTGGTCACCGGCGACCTCGGCGAGCCGCTGCTCGGCGTGTCCGAAGCGGACCGCGACGAGCTGCGCGGCGGCGTCGACCACATCGTCCACCTGGCCGCGCTCTACGACCTCACCGCCGACGACGAGGAAAGCATCAAGGCCAATGTGGACGGCACGCGCGCCGTCGTCGGCCTCGCCGCGGACCTGCGCGCCGGCTGCCTGCACCACGTGTCTTCGGTGGCCGTCGCGGGCGACCACGAAGGCGTCTTCACCGAGGAGATGTTCGACGCCGGGCAGCGGCTGGTCACGCCGTACCACCGGACCAAGTTCGAGGCCGAGAAGATCGTCCGCGAGCA
This sequence comes from Amycolatopsis sp. NPDC051371, assembly GCF_040682155.1. Classification (NCBI taxonomy): domain Bacteria; kingdom Bacillati; phylum Actinomycetota; class Actinomycetes; order Pseudonocardiales; family Pseudonocardiaceae; genus Amycolatopsis; species Amycolatopsis sp. NPDC051371. Next base: position 25,149 of record NZ_JBFBAG010000062.1, read on the forward strand.
GGACGAGGTGCCGTGGCGGGTGTACCGGCCCGCGGTCGTCGTCGGCCACTCCGAGACCGGCGAAATGGACAAGATCGACGGTCCGTACTACCTCTTCCCGGCGATCAATCGGCTCGCCGGGCTGCCGGACGTCCTGCCGCTGGTCGGCCCGGACCTCGGCGACACCAACATCGTGCCGGTCGACTACGTCGCCAAGGCGCTGCTGGAGCTCGTGGTCAAGCCCGGGCTCGACGGCCACGCCTTCCACCTGGTCAACCCCGAGCCGCAGCCGGTCGTCTCCGTGTACAACGCCTTCGCTAAGGCCGCGGGCGCGCCGACGATCACCGCGCAGTTCGGCGAAGGCCTCTCCAAGCGGATCGTCGGGCTGGTCAAGCTGACCGAGCACATCCCCGGCGTCACCATCGCCCGCGACGCCGTGATGGAGCGGTTCGGCATCCCGCCGGTGCTGCTGGACACCATGGCGTTCCCGTCGGTGTTCTCCTCGGCCGAGACGCGCAAGGCGCTGGCCGGCACCGTCGAGGTGCCGCGGCTGGAGGGGTACGCGCCGACGCTGTGGCGCTACTGGCGCGAGCACCTCGACCCGTTCCGCGCGCGCAAGCACGGCCCGCGCGGCGAGCTGGACGGCCGCCGCGTGATCATCACCGGCGCGTCCTCCGGCATCGGCCGCGCGACGGCGTTGATGGTGGCGGCCGCGGGCGGCGTCCCGCTGCTCGTCGCGCGCCGCCAGCACGAGCTCGAAGAGGTCCGCGACGAGATCGTCGCCGCCGGCGGCACGGCGTCGGTGTACCCGGCCGACCTCACCGACGAGGACTCGGTGCACAAGGCCGTCGACGCGATGCTGGCCGAGCACGGCCGGATCGACATGCTGGTCAACAACGCCGGCCGGTCGATCCGCCGGTCGATCCGGCTTTCGTACGACCGGATGCACGACTACGAGCGCGCGATGGCCATCAACTACTTCGGCGCGGTCCGGCTGATCCTCGCGGTGCTGCCGCACATGTCCGAGCGGAAGTTCGGGCACATCGTGAACGTGTCGTCGATCGGCGTCCAGGGCATCGCGCCGCGCTTCTCGGCGTACGCGGCGTCGAAGGCGGCGCTGGACTACTTCTCGCGGATCGCGGCGACCGAGACGCACGGCGACGGGATCACGTTCACCACCATCCACATGCCACTCGTGCGCACGCCGATGATCCGGCCGACGAAGATCTACGACGCGTTCCCGACGAAGTCGCCGGAGCAGGCCGCGGACATGGTGATGAAGGCGCTCGTCGAGCGGCCCAAGCACATCGGGACCCCGGCCGGGCAGGCGATCGGGCTGGCCTACACGCTCACGCCGGGCCTCACCGACGCCGTCGCGTACCAGGGTTTCCGGATCTTCCCGGATTCGACCGCGGCGGGCGGTTCGGGCGGACTCAAGATCGGGCGTGGCGAGAAACACCTCTCGCGTGCGGCGATGGCTCTCGCCCGGCTTTCGCGTGGGTTCCACTGGTGACTCAGCGTTTTCCGGGTACGGCCATTCCGGCGACGCGCCGCCAGGACCGCGACACGTGTTGGTGATTTGTTAAGCCGACCGGCGTAAGCGGACGGTGCCCGGGTACGGTCGGGCGCATGGTTCCTGAGCGCGATCCCGCCGCAACCGCCCTCAACGGCCTTCTCCCCCTTCGTCGTGAATACACGCAGGCCTGGCACGGCTTCGACCGCAATGAAGTCCGGCAGTACCTCGACCACGTCGAGGCCCAGCTGCGCCGCGTGCTCAGCGATCGCGACGCCGCGGTGGCGCAGGCCGCCGCCGCGACCCGCGAGGCCGAGTCGGTCCGGTCGAAGGTGGCTTCGCTGGAAGCGCGCATCGAGGAGCTGAAGAAACCGCCGGAGCGGCTCGAGGACCTCGACGAGCGGATGCAGCGGACGGTCACGCTCGCGCAGGCCCGCGCGGACGAGATCATCAAGCGCGCCGAGGCCGCCGCGGAGAAGACGTGGGCGGGTTCGACCGAGGCGTCGACGAAGCTGCGTGAGCGGTACACGAAGCTCGTCGCGGAGCTGGACAAGCAGGCCGACCTGCTGCACTCGGAGCACGAGAGCGCGCTCGCCGAGACGCGCGCGGAGGTGCAGCGGCTGACCGTCGAGGCGGCCCAGCGGCGGGAGCTGCTGGACAACGAGGCCGAGCGGAAGCGGCGGAAGATCGAGCGCGAGTTCGAGTCGTCCCAGGCGGCTCAGAAGGCGGCGCTGGAGAAGCACGTCGCCGACCAGCGCACGGCGAGCAAGAACCAGGCCGAGCGCCGGCTCGCGGAGGCGACAGCGGAGGCCAAGCGGCGGCTCGACGAGGCCACGGCGGAAGCCCGGCGCCGGCTCGACGAGGCGACGACCCAGGCGGCCCAGCGCACGACGGCGGCGAACCGCAAGGTCGAGCGGCTGGCGGAGATCCGCGAGCAGGCCCGCAAGAGCCTGGCGGCGGCGGAGGACATCCTCAACCGCAGCGAGACACAGCTGGCGACGCTGCCGGAGGAAGCGGTGATCCCCCAGGCGTCCAAGCTGGTGGGCGGCGACTCCGCCGAATCCGCGACGACGCCTTCGGCGCCGGTCGTGCCGGTGGTCCAGCCGTCGATCCCGGCGGCGGCCAAGCCGGCGGTGAAGGCCGCGGCACCCAAGCCCGCCCAGGCCGCGAAGCCGGCCAACGCCCCGAGGCAGAACGGCCCGGCGACCAAGCCGGCGAACGGAAACGGGAACGGCGTGAAGCCGCTGTCCCCGACGGCGAGCAAGCCGGGTTCCTGAGACTCCAAAACCGGGCCTGAGCAGCCCCCGTTTTCCACGCTACCGGCGGGCACCGACAGTTCCGGTCGTCCGGCGCGAGTTGTCCACAGCGCTCCAATGTGGCGTTCGGTGCGTCCCACGCACCCAATGTGGCATTGGGGCGCTCAGCCGCGGGCGGTCCTCGGCCACGGGTTCGCCGACTCGAGTTGGGCCGCCAGGCCCAGCAGCAGCGACTCCCCGCCCGGCTTCGCCACCAGCTGCACCGAAGTCGGCAAGCCAGACCTGACCGACCGGCCCACCGGGACCGTGATCGCCGGGTAGCCCGCCAGGTTCCACTGGCCCGTGAACCCGGCCAGGCGCGTCGACGGCAGGACGTTCGTCAGCCACCGGCGCTCGTGCCAGCGGCCCGCCTTCACCGGCCAGTGCGACAGCGTCGGCGTCATCAACACGTCGTGGGACTCGAAGAACTCCGAAGCCCGCGAAATCCACCGGTCCCGCGTTCGCGAGCGGATCAGGCCCATTCGCTCGATCACCCGGCCCACCCGCACGTGCGTGCGCGTCCGGCGCTGGAAGCGGCCGAAGTCGAAGCCCGCGGCCTGCTGAGCCGGGCCCGCGCACCAGCGGGCCGTCATGCCCAGGACCATCGTCGCCGGGTAGCGCGGTGCGGAGGACGAGATCGTGTGCCCGGCCGACGCCAGCAGCCCCGCCGCCTGCGAAACCGCCGCGACCAGCTCGCGGGGCACCGGTGTGCGCAGCAGCGGCACCGTCGTCGACATCCCGATCCGCGAAGTCGGCGGCGGCGAAACCACCCCCAGCGCAGGATCCGAAGCCAGTACCGAGACCAGCAGAGCCGCGTCGGCGACCGTCGTGGCCAGCGGGCCGTGCACCGACATGCCGAACCAGCCGCCTTCGGCGAGCAGGTCCGCGCCCGGCTTCAGCCCGACCAGCCCGCACATCGCCGCCGGCAGCCGGACCGAGCCCATGCCGTCCGTGCCGTGCGCCAGGGGGACCAGCCCCGCCGCCACCGCCGCCGCGCTGCCGCCGGACGAGCCGCCCGAGGCGTACGTCGGGTCCCAGGGGTTGCGGGCGATGCCGTCCGGGGTGTCGCTCATCGGCCAGACGCACAGCTCCGGCACCCGCGTCAGCCCGACGAGCACCGCGCCGGCCGCCCGCAGCCGCGCCGCGATCACGCCGTCCTCCCCGGCAAGCGAGGTCGGCCCGGCCAGCGAACCGTGCGACGCGTACTCGCCCGCGATCTCCGTGACGTCCTTGACCGCGACCGGCACCCCGGCCAGCGGCAGCGACGCGAGATCGGGCCGCGCGGCCACCGAAGCGGCCTCCGCGAGTGCCTCCTCCGCCCGCACCCGGCGGAACGCGCCGACGACGCCGTCCGCCGCGGCGATCCGGTCGAGGGCTTCCTTCGTCACCTGCACCGGGTCGAGGTCGCCGGCCCGCACCGAGGCGGCGATCTCTGCTGCGGTCAACACCATGATCGCGACCCTAGCCCACCGAAAGGTGACAGTGGCAAGGAAAACGTCTCAGATCGCGCCCGCCCGCAGCGCGTAGGCGACGGCGTGGGCGCGGTTGTTGAGGCCGCAACGCGTCATCAGGCCGTAGAGGACGTTCTTCACGGTCCGCTCCGAGTAGCACAGCTTCGCGGCGATCTCCTCGGTCCCGAAGCCCTCGGCGACCAGGCGCAGCACGTCGCACTCGCGCGCCGCGAGCCCCGACAGCGTCAGCCCGTTCGGCTCCAGGACGTCCTTGCGCATCCGCTGGACCTGCGAAAGCAGCGCCCCCTGCAGCCGCGGCGGCAGGTTCGCCGTGCCGTCGCCCGCGGCGAGCACCGCCGTCACCAGCTCGGCGCCACCGGTCTCACGGCGCGGCAGGATCGCCACGACGCCGCTCTCCAGCACCGACATCAGGTCGCTCTCGCGGAAGTGCTCGACCACCAGCACGACGTGTGACGCCTTCGCCGCGCGGACCTCACCCAGTACCGCCTCCGTGACGTGCTCCTCCATCACCAGCAGCACGTCCGGCACGAGATCGGTGATCCGGACGTCCGGATGGGCCTCCAGCAGGGTCACCGCGCCGGCGTGCGTGATCGGGTCCGAGGCGAGGACGGTCACTTCGACGGGCTTCATGACAGCAGTGTGGACGGCGGGTCTTCACGCCTTCCCTATTCCGTCTTCACGCGCGTGAAGAAGTCACCGGACGCCGCGAGCCAGCTCGCCGACCGCGTCCCGCGCGCGCTCCAGGCACCCCGGCATCCGCTCGGCCGCCCGGCCCCAGTCGCGCTTCGCGCGCAGGTACTCCTCCCGCGCTTCGGCGGTCCAGCCGGCCAGCTCGGGCTCCACAGTGGACTCCAGCTCGGCGAGCAGGTCGCCCAGCTCACCGGTGATCGCCCCCATCCGGTCCAGCACCAGATCGGCGAAGCCGAAGTCGAGCTCGCGGCGCGTCATGACCGCCGCTGCCTCGGCACGCCGCCGCCGGTCAGCTCGAACAGCCGGACCAGCCGCGAAAGCATCACGTCGAACTCCTGCTCCCAGTCGCTCATCGCCTGGCCGAACCGCACCGACGCCTCGCCGCGCCACGACGCCTGCGCCAGCGCCATCTCGCTGTTGACGTCGCGGAGGTGGGCACCGGCCGCTTCGATGGCGTACGCGAAGCGGACGGCGGCGCGTTTCATGTCCTCCGTCGGCTCGGCTGCGGCCATTTTCGGGCTCCTCGAGGTCTCGGCGGACCGAGGGTCGCGCACCCCGCGGCCCGGCGGAACCCCGGCCCGTCCGCCGTTGCCCGAATGTCCGCCATCCTTGCCTGGCGGTTCACGGCAGCCGCGTATGCTCACGTCAGGCATCCGGCGCGTGACGGTTCGTCAGCGCACGAAGGGAGACCGATGTCGGCTGCGGACGGCTCCGCACCGAGACTCCAAATGCTCGGCCCGGTCAAGGCGTGGCAGGGCGAATCGGAGCTCGACCTCGGCTCCGCGCACCGTCGGACGGTTCTCGCCGTACTGGCGATGAATCCGAACCGCACGGTTTCGCGCGAGGAGCTGATCGACGCCGTCTGGGGCGAGGCCCCGCCGCAGAGCGCCCAGGGCTCCATCTACACCTACGTCTCCGGCCTGCGGCGCGCGCTCGAACCCGGCCGCGCCAAGGGCGAGGGCCCGCAGCTGCTGGCGTCGATCGGGTCCGGCTACTCACTCCGCCTGGACGCCGGCGCGATCGACGTCCACCGGTTCGAAACGCTGCGGGAACTGGCCCAGCGCAAGCAGTCGGCCGGCGATCCGCGCGGTGCGCGCGAAGCACTCGACGAAGCCCTCGACCTCTGGCACGGCGTCCCGCTGTCGGGCCTGCCCGGGCCGTTCGCCGCCGCCCAGCGCGCGCGGCTGGCCGAGGTGCGGCTGGCGACGATCGAGCGGCGCGCCGAGATCGTGCTGGAGTCGGGCGGGCACGCCGAACTCATCGCCGAGCTGACCGCGCTGACCCGCGAACACCCCTTCCGCGAGACGCTGCGCGGCCTGCTGATGCGTGCGCTGGCCCGCTCCGACCGGCGGACCGAGGCGATCGCGGTCTACGCCGACGTCCGCGACCGGCTCGTCGAGTCCTCGGGCACCGAGCCGGGCCCCGCGCTGCGGCGCCTGCACGACGAGCTGCGGGACGAGCCGGCGCCGAAACCGCCGCCGACCGTGCGCGTGCCGCGCTCGCCCGTCACGTCGATGCCGGACCGCGCCGACGTCTTCGTCGGCCGGGAGGCCGAGCTGGCCAGGCTGTACGAAGCCGTCACCGAGCTCGGCGACGGCACCGGGCGTTCACTGTGGCTCGAAGGCGAACCGGGCAGCGGCCGGACGGCGCTGCTGGCCGAACTGCTCGCCATGACCCAGGACTTCCGGCCCGCCTTCGCGGCCGCGGACGCGCTGGACCAGCGGTTCGCCCTGCGGCCGCTGCTCGACGCGCTGGGCGTGCACCCGCGGGCCACCGACGAGCGCCGCGCGAACCTGGCCGCCCGGCTCGCCGAACGGTCCGACGAGGACCCGGTCGACAGCCTGCTGGGGCTGGTCCGCGAACTGTGCGCGGAGGCGCCACTGGTGCTCGCGGTCGACGACCTGCACTGGGCCGACGACACCACGTTGCGCGTCTGGCGGTACCTGAGCCGGGAGACGCGGGAGCTGCCGCTGCTGCTGGTCGGCGCGTGCCGGCCGGTGCCTCGACCGGCCGCGCTCGACGAACTGAGAGCCGAACTCGACAACGATGTCACCACCGTGCTCGCGCTGCCGCCGCTGGCCGACGCGGAGACGCACGAGCTGGCCACCGAGCTGGTGGGCGCGCCACCCGGGCCGGGGCTGCGGGCGCTGGTGTCCTACGGGTCCGGAAACCCGCGCTACGTCAGGGAAATCGTCGAGACGCTGCTGACGCAGTCGATGATCGTGCTCGACGGCGTCCACGCGCACCTGGACGGCAACTCGTTCCAGACCATCCCGGCGCCGCTGGCGTCGCGGATCACGCTGTACCTGAGCTTCCTCTCCAGCGGCACCCGCGACACGCTGCGCTGGGCCGCGCTGCTGGGCCGGGAGTTCTCGCTGTCGGACATCGCCGTCGCCACCGAGCGGCCGCCGACGGCGCTGGTCGGCGCGGTCGACGAGGCGATCACGTCCGGCGTGCTCGTCGAGTCGGGCGACCGGCTGGCGTTCCGGCACTCGTTGCTGCGCCGGGTGCTCTACGAAAAGACGCCGGCGGCGATGCGGGTGGCGCTGCACCGGCAGCTGGCCGAGGCGTTCGCCGCCGCGCGCGCTCCCGCCGACCGCGTCGCCGAGCAGCTCGCGGCCGCGCCCGCGCAGGTCGATCCGTGGGTGACGACGTGGCTGCTGGACAACATCGGCGCGGTCGCCACCGAGACCCCGCGCGTCGCCGTCGACCTGCTGCGCCACGCCGTCACGCAGGGCACGCTGCCGCCGGACGCGCGGGAGACGCTGACGGCGACGCTCGCGCGGCTGCTGTTCTGGCTCGGCCGCGAGCCCGAGGCGGAGGCGCGCTCGGTCGTCGCGCGGACGTCCGACAGCAGGCGCGCCGCCGAGATGCGCTGGATCCTGGCGTACGTCTACTACCGCCGCGGCGACTTCGCCGAGGCGACGGCCGAGCTGAAGCGGACGCTCGACGACGCCGACGTCCCGGAGATGTGGCGCGGGCGCCACGAGTCGCTGCTGGCCACGCTGGAGCGGCTCGGCGAGGAGACGGCCCTGGCGCCGGCCGGGCTGCACCCGCTGGACGACGCGGCGCTGTCCATGCCGACGCTCGACAGCCTCGACGAGGCCGCCGAGCCCCTCGAAGCCGCCCGGCGGATCGCCGCGACGCGCGCGGTGCCGGGCGAGATGCACCTGGCCGGCGCGGTGCACTACTACTGGCTGGGCCGCTGGCCCGAGGCCCTGTCCGAGCTGGACGCGGTGATCCGCGACGGCGCGGAAACGGCGTCGTACGTCTTGCGCAGCCCCGGTTCGGCGTTGCTGGTGCACGGCGTCGGCGCGCTGATCGCCGGGCACCGTGGCCAGCGGGTCCTGGCCGGGACGCACCTCGACGCGGCGGGCCGGCAGCAGTGGCCCCCGGGTCTCGAGCCCGACGGCGGCGACTTCGTGCTCGCGGCCCGCGCGCTGCTGGCCGAGCAGGACGGCCGGCCCGAAGCGGCGCTGGCCGCGTTGCTGCCGCTGCTGGAGGAGCACTACCCGCCCGCGGCACGCCACCAGTGGCTCCCGGACCTGGTGCGCCTCAGCTTGCGGCTCGGCGAGTCCGACCTCGCCCAGCGTGCGGTGCACTTGCTGACCCCGGAGGGCGAGGTCCCCCCGGCGCACGCGGCGGCGGCCGCGCACTGCCGCGGGCTGGTCACGGGAGATCCCGAACCGGTGCTGACGGCGGTCTCGCACTACCGGGCGGCGGGCCGGTTGCTGAAGCGGGCCAAAGCGACCGAGGACGCGGCGATCCTGCTGGCGGAGTCGGGCCGGTTGGACGACGCGCGGACGGCGTTCCGGGTGGCCCTGACGGCGTACACGGGGATGGGCGCGACGTGGGACATGCGGCGCGCGGAGAGCCGGATCCAGCCGTTCGGGATCCGGCGGGCCGGCTCGGTGCGGTCCCGGGCGGTCGCCGGGGAGTGAGGCCGGCCGCCTCCAGTGGTCTTGAATGAGTCGTTCAGGACCTCCGAAGACCTGAATGAGTCATTCAAGACGTTTGGCCGCGCGGCCGAGGCACGGGCGCGACGCCATGAACGACTCGTTCATCGCGTCCGACGCAGTGAACGACCTTTCATGACCTCCGGCGCCGGGGCATACCGGTCAGGTGATCGGCACCGGCGAGCCCGCACCGCCCTCCCAAAGTCGTAACCCGCCCCGTCCCCGGGCAACCCGGTCCGGGCTTGCCACGTCAGTAAGCTCGCCGGAGTAGTCGGCAGCGAAGATGTCCGCCGGGGTCCTGGGGGCCCGCCCCCGGCGGGTTCGTCCCCCGAGGGAAACGGCAGGGACATGCGAGGGGAAGCGGACACCGGTCTGCGAGTGGGCTTGCTCGGCCCCCTGCGGGCCTGGCGCGGGGCGGCCGAGATCGGCCTGGGCCCCGCTCGTCAGCGCGCGATCTTCGCCGTGCTCGCGGTCAACGCCGGGCGCGCCGTCCCGCGGACCGAACTGATCGCCGGCGTCTGGGGCGACTCCGCGCCCGCGAGCGTCGAAGGCAGCGTCCACACCTACGTCTCGGGGCTGCGGCGGGCGCTCGAACCCGACCGGTCGCGGTGGTCGGCCGCCAGCGTGCTCGTGTCGGACCCGGCCGGGTACTCGCTGCTGCTCGACGAGGACGCGCTGGACGCCGCTGTCTTCGAACGCCATCGCGAACGCGCGCAACAGCACCTGGACCAGGGCGATCCCCGGGCGGCCGTCACCGAGCTCGACGCCGCCCTCGCGCTCTGGCAGGGGGAAGCCCTTTCCGGCGTGCCCGGCGGGTTCGCCGAGCGGCACCGCGAATACCTCGCCGAGCTGCGGCTGAACACCCTCGACCGGCGTGCCCAGGCGCTGCTCGCCCTCGGCGGCCACCTCGACCTCGCGCCGGAACTCGCCGTGCTGGCCGGCGAGCACCCGCTGCGGGAGTCGCTGCGGGAGTCGCTCATGCTCGCCCTCTACCGCAGCGGCCGGCACGCCGACGCCCTCGACGTCTTCCGCGACGCCCGCGCCACCCTCGTCGGCGAGCTCGGCGTCGAGCCCGGACCGGCCTTGCAGCGCCTCCACCAGCAGATCCTCGCCCAGGACCCGGCCCTCGACGCCCCCGCGGCGCCGGTCGAGACCACCGGGCACCGGCTCTTCGGCCGGGAAGCGGAGACGACCCGGCTGGCCGAGCTCGTCGCCGACGTCCGGGCCGGGCGCGGGCGGGCCGTGTGGATCGAGGGCGAAGCCGGCATCGGCAAGTCCGAGCTGCTCACCAGCACCCTGCCGGACGGCCCCGGGTTCCAGCGGCTCTGGGCCGCCGCCGACGAGCTGAGCACGCGCTTCCCGCTGCAGGTGATGCTGGAGTGCCTGGCGATCGACGCGCATTCGGCCGACCCGCGGCGCGCGAAGGTGGCCAAGGAGCTCGCCGGCGAGGGCCCGGTGCGGCGCGGCCTCGGCCCGGCCGACCCGGTGCTCGGCGCCGTCGACCGTCTGCTGGCCCTGGTCGACGAGCTGTGCGCGCGCTCGCCGCAGGTGCTGGTGGTCGACGACCTGCAGTGGGCGGACGAGGCGTCCGTGCTGGTCTGGCACCGCCTCTGCGCGGCGACCCGGCAGCTGCCGCTGCTGCTGGTGGCCGCGACGCGGCCGGCGCCGGATCGCGCCGAGCTCGCCCAGCTGCGCCGCGGCGTCCAGGCGCGCGACGGCGTGGTGTTCGACCTCGCGCCGTTGACCGGCGAAGACGTCGGAAGGCTGATCGAGGACCAGATCGGCGCCGCACCCGGGCCCGGGCTGCGCGAACTGGCCGCTCGTGGCGCCGGGAACCCGTTGTACGTCAAGGAAATGGTCGACGTCCTGCTGCGCGCCGGTGCGGTCGAGGTGAGCGGCGGCGAGGCCGACGTCGACGACCCGGCGGAGTTCGAAGCGCCGAGCTCGCTGGTCGCCGCGGTCGACCGGCGGCTCGACTTCCTCCCGGCCCGGACGCAGGAAGTGCTGCGCTGGGGCGCGCTGCTGGGCATGGAGTTCGCCGTCGGGGACATCGCCGCGGTGCTCGGCACCCGGCCGTCGGACCTGCTGGAACCGCTGGAAGAAGCCGTCGCCGCGAACGTCCTCATCGACACCGGGACGCAGCTCGCCTTCCGGCATCCCCTGCTGCGCCAAGCCCTCTACGACCGGCTGCTGGCCGGGACGCGGGCGGCGCTGCACCGGCAGGCCGCGGAAGCGCTCGCCGGCATCGGTGCGCCGGTCAAGCGCGTCGCCGAGCAGCTGGTGGCGGCACCGGCCACTGTGGACGAATGGGTGCTGGACTGGCTCGCCACGCACCACGCGGCCGTGTCCAACCGCGCGCCGCTGATCGCCGTCGAACTGCTGGAACGCGCGCTGGCCGCCGGGGCCGGTCCGCGACGCGAAGTGCTGCTCGTGGCCCTGGTCAAGGTGCTGTTCCGGCTGGAACGCAACCCGGAATCCCTGGCGCAGCAAGCCCTCGACGTGGCCACCGACCCGGACACGGCCGAGGAGATGCGGCACGTCCTCGCGGCGCTGCGGCACCGCCGGGGCGACACCGAAGGCGCGGTGGGGATCCTCGCCGCGTCGGCCGACGACCCGGCCGTGCCGGAGCTCTGGCGGGTCAAGCACCGGCAGCTGCTGGCGAACTTCCGCCGCGGCGATCTGTCCGATTTGGACACGGCGGAAGAGGCCGCGTACGAGACGAAGTCGTTCGCCGGCGGCGACCGGTACCTGACGGCGCACGCGCTGCAGTCGTTGTGGCTGGTGGAGTCCGTGCGCCGCGAGCACGACGCCGCGCTGACGCACATCGACGCGGCGATCGAGGCCGTCGGCGACGAGCACGAACTGGCCGACCTGCACCTCGACCTGCTCGACAACCGCGTGTTCACGCTCCAGAACCTCGATCGGCTCGCCGAGGCGGACGCGGCGTTGCGCGCGGCCGGCGACGTCGCGGCCCGGCACTCGATGCCGGTGGGGCTGCAGGTGTCCGTCGCGGTGCACCGGTACTGGGAAGGCCGCTGGGACGAGGCCCTGGTCGAGCTGGACACGGTCACCGAGGACGGCCCGGCGATCACGTTCTACGGCCTGCGCGAGCCCGGCCCGGCGGCGCTGCTGCTGCATGGCGTCGCGGCGCTCATCGCGGGCCGCCGCGACGACCGCGCGCAGGCGGCGGCCCACCTCGACGCGGCGGAGGAGTACGCCCCGGCGACCGGCGCCGAGCGCGAGAGCTTCGACTTCCTGCTGGTCGCGGACGCCCTCGCGGCCGAGCAGCGCGGCGACCGGGCCCGCGCGATGGCTGTCCTCGAGCCGATCCTGAACCCGACGTACGCGCAGATGATGCTGCGCCACCAGTGGCTCCCGACGTTCGTGCGGCTGGCGATGGAGCAGGACGACGTCGTCCGCGCTCGCCGGGCGCTGGAGGTCTGCGAGGAGGAGGCGGCGAAGGAGCGACGGCCGGCGCGGGCGCACGCGGCGGTGTCGTGGTGCCGGGGCCTGATCGAGGAAGACCCGGCGGCGGTGCTGGCGACGGCGGAGCACTTCCGCGCGGTCGGCCGCCGTCCGGAGCTGGCCACCGTGCTCGAAGACGCGGCGGAGCTGCTGGCCCGCGCGGGCCGCTTGGACGCGGCGCACGCGGCGTTCGAGGAGGCGGCGGAGACGTACACGGCGCTGGGGGCCCGCTGGGACCTGCGCCGGGCGGAGACGCGGTTGCGGCGGCTCGGCGTGCGGCGCGGCGCGTTGTTCTCCGCGATCCGGCCGGGCCACGGCTGGGAGTCGTTGACGCCGATCGAGGTCCGGATCGCGAGCCTGGTGGCGGAGGGCCGGTCCAATCCGGACATCGCGGCGGAGCTGTCCTTGCCGCGGCGGACCGTGCAGGCCCACGTGACTCGCCTTTTGGGGAAGCTGGAGACCCCGTCACGCTCGGGGGTCGCCGACGCTTTCCGGCAGCAGCGGCCCTAGGGCGTTGGCCTTGGCGACCCGGCCCAGGAACCGCCCCGAGTCCTTGACCGTCCGCTCCTGCGTCTCGAAGTCCACGTGCACCAGGCCGAAGCGTTGCGAATACCCCATCGCCCACTCGAAGTTGTCCAGCAGCGACCACGCGAAGTACCCCCGCACGTCCGCACCCAGCCGAATCGCGTCGTGCACCGCGCGGACGTGCTCCAGGAAGTAGTTCACCCGGGCCGCGTCGTGCACCCGGCCCGACGCGACCTTGTCCACAAAGGACGCACCGTTCTCCGCCACCACCATCGGCAACCCGCCGGACCGCGCGGAGATCCAGCCGAGCAGGTCCGTGAACACCGAAGGCGCCTGCTCCCAGCCGAACGCCGTCAGCGGGCCGACCGCCGGCAGTACGTCCAAGCCCCGCAATCCCGGCAGCGGGCAGTTGCCGTGCGCCGAAAGGTCCTCGAGGGGCGTCACCCGCGCGGGCGCGTAGTAGTTCACGCCCAGCCAGTCGATCGCCGCCGCGATGACATCCGTGTCGCCGTCCAGCACCGACGCCGCGAAGCGACCTCCGTGGTGGGCCACATCGGCGACGACGTCCGCCGGGTAACCGCGCCCCAGCACCGGGTCCAGGAAAAACCGGTTGTGGATCCCGTCGAACTTCCGCGCCGCTTCCAGGTGCGCCGGGGACGAGCCATCGGGCAAAGCGGGAGCGAAGTTCAACGCCAGCGAGAACTCCTGCCCAGGCCGCGCCGCCGAAGTCAGCGCCCGGGTCGCCAGCCCGTGCGCCAGCAGCAGGTGGTGCGCCGCGACCAGCGCCGTGTCGTAGTCCTGGACGCCCGGCGCGTGCACCCCGCTGCCGTACCCCAGGAACGCCGCGCAGAACGGCTCGTTGATCGTCGTCCACTGGTTGACGCGGTCGCCCAAAGCGTCGTGGACCACGGCGGCGTAGTCCGCGAACCGGTAAGCCGTGTCGCGCGAGGGCCAGCCGCCCGCGTCCTCCAGGGCCTGCGGCAGGTCCCAGTGGTACAGCGTCAGCACCGGCACGACGTCGCGGCGCAGCAGCTCGTCCACCAGCCGGTCGTAGAAAGCCAGGCCCGCGGACGACAGCGTCCGGCCGTCCGGCATCACCCGTGGCCACGCCACCGAGAACCGGTACGCACCCAGGCCCAGATCCGCCAGCAGGCCGATGTCTTCGGGAAACCGGTGGTAGTGGTCGCAGGCGACCTCGCCCGACGCGCCGCCGAGCACGGCACCCGGCCGGGCCGCGAAAGTGTCCCAGATGGACGGTCCGCGACCACCTTCGGAAATCCCGCCTTCGACCTGGTAGGACGCGGTCGCCGCGCCCCACAGGAACCCCGGCGGGAAGGAAAGACCGGTCATACTGGCGCCCCTTTCAGGATCCCCCGGACGATGTGGCGGCCCAGCAGCAGAAACAGCGCGATCACGGGCAGGACGCCCACGGTCGCGCCGGTGAGCATGAGCGCGTAGTCGGTGTAGTACCCGCTGGCCAGCTGCGAAAGGGCGACTTGCACGGTCGGCGTTTCGTTGGGGTCGAGTACCACCAGCGGCCAGAAGTAGTCGTTCCACGCGGCCATGAACGTCAGCATCGCCAGCACCGCGGCCGCCGGGCGCAGCGCGGGCACCGCCACGTGCCAGTAGGTGCGCAGGATCGAACAACCGTCGACGGTCGCCGCGTCGACGAGCTCGGGGCTGATCGCGTTCTCGCACGCCTGGCGCATCCAGAACACGCTGAACGCGCTGAGCAGCCCGGGCACGATCACCGCCTCGAGCCGCCCGTACCAGCCGAGCTCGCCGACCACCAGGTAGAGCGGGATGACGCCGAGTTGCGCCGGCACCATCGCCGAGCCGACGACCAGCAGGAACAGCGTGTTGCGCCCGCGGAACCGCAGCCGCGCGAAGGCGAACCCGGCCAGGCTCGCCAGCACGACGTTGGCCACCATGACGGTGGTCGCGACGATCAGTGAGTTGCCCAGCGCCAGCCAGAAGTCGACGGTGTCGAAGACTCGCCGCACGTTCTCGACGAGGTGCCCGCCCGGCAGCAGGAGCGGCGACGTCTCCCCGATCGCCGCGTTGTCCCTGGTGGACACGACGAACGACCAGTACAGCGGGAAGATCGACGCGCCGAGCACGCCGACCAGCACCGCGTAGACCCAGCCGCCGGGGCGCCTCACGACGACCTCACGAACCGGCGGACCAGCCGGTAGTTGACCAGCGCGAACCCCGCGCAGATCACGAACATCACCCAGGTCAGCGCGGCCGCGTAACCGGCGTCGAAGTGCGTGAACCCCTTCTCGTACAGGTACATCACGAGCGTCTGGAACTGGCGGTCGTTGCCACCGGTCCCGCCCGACCCGCCGGCGTCGAACAGCTGCGGCTCGGCGAACAGCTGCAGGCCGTTGACCGTGCCGGCGATGGCGGTGAAGGCCAGCGCGGGCCGGATGCCCGGCACGGTGATCGACCAGAACGTCCGCCAGCGCGACGCGCCGTCCAGAGCGGCAGCTTCATAGAGGTCGCCGGGGACGGCCTGCATCGCGGCCAGGTAGATCAGCGCGTTGTAGCCGGTCCAGCGCCAGAGCACCATCGACGCGACCGCGAGGTGCGACGTCCAGGTCCCGGCCTGCCAGTTCACCGGCGCGATGCCGAACCAGCCCAAGACCTCGTTGACGACGCCGTAGTCGCGGCTGAACAGCTGCCCGAACACGAGCCCGATCGCGACGACGGACACGACGTTGGGCAGCAGGATCCCGGTGCGCCACCAGGTCGCGCCGCGCAGCGGGCGGTCGAGCAGCGCCGCGATGCCCAGCGCCAGCAGGAACTCCGGGACGGCGGCGAGCACGAAGATGCCGACGGTGTTGGCCAGTGCGTTCCAGAAGTTCGGGTCGGCGAGCAGCTCGCCGTAGTTCGCCAGGCCGAGGTAGCCCTGGTCGCCTTCGAGGAGGTTCCAGCCGTGCAGCGACACCCACGCCGTGTAGAGCAGCGGAAAGGCGCCGAAGACGACGAACAGGCCGAAGAAGGGCGCGACGAACAGCAACGGCGTTGCCTTGCGGTCGAAACGGGCGAGCCGGTGCTGCACGCGCGCTACTTCAGGGCGGCCAGCGCCTGCTGGACGGCTTCCGTCCAGGCCTGGTCGACGCCGTCGGTCTTGTCCTCGATCCGCCCGAGCGCGCGGCCGAACTCCGGCCGGACGTCGGCGTCGCGCAGGCCGCGGTAGTTGGGCCGCAGCCGGTCGGCGGACGCGGCGAAGATCCGCCCGATCGGCGCGTCCCCGAAGTAGGGGTCCGTGTGCGCGACGACCTGCGGGTCGGCGTAGACCGACGGCTCGCTGGGCAGGATGCCGTCGGAGAGGAAGAGCTTCTTCTGCTGCTCCGGCGCGGTCAGCCAGCGCGCGAGTTCGTACGCCTCTTTCGGGTGCTCGCTCTGCTTCGGCACGGTCAGGAAGGAGCCGCCCTGGTTGCCGCTCTTGCCGGGCACGGTCGTGACGTCCCACTTGCCCTTGTTGCCGTCGCCGCCGGCTTCCTTGATCTGGCTGAGCATCCACGCCGGGCAGGCGACGGTCGCGAAGGAACCCTGCTTGATCGCGACGTTCCAGGCCTGCGTGAACGTCGTCGCGGCCGCCGTCTGCCCCTTCGCCGCGATCCCACCGGAGAGGGTGAAGGCGTTGTGGACGCTGGGGTTGCGGTCGCCGATGAAGGAGTCGTCGGACGCCGAGAAGTAGTTTTCGGGCGACTGGTTGAGCATCGCCGTGTAGACGGTCCCGGCCGAGTCGGCGAACTTCACGCCCGGCGTCTTTTCGGTGAACCGCTGGGCAGTCGCGGCGTAGGCGTCCCAGTCGGGCATCAGCTTCGCGACCTCGTCGCGGTCGGTCGGCAGGCCCGCGGCCTGGAACAGGTCGCGGCGGTAGCAGAGGGCGAGGCTGCCCATGTCGGTGCCGAGGCCGAGGACGAACGCGCCGTCCGTGCCCTGCGCCCACTTCCACGGCGCCCACTGCTTTTCGAGGTCCCGCGCGCCATAACCGGCGAGGTCGACGAACTTGTCCTTCACCTTCCGGTACTGCGGGATGTACTGCTCTTCGATCGCGACGACGTCGGCAGCACCGTGACCGGTGGCGAGCTGCGTCGCGAGACCCTTGTGGTGGGTGTCGAAGTCGGCGACGCGGTTCTGCACCGTGATCTCCGGGTGCAGCTTCTGGTACTCGGCGATCAGGGGCGCGTAGCCGAATTCGCCGAAGGTGGCGATAGTGAGCTTCGTCGGGCCGCCGGAGTCAGTGGGGCTGCAGGCGGCGAGCGGGATCAACGCGGCGACCGCGACGGCGGTCCGGCGGACGATCGTGCGCAACGGGCTTCCTCAGATCACACCGGCCCGCACGGCGTAGGCGACCGCGTGCGGCCGGTTGCGCAGGTTGAGCCGGTTGGTCATGGCGTAGATGACGTTCTTCACGGTCCGCTCCGAGTAGCAGAGCTTGCCCGCGATCTCCGCAGTGTCCCAGCCTTCGGCCATCAGGCGAAGCACATCCACCTCGCGCGGCGTCAGCGCCGCGGCGCTGCCCTCGTGGGCCAGTGCCTCGACCTGGTCGCGCAGCGACGTCGTGCGCCCCCGGGCGGCGGCCAGCACGCTGTCGGTGAGCCGGTCGAGCGCGGTCCGCGGCAGCACGGCGGAGACGTGGCAGTCGGCGAGCAGCCCCAGGTGCCCGGGGTCGACGTGCCCCGCGACCAGCACGATCGCGGCGGGCGACTCGGCGGAGGCGGCCCGCAGCGCGGCGATCGCCTCGCGGTCGACCTGCCCGACGGCGAACACGAGCACGGCCGCCTCGCCACGACGGGCGCGCGGCACGACCAGCAGCTCCGGCCGGGACTTCAGGTGGTTGATCAGTCCCGTCAGCGCGATCGGGTCCGAAGCCCACGCCGCCACTCGCACCTGGTCCATCGAGGCCCCTCCCCACTGTCCGTGTCCTGGTGGTGTCAGTCTGCTGAGGTCGCCTTCACGAATTCTCTAACCGGGGCGCAGCCCTTCTTCACATCGTGAAGCGGGCCGTCGACTACCGTCGTGGGGCACACCGACGAGTGAAGGGACCGATGAACCACCGACGTCCGGCCGCCTTGGGGGTGGCCCTCTGCATCGCTGTCGTGAGTTCCCTGGTCACGGGGTGTCAATCGGAGACCGTGTCCGGGCTGGCGGTCCCTCGGTCGCCGGTTCCTCCCCCGTCCTCTTCGCGGACGGCAGCCCCGGCTTCCCCGGCTCCGACGTCGAGCCTGACGCGGTCCGGTGACTGCGCGTCGCTGGTCAACGGCCTCGACGTCCGCAGCCAGGTCGCGCAGCTGGTCGTCGTGGGGGTGTCCGGCGACAACCCGGGCACCACGGTGTCCATGGTCCGCGCCAACCAGGTCGGCGGGATCTTCATCGGCGGTAACGCAACAGCGTTGTTGAAAGATCGTTCCCTGGACGCCGTCCAGGGCGCGGCCAAGTTGCCGGTGGCGGTGTCGGTCGACGAAGAGGGCGGCCGCGTCCAGCGCATCGACGACCTCGACGGCGAGCTCCCGTCGGCCCGCCAGATGGCCGCGACGAAGTCCCCCGCCGAGGTCCGCGCGCTGGCCGCCGACCGCGGCCGCCAGCTGCGCGCCCGCGGGGTGACGGTCGACTTCGCGCCGGACACCGACGTCACCGACGCCCCGGACGACGACGTCATCGGCGACCGCTCGTTCAGCCCCGACCCGAACCGCGTGAAGACCTACGCCGCGGCATTCGCGGCGGGCCTGCGCGACGGGGGTGTCCAGCCGGTGCTGAAGCACTTCCCGGGCCACGGCCACGGCTCGGGCGACTCGCACAAGGGCACGGTCGTCACCCCGCCGCTCGCGCAGTTGCGGACGCTGGACCTGGTGCCGTACCGGAACCTCGCGGACTACGGGCCGGTCGCGGTCATGGTCGGCCACCTCGACGTGCCCGACCTGACCGGCGGAGTCCCGGCGTCGATCTCGCCTGCCGCCTACAAGCTGCTGCGCACCGAGTTCGGGTTCACCGGCCTGGTCCTGACCGACGACCTCGGCGCGATGAAGGCGATCACTGCGCAGTACTCGCTGCCGGACGCCGTGCTGAAGGCGTTGCAGGCCGGGGCGGACGAGGCGCTGTGGTCGTCCGGGGGCCGGGTGGACGAGGTCCTGAACCGGCTGGAGCAGGCCGTCCAGTCCGGCGAGCTGCCCAAAACGCGGGTGCAGGAGTCGGTGACGCGGGTACTCCGTGCGAAGGGCGTCTGCGGCTGAGCCTGCCTAGACTCCTCGACGGAACAGCACTTACCTGAGGAGCGGCATGGCGAACCTGGGCGGCACGTTCACCCTCGGCGGCGAAGTCCCCGTGACCCGCATGGGGTACGGCGCCATGCAGCTGGCCGGCCCGGGTGTCTGGGGGCCGCCGCGCGACCACGACACGGCCGTCGCCGTACTGCGCGAAGCCGTCGAAAGCGGTGTCACCCACCTCGACACCAGCGACTACTACGGCCCGCACACCGTGAACGCGCTGATCAAGGAAGCCCTGCATCCGTACCCGGACGCGCTGACGATCGTCACGAAGGTCGGCGCGCGGCGCACTCCCGACAAGGCCTGGCCGCCCGCGCTGTCGGCCGACGACCTGACGCAAGCGGTGCACGACAACCTGCGGAACCTCGGCGTCGACGCGCTCGATGTGGTGAACCTGCGGCTGAGCAACGACACCGGCGACTACCCCGTGCCGATGTCGCTCGCCGAACCCTTCGGCGTGCTCGCCGAGCTGCGGCAGCAGGGGCTCATCCGGCACCTCGGCGTCAGCCACGTCAGCGCCGAGCAGCTCGACGAGGCGAAGGCGATCGCGCCCGTCGTCTGCGTGCAGAACCAGTACAACCTCGCGCACCGCGAAAACGACGCTCTCGTCGACAAGTGCGCCGCCGAGCGCATCGCCTTCGTGCCGTACTTCCCGCTCGGCGGGTTCAGCCCGCTGCAGTCCGGGATCCTCGACGACTGCGCCGCCCGGCTCGAAGCGACGCCGATGCAGGTCGCGCTGGCCTGGCTGCTGCAGCGGTCGCCGTCGATGCTGCTCATCCCGGGCACGTCGTCGCTCGGGCACCTGCGCGAAAACCTCGCCGCGGCTTCGCTCGAACTGCCTGCCGACGTCCTCGCCGACCTCGACCGGATCGGCACCGCCTGATCGCTACGCTGAGCGTCCGATCAGGCACGAGAGCGGAGGACTGCGTGGCGAACTGGGGCGATCTGGTCGCTTACATCAGGCACGAATACCGGGTGGTGCGCGACGACCCCGACGAGATCCGTATCCGGCTGATCTTCGGCGACGAGCCCGACACCGAGCAGCGGGCCCAGATCATGGTGATCGCCCACGAGATCCTCGACCAGCAAGAGGACTGGGTCCAGATCGCGACGCCGTTCGCCCGCCACGACGAGGTCGACCTCCTCGAGGTGCTGACCGAGGTCGGCAACTCGACGGTCGTGGGCGGGCTCGCGGTGATGGGCGACCACCTCGTGCTGCGCCACTCGCTGCCGCTGATCCACCTGGACATCAACGAGTTCATCGATCCCCTCGAGCTCGTGGCGGGCGCGGCCGAGCTGCTGGAGCAGCAGTTCACCGGCCGCGACGACTACTGAGTGGAATGACCGCGAGAGCGGCGGCCACGGTCAGCCCGGCGGCGACGCCGAACGCCGTGGTCGCCGTCCCGTCGGCCAGGTAGAGCCCGCCGAGCAGGGCGACGCCCAGGGTGCCGCCGAGCTGCTGCACGGCGTTGAGCAGCCCGGCGGCCGAGCCCGTCTCGTGCGGCCGGACGCGGTGCAGGGCGGCGGCGAAGAACGGGACCGTGAACGTTCCCATCCCGAGGCCGCACAACGCGAGCGCCGCGGTCATCCCGCCCGCGACGGCGAGGATCCCGATCAGCAGCAAGGCCAACCCGGCGAACATCACGCGCGCGCCGAACTTCGGCACCAGCCAGGACCCGGCGAACCAGGACGACACCGCGAGCCCGGCCGAGAGCGGCAGCAGCGTCAGGCTCGCGGTGCGGACGTCGACGCCGTCGCCGAGCTGTAGCCGCAGGGGGACGAGGAGCATCAGCCCGGTCATCACCGCGAAGTACAGCAGCGACCCGGCGAGCGCGGCTGGGAACCCGCGGTGGGCGAACAGGCTCGGCTCGACCAGTGGCGCGGCCGTGCGGCGCTGCTGGACCCCGAACACGACGAGCAGCGCGGCGCCGGCCGCGAGCAGCGGCCACGACGTCCCGGCCGGGCTGATCAGTGGGTAGACGAGCAGGCCGGCGCCGGCGACGACGAGCACTGTGCCGACGACGTCGAGCTTCGGGCGCGTGGCGGCTTTGTCCTCGCGCAGGAACCGCGCGGCGAGCAGGACCGCGAGGCCGAGCGGGACGTTCACCAGGAACACCGCCCGCCACGACAACGCCTGCGTCAGGAGACCGCCGAGCAGCGGCCCGGTGACCGCGGACAGGCCCATCACCGGGCCGATACTGCCGAGCGCCTTCGCGAGTTCGTCGCCGTCGAAGAGCGCACGGATGAGGCCGATGGTCTGCGGGATGATCAGCGCCGCCGCCGCGCCCTGCACCGCACGGGCGCCGATCAGCAGGCCCGCGTCCGGCGCGGCCGCGCAGGCCAGCGACGCGAGCACGAAGGCCGTCACGCCGATCTTGAATGCTCTGGCCCGGCCGAAGACGTCCCCGAGCCGGCCGCCGGTGATCAGGAGGGCCGCGAACGGCAGGGTGTAGGCCGCGCTGAACCACGGGATGTCGGCCGCCGGCCCGGGCAGGCCGGCGTGGATCACCGGGCCGGCGACCTGGACGATCGTGGCGTCGAGCAGGTTCATCGCCTCGGCGGTGAGCAGCACGGCCAGTGCGGCCCAGCGGTGCCGGTAGCGGGTCGTCGTCGGCAAGAGGTGCCCCCTTTTCGGTCGGCACCGACCTTGGACCGCTCCGGGACCCTGGTTCCACTCATCGCGGCCCTCTGGCTGATTTCTTCCACGCCGTGCGCTTTGATGACGGATATGACCACGCTGGACGACGTCGATCGCGCCCTGATCCACGCGCTGCACCTCGACGGCCGGGCGCCGTTCACGAAGATCGGGGACGTCCTCGGCGTCTCGACGCAGACGGTGGCGCGGCGCTATCGCCGGCTACGCGCCGAAGCGTCGCTTCGCGTCGTCGGTTTGCCGGACCCCCAACGCGCCGGGCAGGCCGAGTGGATGGTCCGGCTGACGGCGACCCCGAACACCGCGCGCGACGTCGCGCTCGCCCTCGCGCGACGCGCCGACACCGCGTGGGTCAAGCTCGTGTCGGGTGGCACCGAGATCTGCGTGAACGTGTCCACGCCGGCGTCGAGCGACCATTCGCTGCTGCTGCGGGACATCCCACGGTCCGCGAGCATCACGGCGGTGTCGGCGCACCAGCTGCTGCACCGCTACTTCGGCGGCCCGACGGCGTGGCTCGGCCGGGCGCGGTTCCTGGACGCCGCACAGGTCGCGGCGCTGACGCCCGCGTTCTCCGGCGAGGGCAAGCCGCTGACCGGCGACGACGACGCGCTGATGGCCGCGTTGCAGCGCGACGGCCGGGCGAGCCTGGCCGAGCTGGCGACGGCGACCGGCTGGTCCGCGGCGACCGTCGCGCGCCGGCTGGCCGACCTGCAGGCCGGCGGCACGGTGTTCTTCGACCTGGAGGTCGACACGACCCCGCTGGGTGCGACGACCCACGCGCTGCTCTGGATGTCGGTCGCCCCGGCGCACCTCGACCAGGTGGGCCAGGAGCTGGCCGGCCACCCGGAGCTGGCGCTCGTCGCGGCGACGACCGGGCCGGCCAACCTGGTCGCGCACGCGCTCTGCCCGGACGCGGCGGCCCTCCACCACTACCTGACTCAACGACTCGGGGCGCTCGACGCCGTCCGGACCCTGGAGACGGCCCCGGTCCTCCGCACGATCAAAGCGGCCGCGTCCCGCTGAAGCCGCGCTTTCACGTGAAAGCTGCGGGTCACCGCGCTTGCGGGATCCTCAGCTTCGCGGCCGGTGAGAGCTGCGCGATGCGCTGCAGCCGGGCCCGGCCCAGCCGGTGGAGCATCTCCCCGAGCTCCTCCGGCGCGATGCTGCTTTCGAGGTCGAGCCGCGTCACCTTGACGACGCGGTCGATCTCCGCGGCGGGGAGCCGCCCCGTGAACTCCCCGGCCAGCCACACCCCGACTTCTTCGACGACGTGGTCCGCCCGGTGGCTGAGTACGGTCATCGCTCTCGCTCTCCTCTTTCGGATCGCCTTCGCCCTGGTCGAGGCCGGAAAATTCCGGTCCGACGCAGGTCCGACGAGCCCACCCGCGGGCCATGACGCCGAAACGCC
Organism: Amycolatopsis sp. NPDC051371; assembly: GCF_040682155.1. Lineage (NCBI taxonomy): Bacteria > Bacillati > Actinomycetota > Actinomycetes > Pseudonocardiales > Pseudonocardiaceae > Amycolatopsis > Amycolatopsis sp. NPDC051371. Next base: position 48,383 of record NZ_JBFBAG010000062.1, read on the forward strand.
GAAATTCGGGGCAGAAAAGCTTTCCGTGTCCGGACCGGTGAGTACCGTGACGGCCCGCCGTCACTCACATGGGCTGTTCGCCGCCCCAAGTTGTCGGCCGATCGGGTGGAAAACGGCGGAACGGTGCCGGTACCGCGTCCGCGTCTGGACTCTGGAGATGTCCGGTAGTGCGGGCGTTCCCCGCGGGACGCGGAAACGGAGACGCGATCCATGGCCCGGTACGACCGGACCGACCTCGGGGCGTACAGCCTGGGGTTGCTCGACGCCGCCGACACGGCACGGGTGGAGCGGCACCTTTCGGCGTGCCCGGACTGCCGGCAGGAGGTCCGGGAGTTCGAGGCCGTCCGCTCGATGCTCGACCACCTCGGCCACGCCGAGTCCACTTAGGACGGATCGCGGAAACTGTCGGTGTCCGCCGGTACCGTGCGCGCCGTGACCGACTTCCTGACCACCACCCGCCACACCTACTCGATCGTCGCCGAGAGCTACGACCGGTTCGTGCCACCCATCGACGAAGACGTGCAGGACCGCGCGTTGCTGACGGCGTTCGCCGACCTGGTCCGCGCGGACGGCGACGGCCCGGTCGCCGACCTCGGCTGCGGAACCGGCCGCGTGACGGCGTACCTGACTTCGAAGGGCCTCGACGTCGCCGGGATCGACCTGTCGCCGGAGATGCTCGCCGTCGCCCGCCGCGACCACCCGGAGCTGCGGTTTTCCCAGGGATCGCTGCTCGCGCTGGACCTGCCGGACGGCGGCCTCGCGGGCGCGGTGGCGTGGTACTCGATCATCCACACGCCGCCGGCGCGGCTGCCCGAGGTGTGCGCGGAGCTGTTCCGGGTGCTGCGTCCGGGAGGTCACTTGCAGCTCGGGTTCCACGTCGGCGACCGGCGGCACCACCGCACCGACGGCTACGGGCACGAGGGATTTTCGCTGGACATCTACTGGCTGCCGGTGGAGCGGGTGTGCGAGCTGGTGGTGGACGCCGGGTTCGAGGTCGTGACGCAGGTGCTGCGCGACCCGGCGGCGCGGGTGCCGCAGGGACGGGTGCTGGCGCGGAAACCGGCCGGAAAGTCCGCGGCGTAGCGGTGTCAAGGAGCCGCCGGAACCCACCCTCCAACGGTTCAACTCGGGAGTCGTTCGCGCACTCCCCTTGCCCGGACCACCAGAATCCTTGACTGGACTAGACCAATCTGCTCTAGTGACCGGTGTCACCCTCGTTCCGGCCGGATGAGCACACCCCCTCCGACACCGGGCGCCCCCGCGTCCGGACTCCGTCGTGGCCGAAGGAGTGAGCCAGTCTTGAGAAGACGTCTTGTCGCGGTCCTGTCAGCATTCGCCGCCGCCGCCGCACTCGTGCTCGGCGTGCCCGCCGCCACCGGCCAAGTCCCGCAGGCCGCGGCTGCCGCCTGCAGCGGGCCCAACTGGGTCGCGGGCCAGTGGTACGACGTGGGCGCGGTCGTCAAGTACACCAACGGCAGCTACTACCGCGCCAAGAACGCGAATCCGGGTTACGACCCGATCATCAGCACCTGGTACTGGGAGCCCTACAGCTGTGACGGCGGGGGCGGCGGGACCACCTGCAACGCCCCCAACTGGGTCGCCGGCCAGTGGTACGACGTCGGTGCGATCGTCAAGTACACCAACGGCAGCTACTACCGCGCCAAGAACGCGAATCCGGGTTACGACCCGATCATCAGCACCTGGTACTGGGAGCCCTACTCCTGCGGCGGCGGCACCGACCCGGGCAACCCCGGCTCGTTCGTCGTCAGCGAAGCCCAGTTCAACCAGATCTTCCCGGGCCGCAACAGCTTCTACACCTACAGCGGCCTGACCGCTGCCCTGTCAGCCTACCCCGGCTTCGCCACCACCGGCAGCGACACGGTCAAGAAGCAGGAAGCGGCGGCGTTCCTCGCGAACGTCAACCACGAAACCGGCGGGCTGGTCTACATCGTCGAGCAGAACACGGCCAACTACCCGCACTACTGCGACTACGGCCAGCCCTACGGCTGCCCGGCCGGCCAAGCCGCGTACTACGGCCGCGGCCCGATCCAGCTCAGCTGGAACTTCAACTACAAGGCCGCGGGTGACGCCCTCGGCATCGACCTGCTCGGCAACCCCTGGCAGGTCGAGCAGAACGCGGCCGTCGCGTGGAAGACCGGCCTCTGGTACTGGAACACCCAGACCGGCCCCGGCACGATGACCCCGCACAACGCGATCGTCAACGGCCGCGGGTTCGGCGAGACCATCCGCAGCATCAACGGCTCGATCGAGTGCAACGGCGGCAACCCCGCCCAGGTCGAGAGCCGGGTCTCGAAGTACCGCCAGATCAGCTCCGTCCTCGGCGTCGACCCCGGCGCCAACCTCTACTGCTGACCTGACGCGAGCGGCTCATCCGTCGACCGGGTGAGCCGCTCGCGGAGCAGGCCGCCCACCTCCTCGAGGTGGTCGTTCAGGTAGAAGTGACCGCCCGGGAACGACTTCAGCTCGAAGAACCCGGACGTGTGCGCCGCCCACTGCCGCGCTTCCGCCTCCGTGACCCTCGGGTCGCTGTCGCCGAACAGCGCGAAGACCGGGCAGCCGACGTCGGGCCCCGGCCGGTAGTGGTAGCTCTGCGCGGCCTTGTAGTCGTTGCGCAGCACCGGCAGCACCAAGCGGAGGAGCTCGGGGTGCGCCAGCACCCGGGGATCGGTCCCGCCGATCCGCCGGACGTCGGCGAGCAGCTCGTCGTCACTCCGCTCGGGGACCGGCCCTTCACGGAACTCCGACGGTGCGCGGCGCCCGGACACGAACAGGCCGAGCAGTCCGGGTCCGAGCCGTCGCGCGACCTCGAAGGCCAGGCTGGCGCCCATGCTGTGCCCGAAGAACGCCGTCGGCCCGGCGACCTCGGCGGCGAGCACGTCCGCCAGCCGGTCGGCGAGCACGAACAGGTCGTCCACCATCGGTTCGGCGTGGCGGTCCTGCCGGCCCGGGTACTGCACGGCCAGCACGTCGACCGCGGGGGCCAGCGTGGCCGAGAGCGGGTGGTAGTAGCTCGCCGCCCCGCCGGCGTGCGGGAAGCACACGAGCCGCGGCGCGCCGGGCGCGGCCGGGTGGAAGCGCCGGAGCCACGGGGTTCGAGAATCCGTCATGCCGACGAATCTCCCAGGCCGGCCCGGACCGGCTCGACGCCTATCGTGCGGAAGCCTGCGGGCCCCGGCGTCCACCTCAGGGGATCACTCGGCCCGCCACAGCGCCGGGACGGCCGGGGGTTCCCAGCCCGGCTGGGCGGTGTGGCCCTGCAGGCAGACGTATCCCCGGCCGCCGTAGGCGACCCGGGCGCCCGCCGCGTAGCCGGTGCCCGCCGTCCAGGTGGTGCCCCCGGGCGAGGTGGAGGTCGGCGGGGTCGACGTCGGGTTCTGCGGGACGTTCAGCACGAAGTCGAACGCGGCTTCCTTCGCGGAGCCGTTGTCCCGCACGGTCATCAGCAGCCGCGCGTCGAAGATCGTGTCGGTGTTGTTGCGCGGCTCGTCCGGGAAGTAGAGCTGGGTGGTCAGGCTCGGCCGGCCGGGCGCCTGGACCTTGACGTGGATGTGCCGGGTGCGGCCGGGGTAGAGGCCGGGCACGATCGTCGAGAGCCGGAACGCGCCCTGGGCGTCGGTGTACTGGTGGCCGCGGAAGGTGTAGCCGGTGTTGTCGTACGCGCCGTTGACGTCCGCCTGCCAGAAGTCCAGCAGCGCGCGGTTCACCGGCAGGCAGGCGAGCCCGAAGACGTGACCGGACACCGTCAGGCGCGTGCCCTGCGTGCCGGGCGTGACGAGGTCGGTCCGTTCCGGCGAGTTCGGCTTGAAGTAGGGGCCTTCGGTCTGGGCCGGCGTCGGATCGTCGTCGTCGTGGCACGACGGTGTCAGCTCCGGGACGGCGGTCGTGCGGGCGAGCGCCGGCCCGCCGATCAGGGCGACCGGCGCGGCGACGCCCGCGGCCAGTGCGGCGCGCAGCACCGTCTTGCGGCTGAGCTTGCTGTCTTCGTCCATGCCTGCTCCTCGTGGGGGCGTCGGGAATCCCCTCGAACGTAGGCAGCGCACCGGGCCGGCGACGATGGACTGGCCCGGTCAGTTGTGGTGCTTCTCCCCGCCGCGGCGGAAGTCACCGGGGCTCAGCCCGGTTTCCCGGCGGAAGAACCGGCAGAAGTAGGCCGGGTCGGCGAACCCGACGCGGGTCGCGACCTGGCGCACGGTGAGGTCCGTCCGGAGCAGGAACCGCTGGGCCTCCCGGGTCCGCGCCTCGCGCAGCAGCTGCGCGGCGGTGCGGCCGGTCGCGGCCTTCACGGCCTCGGTGAGGTGCCCCGGCGTCACCCCGATGCGTTCGGCGTGCGCGGACACCGACCACAGCCCGAGGTCGGGGCGGCCGGCAAGCCGGGCGAACTCCGCCGCCACCGCTCCGGCGGGCGCGGGCGGCGGCGTGCCCAGCAGCCTCCCGGCGCGCACGACCAGGACGTGCACCAGCGCCCGCAGCACCGACTCTTCCCCGCGGCGGTGCTCCTCCACGAGATCCGCGATCAGCCGCGTGACGGCCGCGTCGGCGCGCGCGTCCAGCTCCAGCCACGGCTGTTCGCTGAGCCGCCGCAGCAGCTCGCGATCGGCCGGGTGGTCGAGGAGGAAGTCGTCGGTGAACAAGACGACGTGGCCGGTCAGGCCGCGCACGCCGGCCCACTGGTGCACCTGCCCCGGCGTGATGACGCCGAAGTGCGGCGGACGCAGCGGCCGGCGCGTCAAATCCACGACGTGCGCGCCGGTGCCGCCGGTGACGTGGACGAGCTCGTGGAAGGTGTGCCGGTGGGGGAACTCCGCGCGCGAGAGCGGCCCGACCTCGTCGAACGTGCCGACCGCGAACGGCGGCGCGGGCGGGGCCGGCACCTCCAGCCGGTGCATCGGCAGCTCCCCCGCCCGCGGTGGCGGGCAGGGCGTCCCGGGCGGAACGGTCGTACCGCGCATGACGTCGTCCCTTCGCCGTCCGGGCGAAAAGTCTAGACCAATGAAGGTACAGTTCGTCGCTTTTGCCCCGATGATCGCAATCCGATGGTCGGGTCTCCGGACGCACGAAAACGGGGCCGGTCCACTGTGGACCGGCCCCGTTCTCAGTACTGACTAGTGCTTACGCGCGGCTACGACGCCGGTTCACCAGCAGCATCAGCGCGCCGCCGCCGAGCAGCAGGCCGCCGACGGTGAACGGAACCGCGGCGTCGACACCGGTGTTGGCGAGCTCGCCGCCACCGCCGGTCGAGCCGGCCGGGGTGCTCGGCGCGGTGGTCGGGGCACCGGCCTCGGTCCAGCTGGCGGCCGCGTTCGCGGTCACCTCGGTCTTCTCCGAGTCGGCGACGATCAGCGACTGCGCCGGCTTCTTCGCGTAGTTCTCGGAGACGAACAGGCGGCCGGTGTCCAGCTCGCCGGTGGCCTTGAGGGTGAAGGCGCCCTTGCCCGGCGTGGTGCCCGCCGGGACGTCGACGTACAGCTTGCTGCCGTCCTTGACGTCGGTGCCCTTCAGCTCCTTGCCGTCGGCGTCGGTGATCTTGACGCCCGCGGGCAGCTGGCTGGTCAGCGAGGTGATGTCCCCGCTGGTGGCGACGCTGTACGGGCCGATCTTGCCACCGGCCGTGCCCTCGGTCTTGTCCGCGGCGATGTTCAGCGTCGGCTTCGGCTGCTCGCCGATACCCTTGTTCTGGTCACCGGTGAAGTAGGCGTAGAGCGCGGCGACGTCGGCGTTGGCGTCGGCCGAGTTCTCCTCGGCCAGCGGCTTGGTGGCGTCCAGGTTCACGCCGTCGCTGAAGTGCCACACGGCGGCCTGCGTCGCGGCGATGGCCTCGCGCTCGGAGACGCCGTCGTGGACCTCGACGCCGGCCTTCTTCAGCGCCTTGCCCAGCGCGTCGAGGCCGGTGCCCGGATAGCCGTTGTGCAGCACCCAGTTGATCTTGGTGTTGTTCTTCTCGAACGGCGAGTTCGCGGCCGGGTACTTGCTCCACGGACGCTCGACCATGTCGACGTCGGTGCGCAGGCCGACGGTGATCTGCACGCAGTAGAGCTTCAGCGTGCTGCCGTTGGACAGCTTCATCTCGAACAGTTCGGCGATGTAGTCGCCGCCCTTGCCGAGGTTGAGCCGGTAGCCGACGGTGGCCTTGGCGTTGCCGTGGTCGTCCGCGACGACGCGGCCGCGGGCGGCACCGTCGTCGGCGAGGGCGGCCGGCGAACCGATCATGACGGCGGCGGCCGCGGCGAGAGCCGCGATCCCGCCACGCACGAGAGTGGACCTGACCTGCATAAATCTCCTATCCGAGCCCGAACCGCGACGGCAGGGCCGCGTGCCCCGATCGGCGGCCACTGATTCGGGTGAGCGATCACCCGGTCAAGCGAAACCGGAGCTTACACGGACCCAACAAGCGCTACGCGCGGTGTCCCCATTAACTCGAAAGGGCCGAGAAACCGCATAAAACGGTCGCCGTAAATCGGACAGGTCACAATTCCGTCACCGCGGCCGGGCGTCCACCTGGCCGCAACCCCGACGCCATCTTCCCGATGACGGCGGCGTACTCCGCCTTGAGCCGGGGCTTGTCCACATCGGACGCCTCGGCCAGCGCCATCCCGGCCGTGCCGAGCATGCCGAACACCAGCCGCGTCGTGGTTTCCAATGGCTGGTCGTCGATGTCGCCGCCCTCCACCAGGGCCTTGATCAGCTGCTCGACGAGCCCGTAGGCGTACTGCTCCTCGGCCGCCTGCCAGCGCAGCCAGCCGAGGGCGAGCGGCGCCTCCTGCCAGACGAGCTTGCCGTACACCGGGTCGCAGCAGCGGTCGAGGAACACGTCGAGGGCCGCGAACGCCGCGTGCCAGGGGTCCGCCGCCTGCGCCGCCGCGGCCGCCGACAGCTCCATCGCCTCGGTCTCGAGCTGCTCGAAAACCGCCTCGAACAACGCCGTCTTGTTCGCGAAGTGGTGGTAGATCGCGCCGCGCGTGGCCTGGATGTCGCCGGCGATGTCCTCCAGGGCCGTGCCGGTGAAGCCGTGCTCGGCGAACCGGCGGGTGGCCGCCGCCAGCAGGGCGGCCCGGGTGGCCTCGGAGTACTGCTCCCGCCGGCTCTTGACGGTCGACATGCGCAAAGCATAGGACATACACTGTGCATGTCACCGACACAGTGCATGTGGGGGTAGTCATGACCGACGTCGACGATCTGCTGTTCAACCCGTTCGCGCCCGGCTTCTTCGAAAACCCGTACGAGCAGTACAAGAAGCTGCGCGACGAGGACCCGGTGCAGGAGCACCCGCTGGGGTTCTGGTTCGTCTCGCGCTACGACGACGTCTCGGCGCTGCTGAAGGCCGGGCTCTCGGTGGAGGTCGGGAACCTGGCGCCCGGGCCGCTGCTCGACCAGGCCGCCGCGCTCACCCCGGACGCCGATCCGGGAGCGCTCAACCTCTCGATGCTCGACCGCGACCCGCCCGACCACACGCGGCTGCGCTCGCTGGTGACGAAGGTGTTCACCCGCCGCGCGATCGCCGCGCTGGAGCCGAAGATCGTGGGTCTCGTGGACTCCGCGCTGGACCGCATGGCCGAGAAGGGCGACACGGACCTGGTCGAGGAGCTGGCGTTCCCGCTCCCGTTCGCGGTGATCTCCGAGATGCTGGGCATGCCGCCGACGGACCATTCCCGCATCCGCGAGCTGAGCGGGACCCTGGTGCGCTCACTGGAGATCGTCGCCGACGAGGAAACGGCCCGCGCGATCATGGCGGCGGACGCCGAGCTGAGCGCGATCACCCGCGAAGTGATCGCGTGGAAGCGCGAAAACCCGGCAGACGACCTGCTGACGGCGTTGATCCAGGCCGAGCACGACGGCCAGGTCCTCGACGGCGACGAGCTGGTGGCCCAGGTGGTGCTGCTGTACGTGGCCGGCCACGAGACGACGGTCAACCTGATAGCGAACGGCATCAACGCGTTGCTGCGCAATCCGTCGCAGCTGGCGTTGCTGCGAGACCAGCCGGATCTCGCGGCGAACGCGGTGGAGGAGTTCCTGCGCTACGACTCCCCGGTCCAGCAGACCCGCCGGATCACGACGTCCCCGTACGAGGTGGCGGGTCGCGAGATCCCGGCCGGCACGTTCGTGCTGGCGTGCTTGGGTTCGGCCAACCGCGACGAGAGGTTCTTCGGCCCGGACGCTTCGGAGTTGCGACTGGACCGGCCGAACGCCCGCCACCAGGTGTCGTTCGGGGCGGGTCCGCACCACTGTCTCGGAGCGGCGCTGGCTCGACTGGAGGGCCAGGTCGCGGTGAGCCGGCTGGTGCAGCGGTTCCCGGGGTTGGGGTTCGCGGGCGAGCTGGAGTGGAACGGGCGGATCAACCTGCGCGGCCCGTCGAAGTTCCCGGTGACGGTGCGCGGCTGAGGTCACCCGCGAATCCATCCTTGCGGCCCTCGATGAGCACGACCGGCTCGGACCCGAGGACTTCTTGGACGACCACGGGTTCGGGCCGGCGCGCGCGTACCTGCTGATCCATGAAGGCCGGGGTACGACTCGAAAGCAATCGTCGGCGTCGCGCACGGATACCTGGACGGCAAGAAGCCTCTCGCGGCCGCCGATTTCTCGGGCGGCCGGAAACCGTCGTCAAGGTGCTCCAGCGCTTGGGGTTCGAGGTTCGCGCCTCGTCCGAGCCAAGGACCCTCTCGCAACCGAGCTTTGCCGGCTCCTGCAGGCGCTTCCGCTGCACCCGCCGGAAACCAGGGACCTGGCGCCGCTGCGACACCACCTTCACCGTCCCCGGCCGAAGCCACCCTGGTGCACTGTCCCGTCTGCGGCGGGCAATATCCCGGTCCCACGGCCTACGGCGAAAAGCAATCAAGAAAAAGACTGCGCAGGAGGGGATTGTGGCAGCGCATCAGGCAAGGGTGGCTCTCACAGTACCTGTCTCACCAGGATCTCCCAGACGTCCAGGACGCCTGTCAACCTGTTCGAGTCAGCAAATGCTTTCTCGATAAAGGGACGAAAACCCATGGCGGACAACCAGTTCACCACTCACGCAGACCTTTTCGATTTGAGTGGGAAGTACGCACTTGTCACTGGCGGCACCAAGGGCATTGGGATGATGATCGCGCGTGGCCTTCTGCAGGCGGGCGCCCGCGTCATTGTCAGCTCACGCAAGGCGGATACGTGCGCGGAGGCACAGCATCTACTGTCCGAATTCGGCGACGTTCAAGCATTCCCCGCCGACCTGTCCAGGCACGACGAGTGTCTGCGTCTCGCTGATCTTGTCAAGGCCGACTCGGAACGCCTGGACATCCTCGTCAACAACGCGGGAGCGATGTGGCGCGAGCCGCTGGAGACGTTCCCGGACGAGGCCTGGGACACAGTGATCGACCTCAACCTCAAGGCGCCGTTCTGGCTGGTGCAGGCGCTGCTCCCCGCACTTCGCAGGGCGGGCACCGCCGATGATCCCGCGCGGATCATCAACATCGGCAGTATCGCCGCCATCCACGTCGCCGAGTCGCCTAACTACTCGTACGCCGGCAGCAAAGCGGGACTCCACCAACTCACCCGGGTGCTGGCCAGGGAACTGGGCCCCCAGCACGTCACGGTGAACGCGGTAGCCCCCGGACCGTTCCCGTCGCAGATGATGGCGTCCACGCTCGATGCCATCGGCGACACGATCGCGGCGAAGGCCCCTCTGCGCCGGCTCGGCCGCGACGACGACATGGCAGGCATCGCCGTGTTCCTCGCCGGCCGGGCCGGGGCTTACCTCACGGGCACCATCATCCCGGTCGACGGCGGCATCGCCACGACCGCATCGGGTACCTAGCCGTCGGGGGTACCAGCAGGACCTCCCTTCGCCTGCGGACAGGGCCTACGGTGACGAGGTGGCCACGATCGATCTGCGCACCGAGATCAAGGAATTCCTGAGCTCCCGTCGCGCGCGGATCACGCCCGAGCGGGCCGGACTGCCCGCCTACGGCGGCAACCGCCGGGTCAAAGGTCTGCGTCGCGAAGAGGTAGCTCTACTGGCAGGGGTATCGGTCGACTACTACGTGCGTATGGAGCGCGGCAGCCTCGCCGGCGCCTCCGACGGGGTGCTCGACGCGTTGGCCTCTGCCTTGCAACTCGACGAGGCCGAGCGCGATCACCTGTTCCACCTTGCGCGGCAGTCCAGGGCGCCCAGCGGTCCACGCCGCCGGCGGCCCGCCGTGACGGTGCGTCCGGCGCTTCAGCAGGTGCTCGACGCCATCACCGATGCGCCGGCTTGGACCTGCAACGGCCGTTATGACGTCCTGGCCATGAATCAACTTGCCCGCGCGCTGTATTCACCGATGCTGGCCGACCCGCGACGGCCGGCGAACACCGCGCGGTTCGTGTATCTGGATCCCGAAGCGGCGAAAACGTTCTTCGTCGACTATGACCGAATCGCCTGTGATGTGGCCGCGAAGCTGCGCATGGAAGCCGGCCGCAATCCGCACGACGAGGAGCTGATCGCTTTAGTCGGTGAACTGTCGACACGCAGTGAACTATTTCGGCAGCGGTGGGCATCTCAGGACGTTCGGCTCCACCGGTCCGGACGCAAGCGTGTGCACCATCCGGTAGTGGGCCGGCTCGACCTGGACGTCGAGTCGATGGAGCTGCCTGCCGAACCCGGCCTGCTCCTGAACGTCTACACCGCACCCGCCGGCACGGCGGCCGCGGACGGTCTGGCCCTATTGGCGTCGTGGGTGGCCGGCCAGGAGAGGCCGGCGACCGAGATTCAAGCAACTAGTGCCGCATCAAGCAACGTTAGGTAGGTAATCCGGTCGGCGGATCTTGGAGTTGACGGCGAAGTGACGCCTCGGGTGGCAGTGGCGGTTGC
>NZ_JBFBAG010000063.1:0-58944 GCF_040682155.1 Amycolatopsis sp. NPDC051371
GCAATCCACACCGAACCCGGAGGCCCTCCCTCACGCCAAGATCATCCGATCACGTGTCGCCCCGTACCCAACCTCCGTGGTCAATACACCTAGGGACGCGAGATCCCCACGCCGCTGCGGGCGTCGGGACCGTACTTCGCCAGCTCCGCCGCGAGGTCGAGCCGCCCGCTCTTCGCCCGGTCGTCGTCGGTCAGCAGCTCGCGCGGGATGATCCAGACGACCTCGAACTCGAGCCCGCTGGGATCCTTGGCGTACAAGGACTTCGTCGTGCCGTGGTCGGATGAGCCGACCAGCGCGCCGGCGTCGGTCAGCCGGCCGGCGAGCCGTTCGAGGTCGCCGAGCGTGTCGACCTCCCACGCGAGGTGGTACAGCCCCACCGACGTCGCGCCCGCGCCCGAGTCCGCGGCGTGCGAGCCGAGCTCGAACAGGCCGAGGTCGTGGTCGTTGGTCGAGCCGGGCGCCCGCAGGAACGCCGCGCCGCGGTGCGCGTCGCCGCCTTCGATGTAGCCGAAGCCCAGCACGTCCCGGTAGAACGCGACGCTTTCGGCCAGATCCCGGACGTAGAGCACGGCATGGTTCAGGCGGAAGATCGACATCGGGGCTCCCCGCGCGGCACGCAAATCGGTTGAAGTTTCAACTGAAGGCTACCACGAACGACGACACCCAGAGCCGGCCGAGCCAGGCCGCGTACCGCTCATCGGACCACCCCTGGCACTCGACGAGCCGGTGCCACAGCATCCCGTCCGTCGTGGACCACAGCACGTCGCGGCATTCCTCCTCGGCGACCGCGAGCTGCCCGGTCGCCGCGGCCTCGCGCGCGTGCACTCCCATGCTCTCCAGCCGCTGCCGGTCGATCTCGGCGAGCATCGCCGCCGCCGCGGGATCACTCGCCGCCGCGCCGCGCACGGCCAGGTGCAGCCGCGCGGTCCGCCGCATCGCCGCGGTGTTGACGACCGCGAACGCCGCGAACCGGGCCCGCAGGCCGGGCTCGGCGAACACGGCCCGCAGCTCCGGACGCTCCAGCATCGGCACGTCCTCGTCGTCGCCGCCCACCGCCACGTCCCAGGTGCGGTGCAGGAGCGCGGGCTTGTTCTTGAACGCCGAATAAACCGTCTCCGGCGCGACCCCGGCCTCGGCGGCGACGTCCGCGACGGTCGTCCGGCCGTAACCCTTCGTGACGAACAGGGCGTGCGCCGCGGCCAGGATGCGCCGCCGGTTCTCCTTAGCCTGCTCCTGCCGCCGGCTCGAGTCGTAGCGACGCTTGACGGGCCCGCTCATCCGATACATCCTCACTGTATTGAAAACAGTCTGACTGTATTGGAGTCATCATGCCATCACCCACCGACGAGTTCCTGGCCGACGTGGTGCCGCGCCAGACCACCGCCGAACGAGCCCTGCACAACGGGGACGCGGGCCCGCGCACCGCACTGTGGTCGACGGCCGACCCGGTGAGCCTTTTCGGGGCCTGGCTGCCGATCCGGACCGGCTGGGCGGACGTCGGCGACGCTTTCCGCCGCGTCGCCGCCCAGTTCTCCGACTCCCGCGAGTACCGCTTCGAGGTCGTCGCCGCGGGCGCGAGCGGTGACCTCGCCTACACGATCGGCTTCGAGCACAACACCGTGTCGATCAACGGCAGACCGACGACGTACACCCTGCGCGTCACGCACGTGTACCGCCGGGAAGACGGCGAGTGGAAGATCGTCCACCGCCACGGCGACCGGCCACCGGACGAGCCCGCGCCGGAGGGTCCGCTCCACTCTCGGTAGGTCCGGTGACCGACCGGGCGACAAACCTTCGACACCGCATCGAGGCCCTGGCCAGGCGCGCCGGCGGTTCGTAGGGTGGTTCCACCGCAGGGCACCGTGTCAGCTGTCCCGCGGGCGGTGGTGTCCCCGGGTCCGACCTTTCCCCGAAGCCAAGTCCGGGGCCACCACCGCATCACTCAGGCCAGTGGCGTCGCCGGGCGGCCCGCGGCAGAGGCCGGAATCCACCAAGCCCCGTGTACTCCTCGCGCGCCGGAGCACGATCCCGAAGCCATAACTCCGATTTACATACATACACCACGTATGTATTCTGCCCTCATGACGAAGCGGAGCGAATCACTGGGCCAAGAGCACCGGGTCCGGCTACCGGCCGGCGAGGTGCGGTACTTCGAGCGGGGCGAAGGCGCCCCGGTGGTGTTCGTCCACGGGGTGCTGACGAACGCCGAACTGTGGCGGAAGGTGGTGCCGGACGTCGTCGCCGCCGGGTTCCGGTGCCTGGCCCCGGATCTGCCGCTGGGCTCGCACGAAATCCCGATGCGCGCGGACGCCGACCTCTCCCCCACCGGCAACGCCGACCTGATCGCGGACTTCCTCGGCGCGCTAGACCTGCGGGACGTCACGCTCGTCGCGAACGACACCGGCGGCGCGCTGACGCAGATCCTGCTCAGCCGCCGTCCGGAGCGGGTCGCGCGGGTCGTGCTCACGCCGTCCGACTGCTTCGAGTACTTCTTCCCGCCGATCTTCAAGGCGCTGCCGCCGATCGCGCGGATCCCCGGTTCGATGGCGGTGCTCGGGCAGCTGCTGCGGATCCGCGCGCTCTACCCGCTGCCCCTGCTCTTCGGCTGGGTGGTCAAGCGGCCGCTGCCGGACGCCGTCGCGCAGGCCTACCTCTCGCCGCTGCGGAAGTCCACCGGAGTGCGCCGCGACCTGCGCAAGCTGCTGCGGGACGTGCACCCGCGGCACACCCTCGCCGCCGCCGAGGCGCTGCGGACGTTCGACCGGCCGGTGCTGCTCGCGTGGGCCCCGGAGGACAAGCTGTTCCCGATCCGGCTGGCCCACCGGCTCGCCGCGCTGCTGCCGGACGCGAAGGTCGTGGAGATCCCGGACTCCTACACGTTCGTCTCCGAAGACCAGCCCGCCGCGCTGGCCGGGCACATCGCCGAGTTCGCGGGCGTCATGGCAGATTAGGCGGGTGCGACGTACCCAGCAGGACCGTTCCGCCGGCACGAAAGCCGCCCTGGTCGCCGCCGCGCGCGAACTGTTCGCCGCCCGCGGCTACCAGGCCGTCCCGGCGGACGAGATCACCCGCGCCGCCGGCGTCACCCGCGGCGCGCTGTACCACCACTACGCCGACAAGCAGGGCTTGTTCCGCGCCGTCGTCGAAGAGCTGGAACGCGAGCTGACCGAAGAGGTCCGAGCCGCGTTCGCCGGCGGCGCGGACCCGCTGACGGGCATGATGCAGGGCCTCGGCGTCTTCCTCGACGCGTGCCTGCGCGAAGAGGTCCGCTGCATCTCGCTCACCGACGCGCCCGCCGTGCTGGGCTGGGACGTCTGGCGCGAGATCGAGGCGGAGTACGGCCTCGGCCTGATCGTCGCCGTGCTTGAGCAGGCCAGGGCGGACGGGCTGATCGTGGACATGCCCGTCCGGGCCCTGGCCCAGCTGGTGCTCAGCGCGGTGATGGAGGCGGCGAGGATGATCGCCGCAGGCGACGACCCGGCGCGCACCCGCGCCGAGGTCCAGCAGGTCCTCGGCGGCTGGCTCGCGAGCCTCCTGCGTACCTAGTGCGTCCGGTAGGTGCTGAGGATGGCAGGCCCGACCTGCGTGGTCGATACCAGCCGCAGGTCCGCGGGCACTTCGAAGAGCCGCCTGCCCTCGCCCGCGACGCTCGGGAACACGAGCAGGCGGTACTCGTCGACCAGGCCGCGGCGGCCGAGCGCCTGCGCGATCCCGATGGACCCGATGACGATCAGATCGCGCTCGTGACGCTCGACTTCGTCGATGAGATCTCCGTGCAGCAGCGAAGAGTTCTGCCACGCGGACACGTCCTCGAGCGTGCGCGAGGCGACCAGCTTCCGGGCCGCGTTCAGCCGGTCGGGGAACTCACCCGTGCGGCCCGGCCAGAGCTTCGCGAACAGCTCCCACGTCGTCCGGCCGAGCAGCAGGGTTTCGGTGTCGAGCAGCGTGCCGAGCCGGAACTTGTCCCCCGCCACGGCCTCCGGGCCGTGCCGGAAGGCCCAGCCGCCGGCGGCGGTGCCCCCGGCGCCGTCCGGGTCCTCGACGACACCGTCCAGGGTGAGGAACTCGACGACGATCACGCTCATGACCACTCCCGGTGGTTTTCGCCGCGCCCTGGTGGCGCGGCCTCACCGGTACCTACCGGCGGCGGCCGCCGGATTCATCGGCCGCCGCCGGCGGAGTTTCCTAGGCGGTGACGAGCGAGAGGCCGTAGGTCTGCAGGATCTCGTTCACCGGCTGGAACCACGTCTCGCCGCCGGAGCCGCAGTTGCCCCAGCCGCCCGAGGTCACGCCCTGGGCCTGGTCGCCGGTGATGAAGGAGCCGCCGGAGTCACCGGGTTCGGCGCAGACGTTGGTGCGGGTCACCTGGTAGACGGCGCCCTGGGAGTAGTTGACGGTTTCGTTGAGTCCTTCCACGACACCGCAGTGCCAATGCGTCGTCGAGCCCGAGCGGCACACCGAAGTCCCGACCGGCGCGACCCACGAGCCGCGGACGAGCGCGTCGCTCACCGTGCCCCAGCCGAGCACGACCGGCGCGGTCCACCAGCCGTTGCCGATGCGGATGAACGAATAGTCGTTGCCGGGGAAGGAAGAGCCGGCGAAGCTGCCCATCGCGGACCCGTCCCAGCCGACGACCGAGCTGCCCGCGCCGCCGCAGTGGCCGGCGCTGACGAAGCCGCCCTGCACGGAGAAGCCGATCGAGCAACGGGTGTTGCCGTTGATGTAGTAGGGATCGCCACCGACGGTCCCCGCCGACAACGGCTCGGCGGCCGGCGCGGTCGCCACGGTGACCGGGCCCGCTTTGCGCGCTTTCGCCAGGAAGGAATCGACGTCGGCGCCGTGCGCGCCCGGCCGCAGGGTGACGACGACGCTGCCGGCGCGCGGGTCGGTGCGCCAGCCGCTGACGGCCGCCGGCGCGGGGTCGGCCTTGGCGGCGGCGTCGATCGCGGCCTTGGTCGCGTCGAGCTTCGCGGCGCTGGCCTTGGCGGGCGCGGCTTCGGCCCCGGCCTGCCGGACGGCTTGCGCCGCGGCCGGATCGGTCACACCGACGACGAGCTTGCCGAGCGCGGGGTCGAACCAGGCACCACCGAAGGCGGCCCCGGCGGCCTGCTGCGCGGCCGGCATCACCCGTGCGGCGGTGATTTCCTGGCCGAGGCGGGTTTCGGCCTGGGCGGCGGTCAGGCCGAAGTCCCGCTGCATGGCGGCGATCAACCCCGGCGAGGCGACGGCCGGACTGAGGGAGGCGGAGGCGAGTGACGCGGTCAGGACGGCGGCGCCGCCGAGGGCGATGGCGATTCTTCGACGCATGAGGTCTCCTTCGAGGCAGGGGAGGGAAAGAAACTCACCGTGCGCCGAGTGTGCGGGCGGATCGTGGAGGTGGTCCAGATTTGTCCGGTCTTCTGTCCGGAATTCGCGGAGGCGAACGTCTGTCCACTGTAGACTTTTACGCCGAACACAGTGCCTCCCAACGGGTTTCGCGCGCACCGAAGCGGCGCGAACCGGCTTCACCGGTCCACGCCACAGACTGCCACCCCTCATTTACAACGTTGTAAACGGTATGGACCAATTACACCACGGCCCCGGAGTCGAGACCACGAAACGGAGTCAACAGGGCACCAGACGTGCATGACAGTCCCCTGGCGGCTCGGACGGCAGCACGGTCACCGGCACCACGCGGGGCGCCACTTCGGCCGGCTCGCTGACGGCGAAGTAGATCGCCACTCCCGTCGCGACCGTCAGCGCCGCCGAGAGCAGGACCACCACCACCCGGTACCAGCGGAGCGTCTCCACCCGATTGATCGTCGACATCGGCTCCACCTCCTTTCTCCGGAAGCCAGAGTCCCCGCGCGATGAAAAAAGCGGAATTCGCCTTCAGGCGTATTTCGCCGTGACCGGGCGTACCCTGGCCCGCGGAGGCGGCAATGACCGGAACCCTGTCCGAAAAGGATCTTCACGCTCTGTACGCCGCGGCGGAGGACGGACTGCGCGACGACCCCGGCCCGTCGATGCCCTGGGCGACCATGGATGCCTTGCAGGGCTTGGTCCCCTGCGACGCCGTCGGGTTGACCGAGACCGACGTGCCGCACCGGATCATGCGGGCCGAGCAGTGGGTCGACGACGGCGAACGCACTTTCTCGTTCGGCGCCGACGGACCCCTGGCGAAATCGTTCTTCGCGCTCCGCGAGGAATTCCGGCCGTGCGTGTACCCGGAGAAGACCGGTGACCTGACCAGCGTGATCACGTGGTCGGATTTCTACTCGCTCGCCGAGCTGCGCCGGACGCCGTTCTTTTGCGAGATCGAATACCGGTGCCGCCACTGCATGGCCGCGGCGCTGCCGGCGCCACCGGGCGTCGTCCGCCGGATCCTGCTCTACCGCGACCGCGGCCGGGACTTCACCGAACGGGACCGGCTGGTGCTCCGGCTCCTGCGCCCGCACCTGTACGAGGTCTACCTCGACGCCGAGCGCCGGCGGGGCGAGGTTCCCCGGCTGAGCCCGCGCGAGTACGAGGTGCTGCGGCTGGCCGCGCAGGGACGCGGCAACGCCGACATCGCCGCGGAACTGTTCGTGTCGGTGTCGACGGTGCGCAAGCACATGGAGCACATCTTCGACCGCACCGGCGTACGCACCCGGGCGGCCGCCGCCGCGCTCGTCCTGCCCCACCTCGACGCGCTCGGTCCGCGCTGACGTCGTTGACAGTTTTCACTCCGCCAACCAGAATCGTATTTCCTATAGGATTCAGCCTCAGGGGGATCGTTGACCGTCATCACGCGGGCCGAGGGCTTTCTCGTCGACGTCGAGGTCGAGCAGACCCGGACCGACGCCGTGCAGGCGTTCACCTCCCGGGAGACCGTCTTCGTCGAACTGACCACCGACGACGGCGGCAACGGGCTCGGCTACTCCTACACGATCGGCACCGGCGGCAGCTCGGTCGTCGCCCTGCTGAGAGACCACCTGCTCCCCCGGCTCATCGGCCGGGACTCGCGGCTCGTCGAGGCGCTGTGGCGGGACCTCTTCGCCGCCACCCGCGCCACGAGCGTCGGCGCCATCACGTCACTAGCGCTCGCCGCCGTCGACACCGCGCTCTGGGACCTCAAGTGCCGGCGGGCCGGGGAACCGCTGTGGCGCGTCGCCGGCGGGTTCGGGCCGCGTTCCCCTCTACGACACCGAGGGCGGGTGGCTGCACCTGAGCACCGAGGAGCTCGTCGCCGGCGCGAAAGCCGCCGCGACCGCCGGGTGGGGCGGCGTCAAGGTGAAGATCGGCAAGCCCGATGCGAGCGAGGACCTCGAACGGCTCACCGCCGTCCGGGAGGCCGTCGGGCCGCGGCTCGACCTCATGGTGGACGCGAACCAGTCGATGACCGCCGCCGAGGCCGTCCGGCGGGTCGCCAGACTGGACCCGCTCGACCTGTTCTGGCTGGAGGAACCGCTGCCGGCCGACGACGTCTCCGGGCACGTCCGGCTCGCCGCCGCGACCGCCGTCCCGATCGCCGTCGGCGAGTCGCTCTACTCGATCGCGCAGTTCCGCGACTACCTGCACCGCGGCGCCGCGTCGATCGTGCAACCGGACGTGGCGCGAGTCGGCGGCATCACGCCGTGGCTCAAGGTCGCCCACCTGGCCGAAACCTTCAACGTCGACGTCTGCCCGCACTTCCTCATGGAACTGCACGTGAGCCTCGCGGCGGCCGTGCCGAACGGCCGGTACGTCGAGCACATCCCGCAGCTGCGCGCGATCACGCGCACCGGACTCGCCGTCGAAAACGGCCACGCGGTAGCCCCGGAAACGCCCGGGCTCGGAATCGACTGGGATCGCGACGCCATGGACGACCGCCGCACGTCGTGAAAGTCCGGACACGACACCGTCCGGCCACCCGGAAATGGGCGGCCGGACGGTTCTGCGGAAATCAGATTTCGTCGACCTGGTAGGTGACCACCCGCGACGGGACGAGCAGCGCCCCGGCGCATTCCGCGACGGCCGGGCCGAATCCGTACGGCACGAAATCGCCGGCCACGAACCAGAACGCGCTGCCGTTCGCGCAGTGGGCGATCACGCGGTACCCGTAGCCCTCACCCGGAAAGCAGCTGACCGATACGCCTTGCCCGAAGAGCGTTCCGTAGCGCTCGCCGAAACAGCCGAGTGGCGCGAAGTCGCCGCCGGCTGCGGCCGCTGGCACGACCGACAATCCGAACAGCGAAAACGCAGCGACCGCGAGAACCGCCAATTTTCTTCGCATGAACACTCCTCAGCGCACAGAGACCCGACGTTCTGAAGCGTAGGAGCGCGGAAGAATTACCGGCAATTCATCGGGCCAGTGAATACGGCGCAGCGCAAAGTCACCACGCTGCTCCATCCGGGCTAGCCCGCGTCCGAATCGGACGGTCAACGGGCGAACGCGGTCAGGAATCGGTCGCGGAAGGAGTCCATCTTCCAGACCGGCGCCTGCGCGGCGGGGTGCAGGCCGTCCGTCCAGCCCCAGCCGGAGATCCGGTCCAGCACCTTCGGGTCCTTCGCCACGATCGTGATCGGCACGTCGTGCACCGCGCCCTGCGGCGTGACCACCGGCGGCTGGTGGTCGCCGAGGAACACGAGCACCGTGTTCTCGTCGCCGTAGTGCTGCATGAACGAGATGAGCGTCTTCAGCGAGTAGTCGGTGGCGTCGCGGTAGGCCTCGCGGATCTTCGCCGGGTCCTTCCAGACCGACTCCGGCGCCTCCCCCGCGCCCGGCTGCGGCGCGAAGACCGACCCGTCGCCGACCTGGTTCCAGTCCACCAGCCAGGGCCGCGGCGACCACGGCGCGTGGCTGGAGACGAGGTCCACCTCGGCCATCACCGGCTGCTGCGAGGACTTCGCGAGCTCGTTGCGCTGCAACATCGAGAACGTGTACTGGTCCGGCATCGTCGCGTAGGCGAAGCCAGGGCCCTGGTAACCGATGTTCCGGAAGTCGTAGTAGGCGTCCGGGTGGTAGAACCGCTGCCCCTCCGGCCAGTCCTTCGTGTGCGCGGGGACGTCCCAGACCGTCTTCCAGCCCGCCTTCTGGAACGCGCCGCCGAGGGTCAGCCGGTCGCTGTCGAGGAGGTTGTTGTACCGCTGCTGGTTGTCGATCCACATGCCGGACTCGACCGTGGAGTGCGCGAGCCAGCTGCCACCGCCGAACGTCGAGGACGAGAGGAACGCGCTCTTCGCGCCGATGCCCGCCGCCTTCAGCTCGGCGGTGCCCGCGTCGAGCGTCGCGCCGATCTTCGGCGCGAACTCCGGGTCGTCGAGCGCGACACGGCCGTAGCTCTCCACGAACGTCAGGATCACGTTCTTGCCGCTCAGGCCGTTCAGCAGCTGGTCGCCGGCGGTGTTCCGGAACGCGTCCTCGGCCGCCAGTTCGCCGAACGGCCGCTGTTCCCGCAGGTCCGTGCTCACCTGGCGCAGGTCGTCGTAGGCCAGGGCGGCGGCGTTCTGGGCCGCGACCGGCTGCCCCGGCGCGATCTCGACGCCGAGCAGCGAGCAGCCGATCCAGATCACGCCGAGCACGGCCACCACGCGCGTCGCGCCGGTTCGCCGGCCGGCGGCGATCCGGGTCAGCCTCAGCATCGCGAGCACTATGAAGACAACGATCGCGATCGCGAGCACCACAGCCCCGGCCAGCACGGCGTACGTGCCCGCGTCGCCGATTTCCCCGGCGAGGAACTCGACACCCGCGCTGAAGAAGCTCCAGTCGTAAATCGGGTCGAACGGCTTCTCGAGCGTCGCGTAGAAGCCGGTGTCGAGCGCCTTCATCAGGGTGAGCAGCCCGAGCCCCAGCCCGACCAGCACCGCGACGACGCGCCGCGGCCGCGGCGGCAGGACCAGCACGAACGCGGCCACGATCAGGCCTTCCACCGGTATGCGGACCAGCGCTTCCGGCGAGAACGAGTTGAGGTCGTCCGGCGCGAGGAGCGCGAACAGCACCAGGACCGCGGCCAGGACGGTGAGCACCACGCTCGCGACGGCGTGCCGCCGGGCGGCCCGGGGCAGCCCGAAGTCCGGCAGGGGTGCCCCCGCGTCCGGGGTGCGGCGGCGGATACGCCGCGGAAGCGGCAGACCGGTGGTTCCCATCATGGCGCGGCCTCACATCAAGTTCACGGGTCGGCCGCCGGGCCCCTGCGGCGGGGCCGGCGGTCCTCACCGCATATACGGGCCGCGGCGGCGCAGGGTTCACGCCGCCGCGGCACGTCACGCCGCGGGCGGCCAGACGTAGAGCTTTTCCGGGACGATCCGGACGATCAGCCGCCGCGCGTCCGGTTCCGGGGGCGGCGTCTTCCCACCCATGTACCGGTCGTACATTTCGTGCAACAGCACCTTTTCCGGGTCGTCGGTGACCTCGACGCGGCCCCGGATCTCGACGTACCGGCCGGGGTTGCTCGAAACCAGCAGGCTGACCCGCGGGTCGCGCCGCATGTTCCGGGTCTTCAGCCGGCCCTCGATGGTGCTGAACACGACGGTGTCGCCGTCGCGCTTCACGAAGATCACCGACGACTGCGGCCGGCCGTCGGCGTTCGCGGTGGCGATCACCGCCGTGTGCGGGCCGTCGAGCACTTCGCGGGCAGCTCCGGTCAGGGAGACGGTCAGGGGCACGGTCATCGGGAGGTCCCTTCGAGGGTTTCGGACAGCCACTGCCGGAAGGTCAGCAGGCCGGGGTGGAGCTTCCGGACTTCGGCGGGATCGCGCGCACCCGCGTATGCGGCTTCGAAGTCCCGGGTGAACCGGAACATGTTGGCCAGGTCGGCGGGCAGCACGTCCACGGGAACGTCGTCGAACCGCACGGGTTCACCGAGGACGTCGGCGAACCCGGCCGCGAGCTCGGCGCCGGTCAGGTTCCCGCCGGTGATGCTCAGCGTCTCCCCCTCCAGCTCCGGGCGGCGCAAGATCGCGTGAGCGCAGCGGCCGATGTCGGTCACGGCGATCCCGGGCAGCCGCGCGGACCCCAGCGGCAGCGCGACGGCCAGGGTGCCGTCCTCGCCGCGACGCGGGCCGCCGCCGTCGAGGAGGTTCTCCCAGAAGAACGCCGTGCGCAGGAACGTGGTGGGCACGCCTGCGAACTCCGCGTCGGCCGCGCCCTTGGCGTCGTAGTGCGGGACCCGGTAGCCCCCGGCCAGCAGGGGTACCCGGTCGTCGCCGGGCGGGACGACCGTCCGCGTGTCCTCGAACGTCGACCACACCACGTGCGCGACGCCGGTGTCCCGCGCGGCCGCCGCCATCGTCGCGGCGTGCGCCCGTTCCCGTTCCGGCGGGTGTTCCTGGGAGAACGTGACGCAGAAAGCGCCGTACGCGCCGGCGAAAGCCGCCTCGACGGAACCGGGGTCGTCGAGGTCGGCGGTCACGACTTCGGCGCCCAGCCCGGCCAGTTCCTTCGCGCGCGGAGAACCCGCGTCGCGCGTGATGGCCCGGACGGTGAACGCCCCGCCCGGGTCCGCGGCGATCGAACGGGCCAGCCCGCCGCCCTGCCGCCCGGTGGCGCCGACGACGGCGACCACCCGTTTCTCATCGATCGGAGTGCTCATGCCCGTAACGACCGGGCGCGGCGGGGAAAGGAATCGGTCCGTACCCGAACACGCCGTTCCCAAACCCGCGGTGCCGGCTTTCACCCGGGAAAGCGGCGCTATTACCCACGACAGGTGAGTGCTTGCGGCCGTTCGGTTGCGGGCCGGTTGCGCCGGTGTTCTCCTCGGAAGGTCCGAAGCTCGGATTCCCAAGGAAAGGCCCGAGGCGATGAACCTGTTCGACAAGGCGAAGGAAGCGATCGGGAAGAACCCGGACAAGGCCGAGCAAGGTGTCGACAAGGCCGCCGATGCCGCCAAGCAGCGGTTCGGCGACCACGCCGACAAGATCGACCAGGGCTCGGACAAGGTGAAGGACTACCTGCACAAGCAGGGCGGCGGGCAGCAGGACGCGCCTCCGCAGTGAGTCCCGGCCGGTGACCGCCCAGCCGTCCGGGGGAAGCACGCTTCGCTACCCGCGCGGCTGGGTACCACCGGCTCCGTGGTCGCCACCTACCTCGTCCCCGTCCGGACGGCCCTCATCCTCTTCCCGTTCCTCGTGCTGGCCGTCATGCTCCCGGCCGCCTTCGTCAGCTACCGCCGGCGGGGCCGCGCCGGCGGCTGGCCGACGTTCGTCTTCTACGCGTTCCTGTTCTACCTGCTGGCGATCGCCACGCAGACGGTGCTGCCGCTGCCCGCCGATCCGGCGTTCTGCGCGGGCCACACGTACGCGAGTTCTCCGCAGCTGCGGCCTTTCTACTTCGTCGAGGTGGTTTCGCAGCGCGCTCGCGGGCACTGGAGCCCCGGCGCGCTGCTGCACAACCCGGCGGTCTGGACCACCGCGCTCAACGTCGTGATGCTCGCGCCGTTCGGGTTCTACGTCCGCTACGCGCAGCGGATGCGGATCGTGCCCGCGACGCTGATCGGCTTCGGGCTGTCGCTGTTCTTCGAGCTGACGCAGCTGACCGGCCTGTGGTTCGTCTACCCGTGCCCGTACCGGCTGTTCAGCGTCGACGACCTGATCCTCAACACCGCCGGCGTCGTCGTGGGCTGGCTGCTGGCCGGTCCGCTCGGCCGGCTGCTGCCCTCGCCGGAGCCCGAGCACGACCGGCGCCTCGCCGCGAAGGTCACGTTCACCCGGCGGCTGTTCGCGCTGGCCACCGACCTGCTCGGGTTCGCGGCGCTGCTCGGCTTCCTCTTCGGCCTGCTCACGCTGTTCGGCGAGGACCTGGAGCACCGCGACACGCCGGTGGTGATCCTCGCCCTCGTCTGGTTCGTGGTGCTGCCCGCGGTGACCGGGTCGACGCCCGGGAAGCGGGCGATGCTGCTGCGCGTGGTGCGCCGGGGCCGCCGCCGGGCCGGGCCCGTCGCGCTGCTGGTCCGCAACGGCGTCCTGCTGTCGCCGGTGTGGCTCGCGTGGATGCTGCTGGACCTGGACCACTGGGACCTCGGCGCGCACCCTGAGCAGCTGCTCCTGCCCGTCGCGCTGGTGGCGTCGGTGTTCGTCGTGGGCGTCTGGACACCGCTGGCGGTGCTGCTCGACGGCGAGCACCGGGCTCCCTACGAACGGCTGACCCGGACGGTCAACGTCGCCATCGTGCCGCCCGGCGCCCCGGAACCCGGACCGGCGGCCGAGCCGGCCCACCCGGAGAAAGTCCTTAAAGGACCGTGACGACACCGTGCTGCCCGGGATCGGCGGCGCTGGTAGATTGCGCCCGGAGCAGGTCGAGCCGCCGGCCCGCGTCCCCGATTCCCCCATTCTGGAGCCCGCATGACCACCGACGCACTGCGGCCGCGGCAGCGGTTTTCCGGTGACGGCTGGTCCGTGGACGTCCACGACGACGGTGGCCTGGAGACCTACACCCTGCGCGGCGAGTTCGACCTCGCGGTCTCGGCGCAGCTCGCCGACGCGCTCCCGGCCGATCCCGGCGCCCGCCGCGTCGTGCTCGACATGAGCGAGACGGGGGACTGCGACTCCAGCTGCCTGCAGGTCCTGCTGCGGCTGACCGGCCGGCTGCGCGAAGCCGGCGGGCGGCTGGCCATTGTGACGACCGTGCCGGCCGTGCTCCGCCCGATCGAGCGGCTCGGTCTCGGCGACGTCATGCCGCTGCACCCGAGCGTCGCCGCGGTGCGCGCGGCCTGGGAAGAACCATGAATGCCTCCGATACCCGTGTCGGCGGGGCCGGATCCGGGCATGAAGAAGGGGAAGGCTTCTTCCCGGAGCCCGGCACGGCGAAGGAGGCGGACGTGAACCTCAGAGCGATCCGGCACGAGCTCGGCATCACCGCCGAGCTCACCGAGCTGGCCAAGGTCCGCCACTGGGTCCGCACGGTCCTGGGCGGCCTCCCGGCGAACGTCGTCAGCACCGCTGTGATGGTGGTGGACGAGCTGACGTCCAACGCCCTGCGCCACGGCCGCGCGCCCTATCACGTGCGCCTGCTCACCGGCACCGCGAAGCTGCGGATCGAGGTCGAAGACGGCGGGGGCGATCCGGCTCGCCGCCGGGCGCCGTCCGACCAGGGCGGCCGCGGACTCCTGCTGGTGGAGCGCTGCGCGGCGGCCTGGGGCCAGCTGCGGCGGCCCAGCGGCAAGACGCTGTGGGCCGAGCTGGCCACCGACGACCCTGCGGGCGCGCGTGGCTGACCCGGTGCGCACCGCGCGCAGGGCCCCCGAGACCGGGGACCGGGGCTGGGCCGCCGCGCCCACGGCCGCCGTCTGCGCCGACGTCACGGGTGTGGTCCTCGCGCTCTTCCCCGTAGCCGAGCCCGGCGTCCCCTGACCGGCGCGGTGGCGGACTGGCTGGTCGAGGCGCACGACCTCGCGGCGGCGAGATCGTCCGCGGTGCGGGCGACGGGGCTGCTCCACGCCGCACGTACTTGGCGGACCCGGCCGCCGGATCGAGGCTGTCGGCATGACCGCCGGGTCGACCTGCACCTGGACCGCACCGGACGCCGCCACCGCCCGCGTCTTGATCGTCGGCGAACTCGAGTTCGCCACGGCCCGGCTGCTGCTGCAGCTGGTCACCGAGCAGCCGCTCGAGCGCGCGCGGCCGGTTGTCCAAGTGCAGCCGGCCGCCCGCGCCGGTGACCGCGCGGTGGACCAGCAGCAACGTCGACAGCCCGGAGGAGTCGCAAAAGCTGATCCCGCCGCAGTCGAGCCGCACTTCCGGGTGGTCGGCCTGCCGACGTTGACCGGGATGACGGCGTACCTGACCGGCGAGACCGCCGACTCACGGGCCCGGCTCGACTCCTAAGCGGTCCAGTTCCCACGGGTCGTGGGCGCTGAAGATCGTCACCTCGTCGCCGTGGCGCCTCGCCAGCTCGCGCAGCCGAGCCTGCGTACCCACCCGCAGGTCGTGATGGACCTCCGAGCGGGTCTGCACGACGTCCAGCACCGGGTGCGGCTCCGGGTCGGCCATCAGCTCCCGGTGGTAGTAGTACGCGTCGCCGCAGTGCAGCAGCCAGCGCGTGCCGTCGTGCACCGCTACTCCCGCGTGACCCGCCGTGTGGCCGCCGAGCGGGACGAGCCGGATGTCTGCCGCGAGACCCGTCAGCGGCACCGAAGCGAAGCCGAACCAGTCGTCCTGGGACGGCGCTTCGTAGGTCTCCCACTTCGGGCCGTGCGCCCAGTGCGCCGGCCGGTACCGGAAGCTCGGCGCCTCGGCGAGGGCCGCGTCCAGCTCCGCGGCGAGGGCGTGGACCCGCGCGTCCGGGAAGTCGGGAAGGCCGCCGCAGTGGTCGACGTCGAGGTGGGTCAGGACGACGTGCCGCACGTCCTCCGGGGTGAAGCCGAGCCGGACGACCTGCCGGACGGCCGTCTCGTCTTCGGCGAGCAACGGCTGCGCCATGGTGACCCAGTCGCCGCCCAGGGCGGCGGTGGGATCGCGGACGTCGTCGAGGCCGAGGCCGGTTTCGACGAGCACGAGGCCGTCGTGCTCGGTCTCGGCGAGCAGGCAGTGGTTGACCGCGTGCGCGGCCGGCAGTCCGGGGGCTTCGATCTGCCGCACGGACCCGCAGTTGAGGTGGTGGATCTTCATGGCCGTCATCGTCCGACTTGAACTACGCTTCAAGTCAAGGAGGCCACGATGACCCTGCTCGACATCGCCGAAGTCGCCGAGAAGTCCGGGCTCGCACCGTCGGCGCTGCGGTTCTACGAGAAGCGCGGGCTCGTCGAGCCGGCCGGCCGCAACGGTCTGCGGCGCACGTACCACCCGGACGTCCTGCGCCGCCTCGACCTCGTGGCCTGCGCGCGCGGCGCCGGGTTCACGATCGCGGAGATCGCCCGGTTCCTCGTGGCGACGCCGAGCGACGACGCGCTGCGCGCGCGGATGGCGGTCAAGGCGACCGAGCTCGACGACGCCATCGACCGGCTCACCCGCATGCGCGACAGCCTCCGCCACGCGGCGACCTGCGAGCACGTGCCGCTGGTCGAGTGCCCGGACTTCAAGCAGGCTATTTCGTAGCTTTCGCCAGCTTCGACGGCCACCAGATGCGCCGCCCGACGTCCACGGTCAGGGCGGGCACCAGCAGCGATCGCACCAGGAACGTGTCCAGCAGGACGCCGAACGCGACGATGAACGCGATCTGGGCGAGGAACAGGATCGGGATCACCGCGAGCGCGGAGAACGTCGCGGCGAGCACCACGCCGGCCGAGGTGATCACCCCGCCGGTCAGCGACAGCCCGCGCAGCGTGCCGTCGCGCGTGCCGCGGGTCAGTGCCTCCTCGCGGACCCGCGTCATCAGGAAGATGTTGTAGTCGATCCCCAGTGCCACCAGGAAGACGAACCCGAACAGCGGCACGACCGGGTCCGCGCCCGGGAAGTCCAGGATGTGGTTGAACACCAAGGCGGACACGCCCATCGTCGCCGCGAACGAGAGCACCACCGTCGCGATCAGCAGCAGCGGTGCGAGCAACGACCGCAGCAGCAGGGCCAGCACGAGGAAGATCACGAGCAGCACGATCGGGATGATCAGCGCGCGGTCGTGCTCCGAGGTCTTCTGCGTGTCGAGCTGGATCGCCGTCGGGCCACCGACTTTCGCGTTCGCGCCGGGGGTCGCGTGCACGGCGTCACGCAGCTTGCCGACGGTCGCCACGGCCGCTTCGGAGTCCGCCGGATCGTTCAGCACGGACAGGATCTGCACGCGGCCGTTCACGACCTTGGGCTTGCCGTCCGGGCCGGGCAGCGGGAACGACTGCGCGACTCCGTCCATTGTGGACGCCTTCAGCACGGCGGGCAGCGCGCCGGCGTCGGCAACCGTGATCGCGGGTGCCCCGAGCCCGCCCGGGAAGTGCCGGCCGAGGACTTCCTGGCCGGTCCCGGACTCGACCTGGGTGAGAAAAACGTCGGACTGCGCGGTGCCGGACGCCTTGAGCTGCGGCAGGAACGCGACACCGACGCCGAGGACGAGCGCCGTCACCACCCAGACCGTGCGCGGGCGGCGGCCGACCAGGCCGGCGACGCGACCCCAGATCCCGGCGGTCTCCGGGTGCGGCGAGCCGAGCGCCGGCTTGAACGGCCAGAACGCGCCGCGGCCGCAGAGAGCCAGGGCGGCGGGCAGGAACGTCGTGGACGCCAGCAGCGCGGCGCCGATGCCGATCGCCGCGACCGGGCCGAGGCCCTTGTTGGAGTTCAGGTCGCTGAACAGCAGGCACAGCACCCCGAGGATGACGGTGCCCGCCGAGGCGGCGATCGGTTCGAGCGTCGCGCGCCAGGCCAGTTTCAGTGCGTCGAAGCGGCTCGGCGTGTCCCGCAGCTGTTCTCGGAACCGCGCGACGGTCAGCAGCGCGTAGTCGGTCGCCGCGCCGAAGACGAGGATCGAGAGGATGCCCTGGCTCTGGCCGTTGAGCGCGAGGACGTCGTTCTTCGCCAGCAGGTAGACGACGAGGCTGGCGAGCCCGAGCGCGAACACGGCCGAGAGCAGCACCAGGAACGGCAGCAGCGGGCTGCGGTAGACCACGATGAGGATCAGCGCGACGACCCCGCCGGCGACGAGCAGCAGGATGCCGTCGATACCGCCGAACGCCTTCACCAGGTCGGCGATCTGCCCGGCCGGCCCCGTGACCAGCACGGTCAGCCCGGCCGGGGCGCCTTCGAGCGTCGCGCGGACCTCCTTGACGACGTCGCCGGGATTGCCGTCGGCGAGGATCGGCACGGCCAGCTGCACGGCCTGGTCGTCGCGCGGGGCCTGCTCCGGCTTGCCGAGCGGGCCGACGACGCCGGGGATGCCGCTCAGCTCCTGGGCCTTGGCGTCGAGGAACCGGCGGTCTTCGGCGGTCAGGCCGGTGGTGCGCTCGGCGACGACGGTCGCGGGCAGCACCTGACGCGGACTGAAAGCCTTCTGCTCGTCCGAGACCTCGGTGGCCTCGGCCGAGCGCGGCAGGAAGGCGGCGTTGTCGTTCTTCGCGACTTCGCTGAGCTTCCCGGCGAACGGCCCGCCGAACCCGCCCAGCCCGAGCCAGGCGATCACCAGGAGGGCGGGGATCAGCCAGCGGAGCCGGCGCGGCTTCTCGTTCATGGTCGCTAAGGTCCTTTCGAGGGCGAACACGCCCAATTGTTCAGCAAGCTGAACATTCTGCACGACGACCCGGAGTGACGGTGAGCACAACCCCCGAACCCGACCTGAGCACCTGGCCCACGGGCCGGTTGCTCGCCGTGGCGGCACGCCTGGTGGAACACCGCTGGGCGGCCGTGCTCGACGGCATGGGGCTCACCCACGCGGGGCTGATCGCGCTCCACACGTTGCGCGACGGGCCGCTCCCCCAGCGCACGCTGGCCCAGCGCTGCCAGGTGACCGACCAGACGATGAGCCGCACGCTCGACCGGCTGGCCAAGGCGGGATTCGTCACCCGGACGCCGGACCCGGCCGACGCTCGGCGGCACTTGACCCGGTTGACGGCGCCCGGCCGGGCGGTGCACGAACGGGCGGTGCGAGCCGAGCCGGCGTTGCTCGGCGTACTGGGCGAGGACGACGCGTTCCGCGCCGGGCTGCTGGACGTGATCACCCGGCTGTCCGCGGGAGATCGAGACCAACCGGTGACCTGACCGGCTCCGCCCCAGGCCGGGCGGCGTTCTCGTCGCAGGAGGGACGGCCGGAAGCCCGTGCCGCGGCCACCTCCGGCGATTCATCTCGCGCGGGGGTGGGTAGGTCTTCTTCCATGTGGATCGCGGTGAGCACCCCAGTGGCCCTCCTGATCGCCACCGTTCTGATGGAGCGGTTCGAGCGACGATGCACCCTCATGCCGGCCGCGAAGCGCGAACCGGCCGAACTGCCGGTGTCGAGCGCGCTCGACTAGCGGCACCCGCTCGTCCTTTGTGGATGGTCAGCGCTCCCTCCGGCGAGGCCACGGGTGACTCCTGCATGTGATCCACGTCTCATTCCTCCCCGTCGAGAACCCCGGGCCTGCCCCGCGGCGACTGACGAAGCAGATCCGGCGAACTCCGGATCGAGGGAGGAGCACACCATGCGCAGCAAGTCCACCCGCACGGTGATCGGGCTGGCCACCGCGGCCGGGCTCGTCACGGCGGTGAGCATCGGGCTGGCCGGCGGCGCGTCGGCGGCACCGGGAATCTCGGAGGGGACCATGACGAACGCGAACCACGACCAGCCGCCCCAGGGAGCCAGGGCCACCGTGCAGGTGAGCCCGAACCCGACGTCCCGGCGCGGCCAGGAAGTGACCATCACGGGCAACTGCGGAGGCGGTACCGGACTGAAGTCCGTGCTCGGCGGCTTCCCGGAGCACCCGGCACTGGAGAACATCCGGATCATCGACGCCGGACCGGACCACTTCGTCGCCAAGGCGACGGTGTCCGAGCACATCGGCAACGGCGTCGGCCCGGTCTTCGTCGACTGCGGCGGGGAGGCCGGAGTGACACTTCTGGTCACTCACGTCTGACCCGAACGGCGCGAGTCGCTGCGTGCTGCGATCCGGCTGTCACGGCGGACTCCCGGTGTGGTGCTGGGTGCGTCAGACGCACCCAACGTCACACCGGGTCGCTCGGAAACGCGGCTTCGCCGGAACCCCGGAAGCGTTCCGGTGAGCGGGTCATCCGGTCAATTCCGCCGAATTCAGCAGGTCTTCCACGCGAAGTGGTAAATCGTGTCGACACTCGCGTGCTCGGAATCCATTTCTATGTAGCTCGTTCCGGAGGAGGTGCCCGCGTCCGCCCGCAGTTCCGCATTGATGTTCAGGTTGCGGTCCTCGCCGCACGGGGCGAACACCAGCGCCGCGACGTCGGTGGTGTCGCTCGCCCGCCACACGCCGTGGAACGGGCCCGGGTAGGTGTGCCGGACCCGCGCGGTCGGTGACGTCCCGGCGAAGTAGTAGTTGGCCTGCTCGAGCGCGCTCGCCCCGCTCTCGATGTGCGCGTAGCCGCGGTACTCGGCCTCGGCGATCGCGTACGTGAACCCTTGGGGCACATGGACGAGCACGTTGATCTGACAGTTCTTCCGGGCGTCGAGCGCGGACGTGCCACCGCCGGCCTTGGCGGTGAAGTTCGTGTAGCGCACCGTGAACGACGTGTTGTCGGACGCGACGTCGGCCGACGCCGTGGCGGTGCCGGCCGGGCAGCCGGACCCGTTGATGGTCTTGATGTCGAGCGTGATCTTTTCGGTCGGAGCCGATGCCGCCGCGGAATCGACGGGTGCGGCGAGGGCGGACAGAACCATTCCGGCTACGACCAACATACCGAGCATGACGCTCCTCCAAATGGGCCACGGTGCCTTTTGATCACGATGATCGCGCGCGGAACGGATCGTAGCGCGATCGCAACGTTTTCGACGGCCACTAAACGGAGTAACACGACGACTCGGAGTACGGGAAATCCATTTCCCGCTATTTCACTCTTCACCGGTTGCGAATAGCGGATAATCGACGGTCAGTGCTGGTCCAGACCAGTATCGTGCCGGAGCGAGTACGGCGGCGTCGCGCCGCCGAGCAGTGCCTCGGCGTCCAGGGTCGTCGCCCGGCTCCCCCGCTCCGCGAACCGCCGCGCCACCAGCGCGCCCGGCTCGTCGACGCGGTCCGCGCGCCCGGACAGGAAGGCCCACTCGTGCTCGTCGGAACCGAAGTACAGCACCGTCGGGAACACCTCACGGAACCGGCGCCACGACGCGAGCAGCGTCTCGTTGCGCCACAGCGTCGGGCAGCCCGCCTGGCAGGTCACCACCCCGCCGGGGGCCAGGAGCCGGGCGCACCGGCCGAGGAAGTCCGTGCCGTACAAGCGGTTGTGCTGTGCGTCCGGGTCGGTGTTCTCGTCGGGCAGGTCGATCACGACCACGTCGTAGGTGTCGCCCCGGGCTTCGGCCGCGGCCAGGAACGCCCAGCCGTCCTCGAAGGACACCCGGATCGGGCCGGCACCTTCCACCAGTGCGCGCGCGAGGTCCGCGGTCGTGTAGCCGTACGGCAGGTGTTCGGCGCAGGCCCGCACCGCCTGCTCGTCGATGTCGACGTGGTCGACGACCGTGGCGCCCGCCGAAACCGCCAGCTCGGAGGCGACCCCTTCGCTCGACCCGATGATCAGGATCCGCCGCACCCGCTCGGCCAGCAGCAGCGCGGGCACCATCAGCGCCTCGTGGTAGACGAGCTGGCTCGCTTCGGTGCTCTGGCGTTCACCGTCGCAGAACAGCGAAATCCCTTGCGCGGTCTTCCCGATCAGCACCTCCTGGAACGGCGTGCGCGCGCTGAACACGACGTCGTCGACCTCCCACCCCCGGGTGAGGCCGGCGCCGACCGGTTCGTGGATCGTGGGCATCAGCGTTCTCCCCGGTGCAGGACGGACAGGTGGACCGAAGCGGCGTCCAGCGACTTCGCCAGCAACCGCAGCGCGTACTCGGGATCGGCGCGCTCGCCGCAGGTGAACACGTCGGCGAACAGCGACCCGTGCTCGGGGTACGTGTGGACGGACGCGTGCGACTCGGCCAGCAGGGCGATCACCGTGGCGCCCTGCGGAGCGAACCGCTTGGCCACGACGTCGACGACCGTCGCGCCCGCCTCCGTCACCGCCGCCCGCAGCAGCTCCCCGAGCCGCGCGGCGTCGTCGAGCAGGCCCGGGTCGATGCCGTGCAGCTCGGCCAGCACGTGCCGCCCGGTGAACCGGCCGACCTCAGGCATCGCCCCACCTCCCGACGCAGTGGGTGCGCAGCGGCTCGATGCCGTTGAACCCGACCGACGCGTAGCTCGCGGTGTAGGCCCCGGTGCCCGGCACGTCGAGCCGGTCGCCGGTCCGCAGGGACAGCGGCAGCTCGTAGCGCGTCCGCTGGTAGAGGACGTCGTCGCCGTCGCAGGTCGGCCCGGCGAGCACCACCGGCCCGGCCGGGCCGTCGTGCTCCCCCACCGGCTCGAACCGGTAGGCGATCGCCTCGTTCTCGGCCTCGGCGAGGCCGTTGTAGCGGCCGATGTCGAGGTAGACCCACCGGCGCTCGCCACGCTGGGCGACCAGCACGACCTCGGTCCGCAGCAGCCCCGCGTAGGCAACGAGCACCCGGCCGGGCTCCAGCATCAGCTCGGGCCGGTCGCCGGGGAAGTGCGTGTCGAGCGCCGTCGCGATCGTCGCCGCGTACGTGGCCAGGGAAGGAACGGCCGCCCGGTGCGTGGTCGCGAAGCCGCCGCCGAGGTTGAGCCGCGTCATCGCGACCCCCTGCGCCGCGGCCTCGGCGAACAGCTTCGCCGCCGTGGCGATCCCGATCTCCCACGCGGCGACGGCCGGCTGCTGCGACCCGACGTGGAAGGCGATCCCCGGCCGCAACCCGAGCGCGGCCGCACGCACCACCAGGTCCAGGGCCTCGGCCGGTTCGCAGCCGAACTTCCGGCCGAACGGCGTCACCGAGTCCGGCGCGTCGAGCACCACGCGGATCGACACCGCCGAGCCCGGCGCGTACCGCCCCAGGTGGTCGACGTCGCCGGGCGCGTCCGACGTGAACTCGCGGACCCCGCGCTCGAACGCGAAGGCGATGTCGCGGGGCTTCTTGATCGGGTTGCCGTAGGCGAGGTCCGCCGGGGCCGCGCCGCGCTCGAGGCACAGCGCGAGCTCGGCGGGACCGGCGACGTCGAAGCCGGCCCCGGCCGCCACCAGCGCGTCGAGCACCGGTGGCGCAGGGTTGGCCTTGACCGCGTACCGGATCAGCGCGCCCGGGAACGCCGAGCGGAACTCGCGGGCCCGGGCCGCGACGGCGTCGGTGTCGACGACGAGGCACGGGGTCGGCGGGTCCCGGTCCTCGAGGAACCGGCGAAGGGGGTCGGCGCACACGGCGCCAGTGTCGCAAACGGCGTCAGACGAACCGCCACAGGTGGTCGGGTGACCCGTTGTCGTCCCACTGGGTCACCTGCGCGCCGTCCGCCGTGGACTGCTGGTCGACCGCCATGACCTTGCCGCTGCGGACGTTGACGAGCTTCGACCAGCCGCCGCCGGCGTCGACGATCCGCCAGTTGTGGTCGGGGGTGCCGTTGTCCTGGTACTGCTGCACGTGGGCGCCGTTGTCAAGGCTCTGGTCGTGGACCGCCAGGATCTTGCCGCTGTTGCGGTTGACGATCCGGACGGTGCCGTCGCCGCTGTCGACCACCGCCCAGAGGTGGTCGGCGGTGCCGTTGTCGGACCACTGCGTGACTTCGGCGGTGTCGGCCAGGGACATGGTCGACACGGCGAGCACCTTGCCCGAGCGCTGGTTCTGGAGCTTGCGCCACACCGTGGCCGACGCCGCCGGGCGCGTCAGCAGGGCCAGGTAGCCGCCGGCGACCGGGCGGGCCTGGAAGCCGCGCTGGGTGGCGTCGGCGACGACGTACCAGTCGCTGAACGGGACGCGCTGCGGTGTGCTGTTCGCGTAGCTGTAGACGCCTTCGACCAGCGTGTTCCGGATGTTCGGCTGGTCGGTGAGCCAGGCCGCGGTCCACAGCTCCCAGTCGGCCTTCGTGTAGTTGTTGCGCGGGTCGAGCAGGACGCCGTGCGCGCCGGCGCGGCCCTGGTACCAGGCGGCCTCCTGCGCCGCGACGCCGAGCGGGACGAGGTCCAGCCCGAGGACGCGGTCGGCGAAGCCGTTGTACTTCAGGCTCCACGTGCCGGGCTGGTCGTAGGCCAGCTTGAGGTGCTGGTTCGACGTGTCCTGCGCGAGGGTCACCCACTGGCTGATGTAGCTGCGGGACGTCGACCGGTACCGCTGGACGTCGGCGGTGTTCCCGGTCGTGGCGGCGATGACGCCCATCGCGCCGACGCCGATGATGCCCTTGAGCGCGAGGTTGGCGCTGTGGGCGATGAAGCCGGTGAAGTCGTCGGTCTGGTTCTGGAACCCGGGGTCGAGGGTGGTGCCGATCAGGTACTCGGCCCACTGCCGCAGGATCCGGTAGTGGGTGGTGGCGAACGCGCTCGCCTCCGCCGATGGGAGCCGCTGCACCAGGGCGGCGGCCATGATCAGCAGGTTGGCCGACTCCTCGACCGGCATGCTCTCCTCGTTGCCGTCGTTGTGCCCGGT
Organism: Amycolatopsis sp. NPDC051371; assembly: GCF_040682155.1. Lineage (NCBI taxonomy): Bacteria > Bacillati > Actinomycetota > Actinomycetes > Pseudonocardiales > Pseudonocardiaceae > Amycolatopsis > Amycolatopsis sp. NPDC051371. The sequence continues at coordinate 23,969 of NZ_JBFBAG010000063.1, forward strand.
CGCGTCCGGGTAGTGCGTCCCGAGGTCGTGCTCGGCGAACTGCATCGGCCAGCCGCCGCGCTCGGCGTAGTCGAGCAGCGGCTCCAGGATCAGCCGCAGGTAGGCCGGGGAAAGGTAGAGGTAGGCGGGGAACGCCGGGTAGGTGACGTCCACAGTGGACATGTTGCCGTTGGAGGAGATCTCCTTGAGGAAGCCCCACGGCGCGCCGCCCCGGTCGACGAGCTCGGTGCCGCCGAAGGCCTGGCGCAGCGCCAGCGCGCAGATCCCCGCGTAGTGCTCGCCGGTGCTGCCGCCGCCGGCCGCCGCGACGGCGTCGTCGTGCAGGCGTTGGTCGATCGCGGTCGCGGCGGTGAGCGCGCTCGCGTAGTCGTTGGCGAACCAGACGGCCATGTCCTGCCAGCTGCCCCAGTAGTGCGTCCACCACGGGTTCAGCGGCGTGCCGAGGTAGCGGACGGCGGGCGTGCGGACGTGCCCGATCGACAGCGTGAACGGGCTCGACGAGCCACCGGCCGGGATCGTGCCGAGGTTCTTGTTGAAGGCCAGCACCGGCCAGCGGTCGCTGATCGCGCGCGGCTGCGCCGTGTCACTGGTGTTGTTCAGCGCGCCCTGGCCGGCGGACGCGGCGCGCACGACGGTGTCCTGCCCGATCTGCCAGCTGACACCGGACGTCGGCGCGGCCAGCACGAGCGAACCCCAGCTCGCCTGGTCGCCGTTCTCCTGCAGCACGCCCGGGCTCGCCGGGGTGCAGCTGAGCAGTGTCTGGCCGCCGGACTGCTGCTGAGTCCAGGTGACCGGGGTCGACGTGTTCCCGTGCACCCACTCGGCGGAGGTGTCGAAGTGCAGGTCGACGGCGTGCGCGCGGCCGTCGGCGCTCGCGGCCTGGACGGTCACGTAGCCGAAGGGCACGCACTGGCGCTGGAGGTTCGCCGGATCCACGGGCGAGAAGAACGTGACGGTCAGGTTCACCCCGCCGCCGGCGAGGACGTAGGTCGAGCGCGTGCCGGTCACCTGCAGGCTGACCTGCGTCATCGGGGTGAGGGCGGGCCCGCCCGGCAGCGCGGGCGAGCCGGCGAAGACAAACGCGACGCCGTCGATACGGGCGAGACCACACAACGCGGTGGTGTGGCCGGTCCAGAAGCTCGACCAGGTGCCCGGGAGGTTGTCGGCGGGCTGCCAGGTGGACAGGTACGGCGAGCGGACGATCAGCGGGGTGGCGGGCGGGCGGATCGGGCTGAAGGTGCCCGCGGCGGCGGCCGTGCCGGGCAGCCACAGCGCCGCGGCGACGGCGGCGGCCGTCCCCCCGGCGAGCCGGAGCAGGTCCCGGCGGGTCAGGTGATCGCGTTCTCGGGAGGACATCGGTGGCCCCTTCCACGGCGTGCGAGCCGGAGCGACGAACAGCGCAGGGACACTTTTACATCGTTGGTACAACGTTGTAAATCCGCCGTTGGTCGGTGTGGTGATTCCTTTGCGGACCACTGGACGCGCAGGTCCGGTGCGGATTTCCAGCGGCTCGGCCGGGTCTCCGGTCGGCTGTGTCTTGAATGAGTCATTCAGGGCACCGGAGGTCCTGAATGACTCATTCAAGACTTTTGCGGAGCCGGTGCGGGCGTCAGACGGTTCGGCGCGGGCGGTCCGACGGCGGCCAGACGTACGGCAAATCCGGCGGCACGTCCGGGAACTGCGCGGCGTAGTGGTCGGGATCCTTCCGCACCAGCGCCGACTGGTGGCTGCGGTGGAGGGCCTCGTCGCCCAGCCAGGGCGGGAGGTCGCCGGTGGCCGCCAGCTCGGCCTGCGTGCGCACCGCCGCGCCGTCCGGCGACCCCGGGTCGCCGGTGCCCGCCGGCTCATCGGCACCCGCGCCGGTCGCCCGCGTGTACTCGTCACCCAGCTTCACCGCGCACGTGTCCGCCGCGCCCAGCGCGCACCACACCGCGCAGACCTCGAGGCCGTAGCGGGTCAGCGCCTCCTCGTACCCCGTCCACATCTTCGCCGCCGGGTGGTGGCGCCAGCCGTAGTCCGGCACGACCAGCGCGCGCAGCACCTGGAGCGTCTCCACGCGCTGCTTGCCGAGCCGGCGGCGGTCGAGCGTGCGGGCACTGGCGGTGAAGTCGGCGCAAGGCAGGAACGTCTGCATCCCGGCCGGGTACCCCACCGGCGCCCGCCGATGCGGGAAGATCGGTGAATGCACGCCGACCTCGTCTTCACCCGCGGCCCCGTGCTCACCCCCGGCGGCCGGGCCGGGTTCGCGGCTGTCCGCGGCGATCGGATCGTCGCCGTCGGCGACGATCCGGGACCCCTGATCGGCCCGCGCACCGACGTCGTCGACCTCCACGGCCGGCTGCTGTTGCCCGGCTTCCAGGACGCGCACGTGCACGCCGTCGGCGGCGGCATCGAGCTCGGCCGTTGCGACCTCACCAGTGCCGGCACCGTCGTGAGCTGTCTCGACGCAGTCGCCGCGTACGCCAGGGCGAACCCGCGGCTCGAATGGCTCACCGGCAGCGGCTGGTCGCTCGACACCTTCGCGGGCGGTCTCCCCCACCGCCGGCTGCTCGACGCCGTCGTGCCGGAAAGACCGGTCGTTCTGGTCAACCGCGACCACCACGGCGCCTGGCTGAACAGCGCCGCGCTCGCCCGCGCCGGGATCACCGCGGACACGCCCGACCCACCCGACGGCCGGATCGAGCGCGACGCCGACGGCGCGACCGGCGTCCTCCAGGAAGGCGCGGTGGACCTCGTCACGCGGCTGCTGCCGCCGGTCACCGGGACCGACGAGCTCGCCGGCCTGCTGCGGGCGCAACGGCTGCTGCACTCGCTCGGCGTCACCGCCTGGCAGGACCCGCTGCTCGGCGAGTACGGCGGCATGCCCGACCCGTCGAGCGCGTACGCCACCGCGGCGGAACGGGGCCTGTTGAGCGCCCGGGTCACCGGCGCGCTCTGGTGGGACCGCACCCGCGGCGCCGACCAGCTCCCGGACCTCATGGATCGCCGGGAGTCGTTGCGCGACAGCGGGTTTCGCGCCGGCACCGTCAAGATCATGCTGGACGGCGTCGCCGAGAACCACACCGCGGCGCTGCTCAGCCCCTACCGGTGCACCGACCACAGTGGACTGAGCTTCGTCGACCCGGTGGCTCTGCGCGAGTACGTCACCCTTCTCGACGCGCACGGTTTCCAGGTGCACTTCCACGCGCTCGGCGACCGCGCGGTGCGGGACGCGCTCGACGCCGTCGAAGCCGCCCGCGCCGCCAACGGCGCGACCGGCCACCGGCACCACCTCGCACACCTGCAGGTGGTGCACCCCGACGACGTCCCGCGGTTCCGGCAGCTCGGCGCGACCGCGACGATCCAGCCGCTGTGGGCCGTGCACGAACCGCAAATGGACGAACTGACCATCCCCTTCCTCGGTGACGAACGGGCGTCGCGGCAGTACCCGTTCGGCGCCCTGCTGCGGTCCGGGGCCACCCTGGCCGCCGGGAGCGACTGGCCGGTGAGCAGCCCCGACCCGCTGCAGGGCATCCACGTGGCGGTGAACCGGATCCCGTACGGCGAGGACGTGCCCGCGTTCCTACCCGGGCAACGAATCGACCTGGCCGCGGCGATCGCCGCGTACACGGCGGGCTCGGCCTACGTCAACCACCTCGACGACACGGGCGCGATCCGGCCCGGCCACCGCGCCGACCTCGTGGTGCTCGACCGCGACCCCTTCGCGGGCCCCGAGCGGGAGATCGGGGCCGCGAAGGTCGCGATGACGTTCACCGGGGGCCGGTGCGTCCACGAGCCATGACGGCCGGCTCCGGCTCGACGTTCACCCGCGGGCGCAGGGGCAGGTTGTCCAGCCCCTCGACGTCGAGCACCAGGAACCAGTGCGCGTTGGCCGGGATGTGGATCTTGAACATCGGTGCGGTGGCCACCCCGCCGTGCATCCGGTAATACTGCCGGCGCCGGTAGGCCTGGAAGTTGACCTCCGTCAGGAGTCTGACGTTGGCCATCGCCTCCAGGCGGATGGTGACCACCGCGTCTCTTCGCAGCTTTCCGAGATCGAACACGTTCGCTTCCATTTCGCCCCTATTCACGCGTGGGTGGTGCTTCTGGCGGTCGCGGGCAGCGCGGATCGCGCCGCGGAACGCGACGGGAGGAAGTTCGAGGCGAGGTCAGCCGGGGCTGGTGCCCGGTTCGCAGGCCCGCCAGAGCGGGACGAAGTCCCCGTGCGACGGCGTGAACGCGCGAGTGGCGCGAGGACCGTGGCCGGCGGTCAGGAAAGCCGGCGGGATGGTGGGGGCGGCCCCGCAGGCGGCATCTTCCGGGGCCGGCGACCGCGGCGCCGGGGTCTTCCCCGGGCTGTGGGCCGGCTGCGGTTTGGTGGCGTGGTGAGTGGAGTGCCCCGACGGCCTCGAGTGTGCGGGCCGCGGCTCTGCGGCGGCGGGCTCGGTGGCCGGACAGGTGTACGCCAGGTCCGGTGCGGTCAGCTGGCTGGCGAGTTGGTGGGTGACCGGGGTGGTTTCCTCTTGTGGCGAAGCGACTTTCGCGTGGCGGGCCGGCCGTTTACCGGTCGGGTCCGCAGCGGGCGTCTCGACGCCTTCGCCGGCCGGCGCGACGATCGGCTGGACCACGGGGGTCAGGGTGTCGCCGACGGGCTTGGTCACCGGAGCCAGGACATCGGCGACGGGGTTCACCACGGCACCGGCCACGGGCAAGACGGCGCCGCTCAGCACCGGATCGAGTACGGGAGCCAGGATCCGGACGACTTGCTTGACCGGCTCGAGGATCGGCGCGGCGGCCCGCACGACCTGCGAAACCGGCTCGAGCACCGGGGCGGCAGCGCGCGCGAGTTGCGACACCGGCTCGACTACCGGGACGGCAGCGCGCACGACCTGCGACACCGGCTCCACTACCGGCGCAGCCGCACGCACGACTTGCGACACCGGCTCAACCACCGGGGCAGCCGTACGCACGACTTGCGACACCGGCTCGACTATCGACGCAACCGAACCCACCAGAGGTTCAACGGCACGCGAAGTGGACCGCGCTGCGTGCGAGACCGGCTCAACCGCCGGGGCCGTGGACCGCACTGTGCGCGAATCCTGCTCAACCGCCGGCCCAGCCGCGCGCGCCACCTGCGACACCGGCACAACCGCCCGCACCGCCTGCGACACCGGCTCGACACCAGGCACCGGAGTCACCAACCCGGCCACCCCAGCGCCGGCCCCGTCCTCCAGCGCCCGGGTCATCCCACCCGGCGGCGGCCCGCCGACAACTCCGGCCACCACCTCGCCGAGCGGGTTCACCTCACGCGTCTCGGCCTGGGCGTGGCCTGACACCAACCACGACACCAGCCAAAAGCCGGCGACCGCTCCGGCCACGAGCAGCAAGCGCCGGGCGGCGGTCGTCGCGCCACCCTTGTCGCGAGCCCTGGCCACGGTCGGCGAACCTCCGGAATGTGAGATGCGGGTCTGGGACTTACCCTCCAACGCCCGTTCCCACACGCCCGCTACGCGCCACCTGCCGCTACCACTCGACCGGCCTAGTTCTTTCGGGTCAGCATGCCTGCATGCACCCGCCAGTTGGCCGAGACCGATCCACCAGTCGCAGGCCACGCCCCGGATCAGGCTTCCTGAGCCCGTCGCTGCGAGGACAACGCGCCCAGCGCCAGGACGCCGTGCTGGAGCCCCTCGCGGAACGTCGCGCGCTGGCCCGGGCTCAGGTCGGCCAGCAGCGCGTCCTCCACCTCCGCCACGGCCGGTGCGCAGTCGGCCAGCAGCCGGTGCCCCGTTTCGGTCAGGCCGGCCAGCAGGACGCGCCGGTTGTCCGGCTTGGGGGCCCGCGCGATCAGGCCGCGCTTCTCCAGCGCCAGCACCATCTCGTGCATCGTCTGCGGGCGCAGGAACGACCGCCGCGCCAGCTGCGCCGACGACAGCGCGCCGCTGGCTTCGAGCACCGTCAGCGCGGTGTACTGCAACGTCGTGAGCCCGAGCGGCCGCAGCGCGTCGTCGAGCAGCGCCCTGATCACCAGCTCGAGCCGTTTGACCAGGTAGAGGGTCAGCGGCGGGCTAGCGGGCTGCTGCTCCGCGGAGGTGCTCACGCCGCTCATCATGACACGCGCCCGCGACTATGCTCCGATCATGGACCTCGGTCGGCAGACCCGCGTGCGGCAGGCGTTCGACACCTTTTTCGGCCCGCCCGAGGCACCGGAAGCAGACCACGTCCTTGACCTCTTTCGCCGCACCGCGGAGACCGTGCCCGCGTACCGGAAGTTCCTTGACGAGCACGGGATCGACGCCCAAACCGTCACGACCATGGCCGACTTCCGGAAGCTGCCGCTGCTCGACAAGGCGGGCTACCACCGGAAGTACCCGCTGCCCGAGCTGTGCCGCGGCGGCACGTTCGCCGGGAACGACATGATCGCCGTCTCGTCCGGGTCCAGCGGACGGCCGACGATCTGGCCGCGCGCGCTCGAGGACGAGCTGCACGTCGCGCGCCGGTTCGAAACCGTCCTGGTGGACGCCTTCCAGGCCGACCGGCGCGGCACGCTCGCCGTCGTCTGCTTCCCGCTCGGCACCTGGGTGGGCGGGCTGTTCACCACGGCGTGCGTGCGCCACCTCGCGGCCAAGGGCTGCCCGATCACCGTCGTGGCGCCGGGCAACAACAAGGCGGAGATCCTGCGCGTGCTCCCCGAGCTCGCGCCGCACTTCGAGCAGGTGGTGCTGCTGGGCTACCCGCCATTCGTCAAGGACGTCGTCGACACCGGCCTCGCCGAGGGTGTCGACTGGCCCGCGTACGCGATCAAGCTCGTGCTGGCGGGTGAAGTCTTCAGCGAGCAGTGGCGCGAGCTCGTCGCCCAGCGGGCCGGGATCGCCGACCCGGTCCGGGACATCGCGTCGCTGTACGGCACGGCCGACGCGGGCGTCCTCGGCACCGAAACCCCGCTGTCGGCGGGTATCCGCCGATTCTTCGCCGACCACCCGGACCTGGCCCGCGAGGTCTTCGGCGACGCGCGCCTCCCGACGCTCGTGCAGTACGACCCGGCGAGCCGCTTCTTCGAGGAGCACGAGGGCACGCTCGTCTTCACCGGCGACGGCGGCATCCCGCTGATCCGCTACCACATCGCCGACGACGGCGGGCTGCTGCCGCACGCGGAGCTGCTGGACTTCTGCGCCCGCCACGGTTTCACGCCGCCGCCCGGGCCGGAGCTGCCGTTCGTGTACGTGTTCGGCCGGTCGTTGTTCACGGTCTCGTTCTTCGGCGCGAACGTCTACCCGGAGAACGTCACCGTCGGCCTGGAGCAGCCCGGCATCAGCGACACGGTGACGGGGAAGTTCGTCATCGAGTCCGTCGAGGACGCGGACCGCGACCGCCGGCTGCGGATCACGGTCGAGACGGCGCCGGGTGCGACCGCCGACGCCGCCCGCCTCGCGACGGCCGTGCGCGACCAGCTGCGGCGACTCAACAGCGAGTTCGCGCACTACGTCCCCGCCGAGCGGCAGCTGCCGGACGTCGTCCTGCGCCCGGTCGGCGACCCGGAGTACTTCCCGGTCGGGGTGAAGCACCGCTACACGCGCCCGTCCTAGCTCCGGGCCAGCTTCCGGAACCGGTCGCGCCGCTCGTCGGCCGACGAGCCGTCGGCGATGTCGTCGTCGAACCACGAGGACAGCGCCGTCCACAGTTCCGCGCGGGCCGCGAAGCCGTCTTTCGCCACCAGGGAGTGCTCGAGCTCGGCGATGTCGGCGGCCAGCCGGTCGAGGCGCTGGTCGCACTGGCGGACGTACTCGCGGACGACGATGTTCACGTCCAAGCCCGTCTTCACGCGCCGGCCGGCGGCGCCGCGCAGCTGGGCGTGCAGCCGTTCTTCGCAGTACAGCGGGAATCCCGTGATCGACCCCGGGTAGCCGGAGTCGGCCGCCCACGCGCGGAACGCGCAGATCGCCTGGTAGCGCGTGTACCAGTCCTGTTTGCCGGTCGCCAGCTCGGTCAGCTTGCGCCAGGCGTCGCGGTCGGCCGCGCGCCAGCGGTCGAGCGTCCGGCCGTCCGGGGGTCCTCCGGCGTCGAGGGCCCGGGCGCGCCAGAAGTGGGCGCGGCAGGCGGCGATCTCCCCGACGAGCTGCCGGACGTAGCTGACCTGTTCCCAGACGTGGGCGCGCTGCGGCCGCAGCGGCGCGGCGCGGTCCGGGGAGAACGTGACCATCTCGAAGACCCGGAACAGCTCGTGCCCGCGCAGCGCGACGAGGTCGGGGTCCTCCCCCATCACCCACGACCGGCGCTCGGGCAGCCGGCCGCTGTGGCTGATCGTCGCGGCGTGGTAAAGCTCGCGGACCGCGCGGCGAGCCACCTCGTCGCGCGCTTCACCCACGAGACGCGGGTTGCGGGCGCGGTCGCGGAGGTCGCGTTCGCCGCGCGGGCCGACTTCGAGCATCGCGATGGCGTACACGCTTGCCGCGTTGTAGCACTCCTCCCACGACTTGCGGGACCCCGCGGCTTCGACGGTGTCGTCGAGCGCTTTCGGGTCCGGCGGCCAGTGGCGGTCCGGGCAGACGTCGGCCAGCCGCACGCGGCTGCCCGGGTAGGCGGGCCGGGGCACCGGGACCGCGCCGGTCACCGGCTCGACGTCGGCCATCGCGCGCCGCACCACCGTCCAGATCAGCGACAGGTCGAGCGCGCGGTTCGTCAGCTGCTGCCAGGTGCCGCGCCAGCGCCGCCGGAACCGGCGGTAGTCCGCGACGAGCCGTTCGATCTCGTACTGCGACAGGGCGCAGAAGTACGAGCGCATCTCCGCGGCCCGCTGGTTGTACTCGGCCAGCTGCTCCGGCGTCGCGTCGTGGACGACCAGCTCGTCGACCGGGACCTTCAGCACGCGGCGATGCAGTTCGAGCCGCTTCTCCGGCGGGATCGCGTCCGGCCGCACCCGCACGTCGAGGTCGACGTACCGGCGGAAGCGCAGCTCCAGCGCCACTCTCAGCTCGGCGCGGCGCAGCGCCCGCGCGTCGCCGGGCACGCCCGCCGTCGTGCGCCGGACCCACCACGAGCCGGCCACGGAGTCGCCGTGGCCGAGGACGAGCGCGTGCCGGTAGCGGGCGATCAGCAGCGCGACGGCGCGCCCGCGGCCCGCGTGGCGCGGCTGGCGCGCGAAGTCCGGGCCGATCCACCACCGCGCCAGCTTCGGGTGACCCCGGCTGCAGACGGTGATCACGTCGTCGTACGTGGCGAGCGCGTCGAGGTGCAGGTCGAGCTGCTCCTGCAGGGCGGCGATCTCGAGTCTGATGTAGACGTTCGACGGGTCGAGGCTCACCGCGCGGTAGTACTCGGCGAGCGCTTCGTCGTAGCGGCGGTGGATGATGAAGTGGTTGGCGCGCTGGTAGGCGTCGAACAGCTCGTACGGGATCTTCGCGCCCCGCCAGGCGGCCCAGTGGATGTTCGTGCGGACGTAGGCGCTGCGCGGGATGACCAGCGCGGCGACCGCGTTGGCCGCGCGGTGCAGCACGCGCGGCCAGTTCTCGTCCTCGATCACCAGCGGGCTCGCGGCGAACCGCGGGACGCGGACCAGCTCCAGGATGAGCTGGTAGCGGCCGGCGGTGTTGCCGGGCCGGACCGTGCCGGTGACGGTGAACGCCGCGGGCGGCTGGACGAGCCGGACCAGCTTGGTGGCGGCCTTCCACCAGCCTTCCGCGGAGTCGCCGGCGTGCTCGACGATCTGGATGAAGTCGTAGGAGCTTCCGGCTCCCGGCACCGGGGTCGGGGTGTAGAGCCGGGAGTCGTTGAGGATGCGCTTGAACGCGGCGGTCAGCTCGACGGCGGAGTCGATTTCGCGGTCGTGGCTGTCGTCGGGGCGCTCGTCGGCGAAGAGGCGGATGTCGATCTGGTTGGCGCGGAAGGCGGCGGCCTCGAGGCGGGCCCGGCCCACGAAGTACAGGGTGAGCACCGCGGAGATGATCACGGTGGACGTCTGCAGCACCGTCCAGGTGATGACGCTCGCGACCTTCGGGTCGCGGACGAACGTCCAGCTCTGGAAGAACGGCAGGTAGGGCACGACGGCGAAGCCGGCCGCGACGAGCCCGGCCGTCACCGCCGCGAGCCACCACCTGATCCGGTGAGCCGCTGGAAGTTCAGCCTGATCGAAGCCGCCGTGACGTCGCGCGGGCACCGTCGATCACCCCCTCGTGTCGCCAGGTTACTCGCGGAGGGGGTGCGATTCGTTACGGCCCGTGATCCGCGATCTCGGCGATCACCTGGGCGTGGCACAGCTCCGGGACGCACCAGCACCCGAGCCGCTTCCCGCGCAGCCCGGGCAGAAGGGCGAGCAGGTCCGGCCGGGACAGCAGGTGCTCGCGGTACTTCGTGACGACGTCCTCGCGGGTGCCGTCCGGGCCGGGCCGGAACGGGCTCGCCAGCTTCGACCCCGCGAGGTGCCAGCCGCCCCGGTGCATGGCCCGCCCGACGTAGACGACGTCGGCGTAGTCCGGGTCGTCGCGGTGGCCCTTCAGGTTGACGACGGTGGTGGGCATGCGTGCTCCTTCCTCGCCGCCCAGCCTGGCGGCCCCGGCGCGGGGCCGCCAGGCGAGAGGTCGAGGCAGCTTGACCGCCAGCAGGTCGGTCTCGCGGATGTCCGGCGGCGCGGCCAGCATGTTCCGGGCGCGCTACCCGGCCGTCGAGCTCGACCAGACGCGGATGGTGGTCGGTTCGGCCGGGGTGGCCACCGCCGGCGCGGCGTTCGGGCACGTGGACCTGGCGCTCGCGCTCGCGCGGCGCAGTACCTGGTCGTGGACGAGCGCCCGTCGCGGTCGGCGTACACGATCGCGAGCGCGCCGGCCGGGCACGACCCGATGGTCGCGCCGTTCGCAAGCTGGGTCCGGGCGCGCCTGGCGGAGCCGATCTGCAGGCGGCACACCTGCTGCGCACGACGAACCTGTCGCTGGAGTCGATCGCACGGGGAAGCCGGTGGCCTCGTTGCGCGGGTGAAGCGGTCGCGGTCCGGCCCGCCCCCGCACCCGGCGGAATGACCCCGGTGGCCCGCCTAGTGCATATGCACTATGCTGAGAGCTCACGGTTGAGCCGTCAGCCGCCGCCGGACGTTCCGCGTCCGGGACGGCAGTCTGCCTTGACCGGCACCACTCCGACCCGCACGTCCGGCCCGCCCCCGCTGCCCGACGAAAGGGTGTGCCCGCGATGGTTCCTGAACCTCGCTCGGCCGACCACGAGCTCACCACCACCAGCCGGATCGACGTCGGTGGTCACCTGTCCCTGCGCGTCTCGCGCCCCACCCCGCGCACCCTGCTCGTCCGGGTGGCCGGCGAGGTCGACCTGAGCACCGCGCGCAGGCTCGACGAAGTCCTGCGGTCGCGCATCCGCGGCCCGGTCGGCGAGGTCGGCATCGACCTCGACGGCGTCACGTTCTTCTCCGTCGCCGGGCTGAACTCGCTGCTGCGCGCCCAGCTCCTCGCCGACGCCGCCGGGGCGCGACTGACGGTGGACCCCGGCCGGTCACGGGCGGTGAAGCGGCTGTTCACGTTGCTGCCGATGGACTTCTACGGGGTGATGAGCCCCCGGGCGGTCGGCTGACCGCTCACGCCGGCGGCCGCCCCAGCCGGCGGACGGCCTCGACGATCTTCGTGTTCGGCACGCCCTTCACCAGGTACTCGGTGACGCCGGCCGCGGCGAGCCCGGCCATCGACACCCGGTCGGCGTAAGCCGAGAAGGCCAGGATCGCGGTGTCCGGGCTGCACCGGGCGATCTCGCGCGCCGCCCGGGCTCCCCCGCCGCCCGGCATCCGGACGTCGAGGACCGCGACCGCGGGCCGGTGGTGCTCGGCGAGCCGGATCGCCTCGTCGGCGTCGCCGGCGACCGCGACGACGGCGATGTCCGGCTCCTCGTCGAGGACCTCCTTGAGGATGGTGCGGATCATCTCGTCGTCGTCGGAGATCAGCACCCGCACCTCGCTCACGGTTCGAGTCCCGCCGCGTCGGGCAGCATCGGCAGCCAGAACTCGATCGTCGTGCCGCGGCCGGGCGCGCTCGTCACCGACAGCCAGCCGTGCGCCGCTTCGGCCCGTTCGTGCATCTCGACCAGGCCGAAGTGGCCCACGCCGGCCTCGTCCCCGGCCGTGCCGACGCCGTCGTCGGTGATCCGCACGAGTGTCCCGTTGTCCACTGTGGACAAATGGAGGTCGATCCGGGTGGCGCGGGCGTGCTTGTGGACGTTGCTGATCGCCTCCTGGCAGATCCGGTACACGGTGATCGCGGCGGCGGGCGACGGCTCGGCGGTGAGCTCGTCCCGCAGCGAGTGCGCCAGGCCCCAGCGGCCGGCGACCTCGTCGACGTAGGTGGAGACGGCATCCACCAGGCCGTGCCGGTCGAGCTCCGGCGGCCGCAGCCGGGACACCAGGCCCCGCAGCCGCCCGATGGCGGCCTGCACCGCCTCGTCGAGCCCCGTGACAGCTGCGGCGTGCGGCTCCGGCAGCCGGGAGGCGAGCAGTTGCAGGCGCATGCCGACGGCGACCATGGACTGGATGGACTCGTCGTGGACGTCCCAGGCGATCCGGCGCCGCTCCACCTCCTGGGCGTCGACCAGGTGACCGACGAGCCGGCGGCGTTCCCGCAGGGCCTGCTCGGCGTTGCGGCGTTCGGTCATGTCCCGGGTGACCTTCCCGAAACCCTGCAGCCGGTGCCGCTCGTCGAACAACGCCGTGATCACCACGTTCGCCCAGAACCGCGACCCGTCCTTGCGGACCCGCCACCCCTCGTCCTCCAGCCGCCCCTGCTCGACGGCGATCTCCAGCTCACGCGCCGGCTTACCCGCCGCCACGTCCTCCGGCGGGTAGAACATCGAGAAATGCCGCCCGATGGCCTCCTCCGCCGACCAGCCCTTGATGCGTTCCGCGCCGGTGTTCCAGCTCGAAATGTGCCCGCCCTGATCCAGCATGAAGATCCCGTAGTCCTGGACGCTCTGCACCACCAGCCGGAACCGCTCTTCGCTCTCGCGCAACGCCTCGACGGCGTTGCGGCGCTCGGTCATGTCGCGCGTGACCTTCCCGAAACCCCGGAGCCGGCGCTGCTCGTCGAACAACGCCGTGATGACCACGTTCGCCCAGAACCGAGTGCCGTCCTTGCGGACCCGCCACCCCTCGTCCTCCAGCCGCCCCTGCTCGACGGCGATCTCCAGCTCCCGCGCCGGCTTACCCGCCGCCACGTCCTCGAGCGGGTACAACACCGAGAAGTGCTGACCGATGATCTCGTCCGCCGACCAGCCCTTGATCCGCTCCGCACCGCCGTTCCAGCTCGAAATGTGCCCCTGCGGATCGAGCAGGAAGATCGCGTAGTCCTGCACGCTCTGCACGAGCAGCCGGATGTCCCCCGCCACGTCCTCCGCCGGGTGGAGCACCGAAAGCCGCCGCCCGACGACGTCCCGCGCGGGCCGGCCGGTGATCCGCTCGGCCTCCGCGCTCCAGTTCGAAACGCGTCCGCGCGCGTCCAGCTCCACGATCGCGTGGTCCTCGCCCGGCCGAAGCTCGTCGTCCATGCGGCAACTGTGCCGGATGGACGCCCGGCCGGCACGGCGCGTCAGCCGGCGAGTTCGGCCGACGGTGCCGACAGCGCGCACCAGACCACCTTTCCCAGGCCGTGGCTCGCGGTTCCCCAGGCCAGGGACAGGCGCTCGACCAGGGCCAGGCCCCAGCCGCCGTCGGCGCCGGGCGTCCGCTGCACGGGCGGCGCCGGGTCGTCGTCGAAGACCTCGATGCGGACGTGGCCGGCCCCGACGCTCAGCCGGAGGGTCGGCCGCCCGGCGCCGTGCTGCAGGGCGTTGGTCGCGAGCTCGGTGACGATCAGCAGGGCGTCGTCGACGGCGATGCCACAACCCCAGGCGGTCAGGGTGAGGCGGGCGAACCGGCGCACGACGGCCAGGCCACCCGCCGGATCGGTCAGGCCGCATTCGGCGACGAGCGGCGCCGGGATGTCCACGGCGTCAAGCCTGCCGGGCGGACCCCCGCCGGACGAGATGCAAACCGCGACGGCCTGGCTGATGCAGGTGCATCAGGCGATCAGGCCCTCCCGGCGGGCCACGGCGACCGCTTCGAGCTTCGACCGCGCGCCCAGCTTCTCCAGGACCCGCTGCACGTGGTTGCGCGTGGTGTTGCGGGAGACGCCGAGCCGTTCCCCGATCTCCTCGGTGGTGGCGCCTTCGGCGAGCAGGTCGAGGGTCTCGCGCTCCCGCGCCGTCAGCTCGGCGCCGCGCGCGGGCAGCCGGCCGGAGAGCCGGTCGAAGATCTCGGGCAGCAGCTCCGGGTCGAACACCACGCCGCCCGCGGCGACGTCGCGGACCGCGGACTCCAGCACGCCGAGCTGCGACGACTTGAGCAGGAGCCCGGACCCACCCGCCTTCGCGACCTGCGCGGCGACTGACGGCGTCGCGTCACCGGTCAGCACCAGCACGCGCGCGCCACTCTCGCCGAGCTCGGCGATGACACCGAGGGCGTCGCCGTCGGCGAGGCGCCGGTCCAGCACCACGACGTCCGGTTCGTGCTCGCGCGCGTCGGCGACGGCTTCCGTGCGCGACCGGGCGCGGCCGACCACCGTGATCCCGTCGGCGCGGTCGAGGGCCAGCTGCAGCGCCTCCGCCACCATGTCGTGGTCCTCCACCAGGAGGACGCGGACGGGACTGGGTTCATCGGCGCTGCTCACGGACTTCCCTCGCTGGACGGATCGCTGCCGGTCCATCCTAGGCACTGTCCGGCAGGGCACGCTCGCGGTCTTCGAGGGGACTCACCCGGCACCGCCTGGGTGCCCGTGGCTCGTCACCACGCCGGCGAGCTCGCCCGCAGCAGTCCCTCGGGCCCGGTGACCGGCAGCCGGTCCACGAGATCCTCGTGCCGGCCGGGCGCCCGGAACACCGGCGGGCGGGTCGAGCCGGTGGCCGGCAGCAGTTCGACGAACCGCGCGACCGCCTGCGGTGGCGGCACGACTTCGGTCCCGCCCAGGTAGGCGAGCACCTCCGGCCCGTCGCCGCCGGTGGGCTCGACCACCGCCGACCAGCCGTGCACCTCGTCCCAGATCAGCGCCAGGTCGTGGCCGGGCCGGTCCGGGAGCTCGCGGTCGAGGGCGACGTAGCCGGAGGTGGGCACGTCGAGGTCGAGCGAACACGATTCGAACCCGACGCCGACGGCGCGGGCGACCCGGCCGAGGTAGGCCCGCAGGCCACGGGTGAAGTGATATTCGATGTCTCTGCCGAAGTCGATGAGGGTGTTCATGGTTCCGCCTCCCACGCCGCCGCAGATCCTCGGATACCCCCTTCGGTGAATGATCACACTTTCGAGTTACTCCTCGATCGCGCCGCCGACGGCTCGCAGGTGCGCGCGGAACGTCAGGCCCGGGTCGGCTTCGCGCGCGGCGAGGAACTCGGCGAAGCGGACCTGCTCGCGCAGCGGCTCGCCGGCCCGGATCCGCTCGGCTTGGCGGCGTTCGGTGTCGCGGATGCCTTCGGCGAGGGTGAACAGTTCGTCCGCGCGGTCCAGCGGGAGGAAGACGACGCCGTCGTCGTCGCCGGCGACGAGGTCCGACGGGCCGATCCGCCAGGGGCCGACGATCGCTTCGGCGAGCCCGCCGTCGACGCGCGGGCCCAGGCTGAGCGGGCCGGTGGGGATCGAGCCGAGGCTGAACACCGGGAGACCGATCGCGCGGATGTCGGCGGTGTCGCGGTGCAGGCCCCAGATCACGACCCCGGCGAGCCCGGCCGCGCGCGCTTCGAGGACGACGAGGTCGCCTACACAGCTCTCGTCGAGCCGGCCGCCGTTGTCGACGACCAGCACGCCGCCGGGGCCGGCCTGCTCGAAGGCCTCCAGGAAGACGTCGACGCTGCCGACGTGCCGGGCCGGGACCGCCGGCCCGAGCAGGCGGGTGCCGGGCACCACCGCGCGCGTCGGCGCCGGGGCGCAGCGCACCGGCAGGCCGGCGCGGATGCACGCGTCGGCGAGGTGGGCGGTGGTGAGGGTTTCGAAGCGCGTTCCGAGATCCATGCCCCGAAGCTAACCACCGTTGCCGGTTTCGGTGGTCACCCAGGCCAGGTAGTCCGCGCTGCCGCCTTCGATCGGCGTCGCGATCACCTCGGGCAGGTCGTAGCCGTGCAATTGCCGGATGCGCTCGGTCAGCGCGGGCACCCGGGCCGCGGTCGTCTTGATCTCGACGCGCCACTCGCGGTCGGTGCGCACCTCGCCCTCCCAGCGGTAGACGCTGGTCACCGGCCCGACGATCTGGGCACAGGCCCCGAGCCGCTCCTCGATCGCCTTCGCGGCCAGCTCCAGGGCCGCCGTCTCGGAGTCGGTCGTGGACGTCACGATCACGTGCTCTGCCGCCATGGTCGCGAGGCTACCGGCGGCAGGCCCCCATCCCTCGGCGACAACCGCCGACGTGCCGGTGGCCGGGCCGGCCCCCGAACCGCATGCGCCGACCCGGCCCCCGCCCCCGACGGCCTGGCACCGGGCGGCCGAACCCTCGCGCCGAAGGGCCCTCAGGTCGTGGACTTCGTGGTCGTGGTCGTCGGCGTGGTGGTC
This sequence comes from Amycolatopsis sp. NPDC051371, assembly GCF_040682155.1. NCBI lineage: Bacteria > Bacillati > Actinomycetota > Actinomycetes > Pseudonocardiales > Pseudonocardiaceae > Amycolatopsis > Amycolatopsis sp. NPDC051371. Next base: position 40,494 of record NZ_JBFBAG010000063.1, read on the forward strand.
GTCGTCGGTGTGGTCGTCTTCGTCGGCGTCGTCGTCCGCGGCGGGGTCTTGCGCCGGGTCGTCGCCGGGGCGTTCGTGTGCGGGGGCGCCACCGTCGCGTGGGTCGTCTCCGGGGTCTCCGGAGACGGCAACGTCACCAGCGTCGGCGTCTCGGTCGCCGAACTCGTCGCCGGCGGCGTCCCGCCTGAAGGGCTTCCGCCCGAGCTGGCCACCGCGACCGCCACCCCGCCGATCGCCACGACCGCCACCGCGCACAGCCCCACGACGACGCCGCGGCGCGAGGCCCGCCGGCCCGGGCTCGCCTCGGCCTTGGCGCGGCCCAGCGACGGCGGCGGTGCGCCCGCGCCGAACCCGGGCGTCGCCAGCTCCTTCGTCTCCTCCCGCGGCGCCGGCACGCGCGGGACCGGTGGCGGCGGGGGCGGCGGCACCGGCCGGATCGCCGGCTGCGAGCGCGTCGCCTGGACCAGCCCCGACCGGCCCGACGCCAGCGCCGCGGCGCCGAGCGCGACCCCGTACTTCGGGTGGATGTCGACCGCCGTCGGGCGGCCCAGCTCGGCCGAGACCAGCTGGGACACCAGCGGGATCCGCGACGAGCCGCCGACCAGCAGCACCGCCCCGAGGTCGGCCGGCCGGAGGTTCGCCGAGCGCAGGGCCCGGTGCAGCGAGCCGATCGTCGCGGTGATCGACGGGCGGATCATCTCCTCGAACTCGCCGCGGGTCAGCCGCACCTCCGTCTGCACCGACGGCAGCAGCACCGGGACGACCGTCTCGGTGTCGGCCGACAGGGCTTCCTTCGCCAGCACGCATTCCTGACGCAGCCGCACGACCGCGGCCACCGCGCCCGCGTCGTCCGGGTCGATCTGCGACAGCTTCCCGTCGAGCGCCCGGTCGACGTGCCCGAACACCGCTTCGTCGAAGTCGACGCCGCCGAGGCCCTCGATGCCCTCCGGGCTGCCGAGGATCTCGAAGCCGTTGCCGCGCTTGCGCAGCACGGTCGCGTCGAACGTGCCGCCGCCGAGGTCGTACACCGCGACGACGGCGCCGTCCTCCAGCCGTTCCTGCGACGCGTAGTGCGCCGCCGCCGCTTCGGGCTCGGTGATCAGGCCGACGCGGTCGATCCCGGTCAGCCGCGGCACCTGCTCGAACAGCTCCCGCTTGTACGGCCCCCAGTTCGCCGGGTGCGTCAGCGTGATCCGGTCGGGCCGGCCGCCCTGCTGCCCGGCGACCGTCCGCACCACGTACCCGAGCAGGTGCGCCATCAGCGACGCCACCGAGTGCGGCGCGCCGCCGAGCAACACCGGCGTCGGGTCGCCCAGGCGCCGCTTGAACTCCCGCGCCACGCGGTCCGGCTCGACGGCCGCGCGCCGGCTGGCGGCGTCGCCGACCAGCACGCTGCCGTCGGCTCGCAGCAGCACCACCGACGGGATGGCCGCCGTCCGGTCGCCGAGCGACACCATCTCGACGTGGCCGGCGCTGTCGACGGCGGCAGCCGTGAAGGTCGTGCCGAGGTCGATGCCCAGTCCGTAGCCCATGTCAGCCTCCGCCGCCGGTGTGCGCGTGATCGAAAGTCGGGTGCTCGTCCGGAACCCGCCCGGGTTCCTCGAGGTGGTCTTCGTGCAGCGGCGGGCCGGGTGGCTCCACCGGTGGCGGGTCGTGCGGCTCCGGCGGCGGATCGTCCGGCGGGTGGCCCGCGGCCGGCTCGTGGTCCGGCGCCGGCTCGTGGTCCTGGTCCGGCTCGCGGTGCCGCGGTGGCTCGAACGGGTGTTCCTTCTCCGCGGGGTGCGGCCGGGTGCCCGTGACCTCGCCGGCGTCGTGGTGCGCCGGTTCGCGGTCGGTGGCGAAGCTGTGCTTCACCACCGGGTGCTCGGCGAGCGTGTTCGACGCCGCCAGCGTCGTCGTCTCGACCGCGACCGGCTGCGGCGCCGGCGTGTCCGCAGTGGACGGCTGGCGGCTGAACGTCACGACCGGCGGGGCCGGCGTCCCGGGCAGCGACGGGGCCGGCGCGGTGACCTGCACGGTCACCGTGGCGCCGCGGCCCTTGTCGGCGATCACCTCGGTCTGGTGGATGGTCGGCCCGGCCGGCTCGCCGAACGGGTCGTCGGCCTTGGCCTGTTCGTCCACGGTGATCCCGACCTCGATGCCGGGCGGCCCGGTCTCGGCTTCGTCGAGGACGACCGTCTCCTCCTGGAACACCTCGATGTCGCCGTGCCCCGGCGCGTCCGGGGTGAGCTCGTAGGTCAGCGAACCGTCGTGCTCCACGGTGATCGTGCCGTCCGGGTTCTCGTGGATGACGATGTCGGCGTCCTGGACGATGTCGATGTCCGTGTCGCCCGGCGTCCCGTCGCCGGGCACGACGAGGTGCTGGTGATCGGTGTACACCTCGTCCCGGCCGTTGTTGTGCACCACGAACCGCTCGGTCGCGTCGATGACGAAGTTGCCGAACTCGTCTTCGTGGACCTCGATCTGCTCGAACTCCTCGACGGTGGGCAGTTCCTTCAGCGGCAGGCCGTCGGTGGTCTCCGGGTGCCAGACCGTGCCCGTCTGCGCTTCCACGTGGCCGTCCTCGCCCCGCGTGACGGTGCTGGTCTCGACCTGCGGCACGTACTCGTGGGCGGGGGCGTCGTGCGGGGTCTGCGCGGCGGCCGGTTCCGGCTGCGGCGGTGGCGCCGACGCGGCGGGCGACCCGGGCGTGAGCGCGTTGCCCGCCACCTCCGACGCGACGGCGCCGGCGACGGCCGCGGCCGCCCGCTTGATCTTCTTCGGCAGTTCGTTCACGACAAGACCTCCGCCCGGGCTTCGCTGAGCAGGATTCCTTCGCAGGTGCGCACCAGTACGCGGGCCGCGTCACGGACGTCGCGCGGCGACGCGGGGTGCTCGGCGCGCCGCTGCCACCTCAGCAGCTGCGCGCCGAGCGCCTGCCGGACCGCGGCGCGGCCCGCGTCCCCCGGCAGGTTCAGCCGGCTCGGCACGTCCACCCCGGCCGCGCCGAGCAGCCGTTCCGCGTCGCGGGCCTCGTCGGTGGTGAAGAGCACGACGCCGAGCCGGATCGAGTCGATCAGCTGGATCTCGGCGAACTCGTGCGCCCCCGCGACGATCCGCTCCCATTCGTGCAGCAGCCCGCCGGTGCGGTCCGGGTAGGCGCGCAGCACCAGTTCCACCGCCTGCAGCGCCGAGCGCGCCTTGAGCACGTCGGCCCGTGCGGCGAACTGGGTGGTCAGCAGGGACCGCAGCCGGTGCAGGCCGCTGCGGGCCAGCAGCTCGCCCGACAGCGCCCGCGCGCCGGTCACCAGGCCGCCGCGGGTCAGCTCGACCCCCAGCCGGACGCCGAACAGGCCGTAACGGGCCAGCAGGTCCGCGCGCTCCGCCACCGGGACGTCCACTTCGGACTCCGCGCGGGCGAGCCGGTCGGCCGACGTCAGCAGCCGCGCGACCGCCCCCTCCGGGGCGGCGGCCAGCAACCGGAACGCGCGGTACTCGGACTCCTTCAGCGACGCGGCCGAGCTGGCCAGCAGGCCGGCCACCGGGACCACCGTCTGGCAGAGCCCCCGGACGCGGGAGTCGCGGGCGTAGCGGTCGGCGATCTTCGCCGCCGAGTCGAGGGCGTCGGTGCGGGCGTGCCCCACCTCGTCGGCCCGCGACAGCACGCCGATCGTGTTCACCGGGCGTCGCTGCGCCGGGTCGTCGTGGAAGGCGTCGAGGAACCGGACGTCGTCGCCGTGGACGTGGCGCATCAGGTACACCACGGCGTCCGCGGTGCCGACCCCGTCACCTTCGGGGACCAGCGCGGCTTCGGTGCGTCCGGAGACCTCCGAGCGCGCCGAACCCAGTCCGGGCGTGTCGATCAGCGTCATCACGCGCAGCGCCGGCGACGGCCAGTCGACGACGAGCCGGTCGACGTCGCCGGGCGCCATGCCGAGCTCGAGGCCGAGCGTGCCGGACAGCCGGCCGAACGGCAGCTGGCGCGGCATCCCGCGGACCGGGTGCAGCATGATCCGGTAGGTCGGGCCGTTGCGGTACCACGTGACGACCCGGGTGCACTCCCCCGCGTCCGTCGCCGCCAGCTCCTGGCCGACGAGCGCGTTGAGCAGGGTGGACTTGCCGGCCTTGACGCGGCCGGCGATGGCGACGCGCAGCGGTTCGGCCAGCCGGCCGGCGATCTGCCGCAGCTGCGGCTCGGCGGGCGTGCCGGCGTACCCGGCGCACGCGCGGGCGACGAACCCGCGGACCTGGACGTAGAGCGGGGTCATCGCGTCACCGCCGGGACGGGTGCGGGCGCGGCTTTGGGGGCGCTGCGCAGGGTGAGCTCGTCGGCGCGGCGGCCGAGCACTTCGAGGGCTTCGATGTCGGCCTCCAGCCGCTTGAGCTCGCCCGCTTCGGCGTCGTCCTCGACGACCGCCTTCTTCGCGTTGGCCAGGGCTTCGGTCAGGGACCGCTGCAGTTCTTCGACGCGGGCGCTGTAGGCGTCGCGCAGTTCGCGCTGGACGATCCGCATCGCGTCGCGGGAGTCCTTGCCGACCTGAAGGTTGAACTCGTCGACGAACCGTCGCACGGCGGTCTTGGCCAGGCCGCGGCGCTTTTCCAGCTGCCGCTTGCGTTCGTCCATGAAGCCGGAGCGGCCCATCAGCAGGCCGGCCGCGACCCCGAACGGCGTGGGGATGGCCAGCGCGGCCATCTTCGTGAGCATGGAGAACATCAGGAAGCCGCTGTAGGCCTTCTGGAACGCGGCCATCCCGGTGGTGCCGCGGGTCTTGACCCCGGTGAACGACGAGTCGATGTCGATCTCCTCGACGACCTGGACGGGCGCCTGCACCTCGCGCGGCAGCACGGCCTGGGACTCGGCGAGCTCGAAGTGCTCGGCGACGCGGGACGCGATGCCGCGGGCTTCCTTGATGAAGGTCGCGTAGTTCTCGAGCGTCTCGTTGGCGAGACGTTGGCGCAGCCACTTCTCGAACTCCGCCCAGTTCTTGGCGGGATCGCCGTCCTCGATGGCCTCTTCGGCCTCGTGCAGGACGCCGCGTGAGCGGGCGCGCAGGTCGTAGTCCACATCGGACGAAATGTCGGCGAAGCCGTCGAAGAGCAACTGCTGCCACTTCGCGGACTGGCTGCGCAGCGCGTCGACGCGGTCGTTGACCCGGCTGAGCTCCGCGACGAGGTCGGCGGACTGCTCGGGGTGGGCGAGCGCGGTGCGGCGGGCGCGCAGAGCCGCGTTCAGCTGGCCGACCGCGGACCCGACGTGCAGGCCCACGGCGTTGAGCGCGGACCGTTCGGCGTCGCCGACGACGCCCTGCAGCTGCTTGACCAGCTGCGGGAAGCCAGATTCGACGTTGAGCTCCTGGTCGGCCGAGCGTGCCGCGACGGTGCGCAGCTCCGAGGAGACGGCGACGGTGTCGATGGCGATCCCGCACGCTTCGAGGTGGCCGGCGTTGAGCTCCAGGATGCGCCGCCACTGCGGGTAGAGGTCGATCTTGGTGAGGACGAAGAAGACGCTCGGGCAGAGTTCTTTCACCGTCCGGAGGAACCGGAGTTCGGCGCCGGTCAGCTCCTGCGAGGCGTCGGAGAGGAAGAGGACGGCGTGCGCCCGCGGCAGCGAGCTGACGGTGACGGCGTTGTGCAGCGAGCCGAGACCGCCGACGCCCGGCGTGTCGACCAGCACCAGCCCGCCGGAGAGCAGCTGGCGGCTGATCGACGCGGTGACCGACTTCAGCTTGCGGAGGTTGCCGGGGTTGCCGGCTTCGCTCACGTGGGACGGAAGGTCTTCGAGGGAGATCCGCTCGGTCCACGGCGGCGACGACGGGTCGGCCGGCTCGTAGGTCGCCAGAGCCCCGGACTCCGGCGCGTAACGGACGACGGTCGGCACCGCGGTCGCGATGTCGTCGTCGACCGGGCAGATCTTCGCGGTCAGCAGGGCGTTGATGAGAGAACTCTTGCCCTGCTTGAATTCTCCGACGACGTAGACGGTGACGTCCGGTTCGGAGAGCAGGCGCCGGGCGTCGGTGAGGCGCTGGACGAGATCGTCCCGTCCGTAGGCCTTCGCCCCCTTGACCGCGAGGTCGAGGGTGTCGAGGGCGATGCGCCCCCCGCCGCTCGGCTCCTGCATGACCGCTCCTTCATTCCTTACTGTTCTTCGCCGGCTCAGTAGTGGTCGGCGTCGTGGTGGTGGTGCTCGTCGTGGTGGTCCTGGTGGTGACCGCCGCCGTGGTGGTGCTCGTGCTCGTGGCTCTCGTGGCCGTGGTGCTCGGAGGACGCCTGCTCGTTGAACTGGTTTCCGCCGTGGTGGCCGCTCGAGCCCTGCTCGTTCTGGAAGATGTTGCCGTGGCCGCCCGTGGAGGCCTGCTCGTTGAACTGGTTGTGGCCGCCGGACCCTTGCTCGTTCTGGAAGATGTTGCCGTGGCCGCCGGTCGAGGCCTGCTCGTTGAACTGGTCGCCGCCGTGGTGGCCCGAGCCCTGCTGGTTCTGGAAGATGCTGCCGTGGCCGCCCGTGGAGGCCTGCTCGTTGAACTGGTTCCCACCGTGGCCACCCGAGCCCTGCTCGTTCTGGAAGATGTCCCCACGGCCACCACCGGTCGAAGCCTGCTCGTTGAACTGGTTCCCACCGTGACCACCGGAACCCTGCTCGTTCTGGAAGATGTCTCCCACGCCGCCGGTGGACGCCTGCTCGTTGAACTGGCCGCCCCCGTGGCCGCCCGAGCCTTGCTCGTTCTGGAACACGTCACCGTGGTGGCCGGCGGACGCCTGCTCGTTGAACTGGTTTCCGCCGCGGCCGGAGCCTTGCTCGTTCTGGAAGATGTCGCCGCGCCCGCCACCGGTCGAGGCCTGCTCGTTGAACTGATTCCCGCCGTGGCCGCCCGAGCCCTGCTCGTTCTGGAAGATGTCCCCACGGCCACCACCCGTCGAAGCTTGCTCGTTGAACTGGTCCCCACCGCGACCGCCGGAACCCTGCTCGTTCTGGAAGATGTCCCCACGGCCACCACCAGTCGAAGCCTGCTCGTTGAACTGGTCCCCACCCCGACCACCCGAGCCCTGCTCGTTCTGGAAGATGTCCCCGCCGCCACCCGTGGAGGCCTGCTCGTTGAACTGATTCCCCGATGAAGTCGTCATCCTGTGCACTCCTGACATTCGGATCGGTGAAGCCCGTGCCCCTCCGTTGTCATCCAGTCTTGAGCCGGCGGGCGCTCCGGTCATGAGTAGTGGCCTACTCGGCTTGCTCACGACCGCGGCCGCGGACTACCTATGGACCGTCGCCGGGACTACTCCCCGAGACGAGCGGGCCTACCACCGAAGCGAGCTCACGGCGCCCGGAAATACCCAGCTTCGCGTAAACCCCGTGCAGCACGTTGTCGACCGTGCGCACCGACACCACGAGCCGGTCCGCGACCGCGCGGCTCGTCAACCCCGTGGCCACCAGGCGGGCGATCTCCAGCTCCCGCACCGTCAGATCCAACGGCGTCTCCAGCGACGAAAGCGCCGGCGTCGCGGCGTCCTCACAGGACGCCAGCCACGCCCGCGATCGCTGGGCCGACATCGCCGCGCTGCCGTTCTTGCCCTCCAGGCGATACACCCGCGCCGCCTGGGCCGAGGCCTCCGCGGCGAGCAGCCGCGCGCCCGCGTCGGCGAACGAAGAAGCCACCGCGTCCAGCTCCGAGGCGTCCCCGACAGCCGAAGCGTGCGCCGCGTAGAGCGCCGCCATCCCGCCCGTGGCCGGGATTTCCCCGGGCTCGGCGCCGAACCGGACCAGGTCGTGGCGGATCTCGGCCGCGATCGCGAGCCGACCGTCCTCTGAAGCAGCCGAAGCGGCGGAGGCAGCCAGCTCCACCGCCCGGGACAGCTCGCCCCGCGCCGCGGCCACCCACGCGCCGTCCCGGTCGCCGAGCGGCTCCGCCACCCGGCCGCTCATCGCCGTCGCCCGGACCAGCGCCGCGGCGACGGCGGGGCGGAACTCGTGCGGCTGGTCGTGCGCGTCCGCGGCCAGGGCTTCCCGCAGCCAGCGGATCGCGCCGCGGATGTTGCCGTAGGCGAGCGCGACCGTCCCGAGCGACGCCGCCGCGCCCGCGACCGCCGGGCCCCACCGGTCGCGGACGGCGTCCCGGTAGTCGTCCCCGGCCCGGTCTTCGGCCTCCTCGAGCCGGCCCGCCCGGCACAGCGCGACGATCCGGGCGTGCTCCAGCCGGACCCGCGCCCCCGGCGCGAAAGCGTCCGAGATCCGGGAGGCGATCTCCAGTCCCTCGTCGACGACGCCGAGACACGCTTCCGTCCGCCCGGTCGAAGCCAGCGCCCCGGCCGCGACCACCAGCGCCGCGAGCCGGAGGGCGTCGCCACGGCGGTTGCGGTCCAGCACCGGCCCGAGCAGCTCCAATGCCTCGCGCGACGCACCGGCCGCCGCCCGCAGGGCCGCCCGGGCGGTCACGAGTTCGTCGAGAGTCCCCGACACCGCCGTCTCGGCCGTGTCCAGCACCGCGGCCGCCTCTTCGAAGCGGTTCAGGCCGAACGCCAGGTTCCGGGCCCGGGTCGCGGCGACGCGGGCGTGCTGGGCGTCCGACACCGTTTCGCCCGCGAGCTCGGACAGCAGCGAGTCGGCGTCGGCGTGCCGGCCGCCCGCGACCCGCACCTGGGCGAGCAGGAACTTCGCGCCGAAGCCGCCGCCCATCCGGACGGCTTCGGCCGCCAGCTGCTCGGCCTGCGGGAAGTCCTTGCGCAGCAACGTCTCCGCGGCCGCCCGAACCAGTTGCGGGTCGGTCGGCAACCCGGCGGCCAGCCGCCACCGCACCAGCCGCGGCTTGTCCTCGGCGCGCCGGGCGCCGGTGAGGTCGAGGGTCTGGGCGAGGATCCGGTAGGTGTCGCGCTGGCGCAGCGGCGACGTCCGGCGCCGGATCACGTCGGCGTAGAGCGGGTGCGCGAGGCGGACGTTCAGCCGCCGCCCGGTCCGTTCGGAAACGACCAGCCCGGCCTGCTCGGCCGAGGCGAGGACGCGCGCGGCACCGAGGCGCACCAGCGGTTCGCTGCCCAGCGGCTCCCCGAAGGCGAGCAACTCCAGCAACCGCCGCTCGTCGGCGTCGACCCGATCGGTGCGGGTCTCGATCAGCTCCACCAGCCGCGGGGTCGCCATCAAGGCACCGCTCCACCGCCACACGCCGTCCTCGGCCGACAGCGAGCCGCTGTCGAGCCCGCCTTGCAGGAGCTCGCGCAGGAACAGCGGGTTGCCCAGCGTCAGGTGCCACAGCCGGTGCTCCGCGCCGTCGTCGAGCCGGCCGCCCAGCACCGCGGTGATCAGCTCGGTGGTCCGCGGGCGGCTGAGCTCACCGATGTCCAGCCGTTCGGCGACGCGGTCCTTCCACATCGCGAACACCGGGTCCGGCACGCTAACGCCGTGCGGCGCGATCACGAGCACGAACGCCGACGCGGTCGCGGCCAGCTGGTGCACCAGCGTCGCGGACAGGTCGTCGAGCAGGTGCGCGTCGTCGACGCACAGCACCAGCCGGCGCCCCTCCGCGCCGCGGGTCAGGTGGCCGGCGACCTGGTTGAGCCGGTGCGCGCGGTCCCCCGTGCCGTCCGCGCTGCCGGGCAGGAGGTGGGCGAACGCGCCGAACGGGATCGTCGAGGCCGACGACATCGCGCGCACCCAGTGCGTGCGCGCCCCGCCGCCGGCCAGCTCGGCCAGCAGCACCTTCGCCAAGCGGGTCTTGCCGGCACCGGCGCGGCCGGTCAGCAGCAGCCCGCACACCTCGGGATCGGCCAGCGCGCGGCGCGCGAACGCCAGCTCCTGTTCGCGGCCGACCAGCGGCCAGTCGTTCGCCACACCCACTGCCTCCCCAACCCCTCACGGGCGTTCCGGATGCCCGCGCACACTCGTTCCTCGGATAATGACTACGCGCGCCCCGGCCAAGTACCGAATCCGCGCGGCGATTTGGCATAAATCGACGAACGGTGTCGCAAATGCGACACAACGGACAGTCGATCTCCCATTCCGTGAACATTTACCGGTCGTTACCGGGATATCGTGATAATCGGTTTTCCGGTGATTATTTTTCCTGCGCGACCATCATTCCTACGACGCGCGGCAGGACCACCGCGTTCCACCCCGCCATGGCGGTGACGAGCTCCGGTTCCGGGCCGCCCGTCCACACGCGCACCTGGCCCGCGCGCAGGTCGGTGCCGAGCACGCCGGCCCACGGCACCTTCGGCGCGAACCACCGCCGTCGGCGCAGTCCTTCGGCGTCCGCGTCGATCCGCGGATGCCCGCCCCCGCCGAACCGGGCGGTGGCGCCGGCCGTGATGGCGTCGACCGCGGCGCGCGCGATCCGCGGGCAGGCCGCCGATTCGACCAGCTCGACCAGCCGCCGCCACGTTTCGCGCGCGTCCTCGAGCTCGCTGCCGCGGCGGAAGGCGTCGAACACGAACCGGCTCCGCACCGGGCCGCGGGCCAGGCCCAGCGCGTAGCTGGCCTGGTGCGGCCGGGCCGCCGCGTGGTAGGCGACCCGGTCCACTTCGGCCAGCCGGAAGATCCGGTCACCGATCACGATCACGTCGCCCGCCGCGGCGAGCGTGCGCCCGCCGCTGGAGACCCGGACCTCACCGGAGCCGGTGAACGAGAACTTCCCGCCCGCCATCGGGCTACTTGCCGGTCTTCGCCAGGCAGAGCACGACGCCGGTCTCGCCTTCCTTGCCCTGCCAGAACACCTGGTCGGCGTCCGGATAGGGCGTGCACGCGCTGATCTGCGCTTCGATCCGGGTCTTGTCCTCGACGCGCGCGACGACCTTGAGCGTCGCTTCGGGCGTCCCGCAGTCGACGATCTTCACGTAGTTCTCGCCGCTCTCGGTGACGCAGTTGCCGACCTGCGCGTTCTCGCCGTTGGACCGGGTGGCCACCCAGACCAGCGCGAGGATCGCGGCGACGACGATCAGGAACACGGTGAGCACGATCTTCTGCCGCCGCTTCGACTTCTTCGGCGCGGCCGCAGGCGGCTGCGGCGGCGGGCCGGGCATCCCGGCCTGCGGCGGCACGGGTCCGGTCGGGTCCGGGTACTGGGGTCCACCCGCGTAAGTCATGGTGTTTCCTCCCTCGATGTCCAGCTGTCGCCTTCTAGGCGTTCCACTCGCGTTCCACGGCGTTCCACCCGGAGTTCGGGACAGCGTCCGCCCCGGACGGCCAGGATGGGACGGCCCCGTTCCCCGACGTGAGGACCCGAGGATGACCCGACTGCCCGCTCTGGCCGTCACCGCCTTGACCACCGCCGCGCTGCTGACCGGCGGGACGGCCGAAGCCGCGAGCCCGCCGTTCACCGGCTCGGTCTTCCGCGCCACGCACAACAGCTATTCGGGCAACGTCGACGGCGCGAAGAACTCGATCGCCTACCAGCTCGACCACGGCGTCCGGTTCGTCGAGCTCGACGTGCACGACAACGGCTACGCCACGACCCACGACTACGGCGTCGGCCACGACTCGCCCGGCAACGCCGTCGACCACAGCGGCGGCAACTCCGCGTCGAACAACCTCCGTGACTGGCTGGCGACCGTCAACATGTGGTCCGCGGCGCACCCGGCGGCCGCGCCGATCGTCGTCATGCTCGACCTCAAGGACAACCTGACCGACAACGCGAACTTCGCGGCGGGCAACCTCGTCGCGGTCAACCAGGAGCTGGAGTCGGTGTTCGGCAGCCGGCTGCTGCGCGCGCAGGACTACCCGGCCGGCTCGCCGACCGTGGACGCGCTGCGCGGGCGCGTGCTGCCGCTGCTCTCGGGCGACGGCGGCAGCCGCAGCGAGTACAAGCGCGACGTCGGCTACCACCCGGCCGTCGCGCTGAACGGCCGCGGCCAGATCGTCGAGGTGCACGACTCCGGCGGCGGCGCGCTCTGGTACTGGACCGGGACCTACGGCGCAGACGGCCGCGTCACCTGGCTGCGGCACGGGAAGTACGACAGCGGCCAGACGCCGGCCGTCGCGCTCGACGACAACGGCGACCTCGTCGAGGTCCACCAGTCGCAGACCGCGTCGACCCTCTGGTACCACGTCGGCAAGCTCGGCAGCGACGGCGAGATCACCTGGCAGGCCAGCCACCAGTACGACAACGGTGTCCAGCCGACGGTCGCGTTCATCGACGGGACGCACCTGCGGGAGATCCACCAGAGCCAGAGCAGCAGCCAGAACTGGTCGTGGAACGGCACGCTCGCGGCCACGACGGTCGCGTGGACCGGCAACGCCAAGACGTCCGACGCTCGGTTCGCCAAGGACACCGCCACCAACGGCACCCGGAGCGTGAGGGTGTGGACCGGCGCGGACGGCCCGACGCCGTCGAACACCCTGCGGGTGGACACCGCGAGCGTCGCCGGTGACCGGATCCGCTACCGGCAGGTCGCGTTCGACGAGTTCCAGAAGGGCGACAGCGCGGAGCTGCAGCAGGGCGCGCTGTTCTACGGGGCGCCCGCGACGGAGTCGTCGTTCATCACCTCGGCGCGCCAGTCCGGCAAGCTGGTCCGCGGCTGGGACTTCGACTCCGCGGGCGACGCGACCACGCCACTGGCGAACTACCCGGCGTCGAACCACCCCTACGACGCCTGGTACCAGACCCTGCTGACCCAGAACGGCGCGGTCGAGTAAGCAGGTCTGCCGCGGCTGGTCGTGAGTGAGAAACAGTGTTCTAACACTGTTTCTCACTCACGACCTCCCTCTGTACCCCCGGTGCTCGCCCCTCCCCCGACAGAGGGGCGAACGTCCTATTCCTCGGCCAGCGGCTCCGCCTGCACCCGCTTGAGGGCGGGCGTGCAGACCGACGCGCCGAGCAGGGCCACCCCGACCCCGAGCACCACCGGCGCCAGGAGCCACGGGCTCAGCACGATGCCGCGCGGGTCGACCATGCTGTAGAGCCCAACACCGACCAGTACCCCGACGATTCCCGCGCCGATGGTGGCGACCAGCGCGGGCAGCGCGGCCTCCATCCGCAGCGCCCTCGCGAGCACCCGCACCGGCGTGCCGGCGGCCATCAACGCCCCGAACGTCCGGCGGCGGTCCATCACCGAGCCCGCGGTCGCGACCGCGGCACTGCAGCCGGCCAGGATCCCCGCCGCGACCAGCCCGATCACCGTGACGCGGCGCAGGTCGCCGAGCTCGGTCTGCTGGTTGAACAGGTACTGGTCGCGGCTGCCGACCTCCGCGCCGGCGGCCGGACCGGCCAGCGCCGTCCGGACGATCTCGCGGTTCGCGTCGGTGGTCGGCGCGACCACGGTGACGTACTTCGGTGTGACGCTCTCGGGCACCGCGGCCGGGTCGATGATGAGCGAGCCCGAAAGATCGGGGTCCGGGAAGTGGACGGTTTCCACCCGCGTGCCCGACATCGGGGTCACGCCCGGCGTGTCGTACTCGGTGGTGAGCTTGAACTGCGCCAGGTCGAGCGCCGAGTCGCTGTAGATCGCCGGCCCGCCGGCACACATCTCCGGCGTGATCCCGAACCGCGTCAGCTTGACCGCGTCCGCACAGCTCATGACCAGGCCCCGCTGGACCGTGCGGTTTCCGCCGTCGCCCTTGGCGAGGTAGATCTCGCCGACGGCGACCGCCTTCTCGGACTGGCCGTACTTCTGCAAAGACGCGTTGGCCTGGCCGACGATGACGCCCGCGTGCTGGGCGTCGGTGTCGACGTAGAGCACGGAGTCCTGGAACGATCGCCCGCCGCCGGCCATCGACTCGAAGGTCGGCAGCAGCGTCAGCGCCATCGACCCGGCGAACACCGCGAGCACGATCCCGGCGGACGCCCGGTAGGCGCTCTTCGGGTCGTCACGCAGGCGGCGTCCGGCGAGCAGCGAGGACGGCCGGCGCCAGATCCGGACGAACGTGCCGCCCACCGCCGACGTCACCCACGGCCCGACGATCGCGGCCGAGCCGACCAGCAGGAACAGCCCCGCCATGACCATCGTGATGCCACCGGAGTCCTTCGCCGTCGTCACCGCGACGAGGAAGAACAGCCCGGCCGCGGGCAGGGCCAGCAGCCGCCACCAGTGCAACGGCTTCTTCGTGTGACCACCGGTCGCGAACAGCGGGTTCTTGAGCACGCGGCGCAGGCCGAGGACGCCGGCCAGGACCACGAGCACCGGGATGGCCACGACGATGAACACCGTCAGGCCGACCGGCAACGCGAAGTCGGACGCGAGCCAGGTGCCGCCGGCCCACGGCACGAACGACGCGAGGCCGCTCAGGGCCGGGCTCAGCACCAGGCCGAGCACCGCGCCGATGCCCGCGGACAACGTCGTCTCGGCGGCCACCATGTTCGTGACCTGGCCGGGCGTGGCGCCGGCCAGCCGGATCGCGGCAAGCCGTCGTTCCCGCCGGGCCGCGGTGAGCCGCGCCGACGACGCGACCAGCACCAGGCTCGGCACCAGCAGCACGATGATCCCGACCCAGGACAGCAGCATGAGCAGGCCGTCCGGGCTCGCCTTCCCGCCGGGGAGGCCCGCGATCGGGTAGGAGTTCTCCGGCATCGCGTCGGGTGTGTGCCCGACGAGCGCGACGAGCTGCTCCGGGAAGCGGAGGCCGTCCTCGCCGAGCGCGGCGACGGGCTTGCCGAACCGGTCGGCAAGCTGACCGGCCGGGTGGCCCTGCAGCAGCCGGCCGAGCGCCGGCGACACGACGGTCTCACCCGGCCCGGGCAGCTGCGGCACCCCCGCCGGCAGCGGGATGGAGCCGGGCGTGGCACCGCCGGTCAGCGCGACGTCGACGCGTACGATCTGCTGCCCGTCGAAGTAGTCCTTCGACGAGTTGAAGAGCATCTTGGCCGGGGCGTCGGAGCTCCGGCTGTAGAAGTGTTCGCCCTGCCAGAGGGCGCGCTGCTCGCGGTGCTGCGTGGCGAACGGCAGCGTCGCCAGCAGCAGCACCAGCCCGGTCGCGACGGCCACCCCGATCGCGGTGAGGATCGCCGACGTCCGGGTCCGCCGGTCGACCTTCAGCACCCGCAGGGCGATCTGGAGCGAGTTCACGCCGCCTGCCTCGTCGCGATCAGGCCGTCGCGGATCGCGACGGTCTTCGGCATCGACTCGGCAAGCTCGCGGTCGTGGGTCACCACGAGCACCGCGGCGCCCGTCTCGTGGGCGGCGCCGAGCAGGGCGTCCATCGTGTCGCGGCCGGTGCGCGTGTCGAGCGCGCCGGTCGGCTCGTCGGCGAAGATCACCTTCGGCC
Source organism: Amycolatopsis sp. NPDC051371 (assembly GCF_040682155.1). Taxonomy (NCBI): domain Bacteria; kingdom Bacillati; phylum Actinomycetota; class Actinomycetes; order Pseudonocardiales; family Pseudonocardiaceae; genus Amycolatopsis; species Amycolatopsis sp. NPDC051371. The sequence goes on from NZ_JBFBAG010000063.1 coordinate 55,651, forward strand.
GGTGCGTCAGCGCCCGCGCGATCGCGACGCGCTGGGCCTCGCCGCCGGACAGCTCCCCCGGGCGGCGGCGCTCCTTGCCGGCCAGGCCGAGGCGCGAAAGCCACTGGCGGCCGGCGTCGATGGCTTCCTTGCGGCCGAGCCCGGCCAGCAGCGAAGGCAGCGCGACGTTCTCTTCGGCCGACAGCTCCGCGACCAGCATCCCCGACTGGAAGACGAAGCCGAACTCGGTGCGGCGCAGCTCGCTGCGCTTCTTCTCGCCGAGGTGGTCGATCCGCTGCCCGGCCAGGAGGATCTGCCCGTCGTCGGCCCGGAGGATCCCGGCCAGGACGTGCAGCAGCGACGTCTTGCCGGAGCCGGACGGCCCGACGATGGCGACGGCGTCGCCCGGCTGGATGTCGATGTCGATGCCGGCCAGGGCGTACTGCGCGCCGTAGCGCTTAACCAGTCCGCGGCCGGAGAGCACCGGTCCGTTCGTCCACTGTGGAGTGTTCGGGTCCACCACGTTCTCCCTGTCGGTTCGGGTCTCGATGCCGATGAGCTTCGCGGAGATCAAGGGGTGTCCACTTCGGGCAGACGGCCAGTCACGGGCGGTGCCGCATCGGCCGATCGGCCGAGGGAGTGCGGGCCACTCGGCCAAGGTGCGAACGCGCGCGGATCCTCTAACGTCGCGTTGTGACCGCCGCGCCCCCGCCGAACAACCTCTACGCACGCACCGCAGCACTGGTGCGGCGCATCGGCGTCCCTTCGGCCGTCCTGTTCGCCGCCCTGCTCTTCGACTTCGTCTTCACGACGCAGGCGGCGCTCGACGACAACGGCCCGAAGTTCGTCGACTTCGGGCTGCTCCCCGGCATCTTCGCGATGACGGCGTGCGCGGTGTGGTCCCAGAAGCGCGCGGCCGTCGCCGGGGTGACCGGCGCCGCCGTGCTGGTGTTCTCGACCCTCTTCATCCACGCGTTCCACGTCCCGCCCTACTCCAGCGTGCTGCCGAAGGTGACCATCACCGAGGTCGTGGCCGGGGTGCAGATGGTCTACTACGTGACCCGCCGGGCGCGGGCGGGCGTGGCGTTCTGCGTGGTCAGCGTCCTGGTCGTCGGCGGTCTCATCGCCGTCTTCGGCCGGTACGCGGGCGTCAGCAACATCGACGGTGGCACTGCCTCCCAGGGGCTGCTGTTCGGTCTGCTGTTGCTCGCCGGCGCGGCGGTGCCCGCCATCGCGGCCCGGGACCGCGGCCCGAAGCGTGATCCGCGGACGCGGAAGCTGCAGCGGGTGAACGAGCTGGCCATGGGGCAGTGGCCGCTGATCGGGCTGCTCGGGTTCGCGCTGATCTTCGAGTTCGGCTACACGTACTCGAGCAACGCCCGCGGGTTCCCGATCCTGTTCTGCTCGCTCGTCGCGGCCGTCATCGCGGTGCTGTCGCCGCGGCGGCCCGCGGACGCGCTCCTCGGCATCACCGGGATGCTGCTGCTCTCCGCGGTCGTCACGCCGTTCCTGCACCTGCGTTACGACTACCCGATGCCGGGTGGCGTGCCGTTCGTGCAGGTCATCGCCGCGATGGGCGTGATCGTGAACCTGACCCGCGCCCGCGGCCTGAGCCTGACGTGGCCGCGGATCGGCCTCCTGTCGGCCGTCGTCGCGCTCGGCGCGATCCTCAACTCGGACCAGCCCCGGGGCCTGCAGAGCGACCCCCAGACACTGTCCATCCTGGCCTTCGCCGCGGCGCTGCTGCTCGGCATCTCGATCGCCGTCGGCCTGATGCTGCGGTCGCGCGACTCCGAGCGCACCACGGTCGTCCAGTCCGCGGTGGCCGACGCGCAGACCGCCGAGCGGATGGCGCTGGCCCGCGAGCTGCACGACGTCGTCGCCCACCACGTCACCGGCATCGTCGTGCAGGCGCAGGCCGCGCGGATGATGGCCGAGAAGGACCCGCAGATCGCGGTCGAGGCGATGGGCCGCATCGAGAACGCCGGTGTCGAAGCGCTCGCGGCGATGCGGCGGCTGGTCCGCTCGATGCGCGGCGACGCGCCGGCCGGGTCGAGCGAGTTCAGCGAGCAGGCCACCACGGATCTCGGCGCCGACCTGCGGAAGCTGGTCGAGAGCGCCAACCACGGCGTGCCGACGTCGATGCACCTCGACCTGCCGGCCGACCTGCCGCACGAAGTCGGCCGCTCGGCGCTGCGCCTGGTCCAGGAGTCGCTGACGAACGTCGGCAAGCACGCCTCGGACGCGACCGACGCGTTCGTCCTGGCCGAGGTGAGCGGATCCGAACTCCACCTGCGGGTGACGGACAACGGGCACGAGACGACGCGGCGGCCCGCGGGCGGATCGGGCGGCTACGGTCTGGTCGGGATGCGCGAGCGCGTCGCACTGCTCAAAGGACGGCTGTCGGCCGGGCGCGGCCCGGACGGTGGCTGGCGGGTCGAAGCGTGGCTGCCGCTGGCGGCCGGAGAAGACACTGAAGGGGACGAATGATCCGCGTACTGATCGCCGACGACCAGGAGATGGTGCGGATGGGCTTCCGCATGATCCTGGACGCCCAGGACGACATCGAGGTCGTCGCCGACGTCGCGGACGGCGTCTCGGCGGTGTCGAAGGCCCGCGAGCTGCGCCCGGACGTCTGCCTGCTCGACATCCGCATGCCCGGCCTCGACGGCCTCGAGGTCACCCGGCAGCTGGCCGGCCCGGACGTGACCGACCCGCTGAAGGTCGTCGTGGTCACCACGTTCGACCTCGACGAGTACGTGCACACGGCGTTGCGCAACGGCGCCCACGGCTTCCTGCTGAAGGACGCGGGCCCGGCGCTGCTGATCGAAGCGGTCCGCGCGGCCGACCGCGGCGACGCGCTGGTCTCGCCGCAGATCACCATCCGGCTGCTCAAGCACTTCGACGGCGGCTCGGCCCGGCCGAAGGCGGCGCCGCCGTCGGAGCCGCTGACCGCGCGGGAGATGGACGTCGTCAAGGCGGCGGCGAGCGGGCTGACGAACACCGAGATCGGCGCCGAGCTGTTCCTGTCGCTGTCGACGGTGAAGACGCACCTGGCGTCCGTGCAGGGCAAGATCGGCGCGCGCAACCGCGTGGAAATCGCCGCTTGGGCGTGGCGGAGTGGAGTCGTGTCGTAATTAAGGGTGCGTAGTATCCAGAGATGCAACGCCGTTTCCACGCCCCTGTCGTTCTCCCCGCCGATCCGTCGTGTTCGCTCCTGCGTGACGCGGTCGTCGATGTGGACGCCGACGGGCGCATCTCCTACTGCGGACCGGCGGCCACCGCCCCCGAGTCCGCCGCACCGGTCACCACCCT
>NZ_JBFBAG010000064.1:0-57417 GCF_040682155.1 Amycolatopsis sp. NPDC051371
GACTCACAACCTCAGATGTCATCACTCACAGTGCCCATCCCACCGGACCTCAGCCCGGCGTGTCGGGCCGGAAACACCGATCTTGGAACAGTCCCGAGGCTGGCGATCAGGGTCAGCCGGAAGATGAACGTTCTGGGATCTTCTTTGATGGTGGCGGCGGTCGAGACTCGTGTGGGCTGTGAGTAGTCGGACACGAGTTCTCCTCAGAGGTCGGCCGGGCCGAAGTTGGGGAGTCCGCATTGATGGGATCGGCATTGATCGTTCATGCGTGATACGCCTTTGAGTTGATGTTCGTGAGCTGACAGCGTCGAACGCAACGGTGTGTATGTGGCGAGCCGTTCGTTGCCGACGCGGATGGGCCGTCTCGATCAAGCTCGGTCGTTGACGTTGCTCGATCCGGCTGTCTCAGTCGGTGTCGCGCCGTGGCTGTGATGGCGCACACAGCTCGCGGTTTCCGATTGACGATATCCTGTGATGTGGGACTTCGTCAACGGTCGAAGTCGACCGACGCTGTCAGGGAAGCAGAGCGCGCGGAAGCCGTGTGGCGGGCGGCCACGGGCATCCACGGACTGGAGCTGCTTGGGTGAACGGATCCCGGTGGTGTGAAGCTCGATGCGTCGACTCGTTGCGCGACAACGGAAGTGACTTCTCTGGTTGGCTCAGGTTGTGCCGAGCAGGCCGGCGGCAAGGTCGGCGATCGTCCCTTGCCTTTGGGGGACTTCAGTCGCGCTGTTGCTCCAGTAGTCGCTCCGAGATCGTGGTCGCTGCCAGCTTGACGGCGAGCACGGCGTGCTCGACGTCGACGTCTCGCCGCACTTGCTCGTCCCAGGCGACACCCACGCTGCCCACCGATGTCTTCTGATCGGTGAGGATGGGCGCTGCGACGCCGTAGACCCCGGGGTTGAACTCGCCCACGGTCAAGGCGTAGCCGTCCTTCTTCATCTTGCCCAAGGTGGCGCGGAATTCGCTCCACGTGCTGCCCAGTCCGGCGGCTTCGATTTCGTTGCGCTGCCGCGGGTAGATGGCTTTCAGGCGGTGATGGGGCAGGTAGGCGAGGATGATCTTCGAGATCGCCCCCTGGAACAGGGGGCGCCGCTGCCCGCGCCTGAACCGGTTCGCCGGGCTCTGCGGAGCTCGGCACTCGCCGACGCACAGGACCGAGTCGCGGAACGCGGTGCACAGCAGAGCCGAGTGCCCGATCTTGTCCACCAGTTCCTCGAGTACGCCTTCGCTGGCCAGGAGCAGCGGGTCGGTCAGGCGCATCTGCAGATCCATCTCGATGATCCGCGGACCGAGGGCGTAGTAGCCGTTGCGCACCGCGCTGATCAGGCCCGCCTCGTGCAGGGTTTTGATGTAGCGGTACCCCGTCGAGCGGGACGTCTCCAGCGCGTCGATGATGTCGGCGGTCGACCAGACGGGCTCTGCTTCGGTGAACAGCTGCAGGATGTGGAGCATCTTGGCGAGGCTGCTCGCGCTGTCCGTGGTCGGTGTCGCGGTCACGATGTGAATAATATCCCGCTATGTGGGATTCTGTCAATTCGTGCCACGGGCCAGCCTTGGTCTCAAACCCATATTACCGCCGCGTCTCGAAGGGCTCGGGACGCGGCCGGGCAACGCGGTGCCCCGCGTTGCCCGGGCCTGCTCAGAACTTGTGCAGCACCGCGCGCAGGAACTCGGTCGGCTCGACGGCCTCGACGGGAACCGGCCCCTCGTTGGCCAAGAACTCGTACCCGGTCTCGGGGCCGTACTTCTCGCCGGCCGCCGACACCTGGCCGTTGATCTGGAACAGGATCTCGATCGAGGGATGCTGACCGGCCTGGTACACCGCGCCGGCGTCCAGGCGCAGGAACCCGATGCGCAGGTCGCGTTCGGTGAAGGTGCCCAGCCACTTCTCCCAGACGTCCGAGTCGCCCTGGGGCAGCCAGTCGTAGGCCTCCGGGTTCATCGCGATGACGTCGGTGTACCGCGGAGTGGCGAACTCGAGCTTGCTTCCCGTGGCATGCTCAAAGATCGCCTGTGAGCCATCCGCGACCTGGGTGACGCCATCGGCGTCCGTGTAGTGGTACTTGCCCTTCTTGAACTCGCCGGTCTTGGCCAGTTCGGCGTTGGTCGCCTCGCGCTGTGCGACGCTCAAGTAGCCGGCTCCGCTCGCGCCACCGCACTGAAGCACCATGGTCCGCAGGCCTTCGGGGCGCTCCTGGGGTCCATAGTGGACACTCTCGGGGAAGTATCCCACCCACCCCTCTTCCAGAACGTCCGTTTCGGTGTAGGGGAGTGCGCCCTGGATCACGTAGCGGATCTGGTCGAAGTTGTGCCGGTGCCGAGGGGTGCGCCAGCCACCGCCGCCGGTGAGACCCATGTTCAGGTCGAAGTTGTTGGGCGAGCCGTCTTCGCCGAACAGCAGGTGCTTCTGGTCGAGCGTCCCCTCGCGCATGGTCCCGACCCGCTCGCTGCCGGTCTCGGCCGCCTTGCCTACGCGCATCTCGTGCTCCTCGAAGTCGATGTCATCCCGTCACCGCAGGACCGGTCACTCGATTGACAATATCCCATATTACAGGATATGTTCAACCCATGACGACGACGCCCTTGACTCACACTCCACATGACTCCGGCGTGCCCGCGTCGGCGCGGGACTTCGACGTCGAAGGGCGGGTGGTCGTCGTGACCGGCGCCGCGCAAGGCATTGGTCGTGAACTGGCCCGCCAGTTCGCCGCGGCCGGCGCCGTCGCCGTGGTCGCCGACCTCGACTTCGCCAAGGCCGAGTCGGTCGTCAAGGAGATCCACGATGCCGGGGGGACCGGTTTGGCCGTCCGGGTGGACGTGGCCGACGAGTCTTCGGTCGCGACGATGGTCGAGTCCGTCATCGACGAGCGCGGCCGGATCGACGTGCTGGTCAACAACGCGTCGATCTTCGCGAGCATCGACAAGGGACCGTTCGATCAGATCTCCGTGGCGCAGTGGGAGCGGGTGCTGAAGGTCAACGTCACCGGCACCTTCCTCTGCGTCCGGGCGGTCGCTGCGCACATGCGCGCGACGGGCTTCGGCCGCATCATCAACATCTCGTCCGATTCGGTGACCCGCGGCACGGCCAACTACCTGCACTACGTCACCTCGAAGTCGGCCGTCATCGGCATGACCAACTCCTTGGCGCGCGAGCTGGGTGGGTACGGGATCACCGTCAACTGCGTGCGGCCGGGCATGGTCGCCACGGAGGTGGAGCGCACCGTGAACCCCACCATCGAGGGCCGTGAGCGCGCGGCGTCGCAGCAGTGCATCCCGCGGGGCATGGTTCCCACCGATCTGGTCGGCATCATGCTTTTCCTGGCCACGCCGGCGTCCGCCTTCATCACCGGCCAGACGATCGCCTGCGACGGCGGCTACACCCACAGCAGCTGACCCCACAGCCTCAGGAGAGTTCACTCATGCGGCAGTACCCGCACCTCTACATCGATGGCCGATGGACGGAACCGCTCGAGCCCCGCGAAGTGGAGTTGGTCGACCCTACCCGCGAAGAAGTCTTCGCCCGGGTGGCCATCGGCGGCGCCGCGGACGCGGATCGCGCGGTCGCCGCGGCCAGGCACGCGTTCGACAGCTTCTCCGAAAGCTCGGTGGCCGAACGGATCGCGGTGATAGACCGCGTCATCGACGTCTACGAGTCCCACGCCGAAGAGTTCTCCGAGCTGATCGCACGGGAGGTCGGGATCCCGGTCGGCAACCGCGCCCAGGTCACCGGCCCGGCCCAGCACATGAGGGTCGCCCGCGACATCGTGCGCGACTACCCCTTCGAGTCGCGTGTCGGCAACGCGATCGTCCGACGCGAGCCGATCGGCGTCTGCGCCCTGATCTCCCCGTGGAACTGGCCGATCCAGACCGGCGTGATCAAGCTCGTCTACGCGCTCGCCGCCGGGTGCACGGTGGTCGCCAAGCCCAGCCTCAACTCCGCCGCCAGCGGCGCGCTCCTGGCCCAGGTGCTGCACGAGGCCGAGGTGCCTCCGGGCGTGTTCAACCTCGTGAACGGCCGCGGCCGCGACGTGGGGGATGTGCTGTCCCGCCACTCCGACGTCGGCATGATCTCCTTCACCGGATCCACCGGCGCGGGCAGGCAGGTCGGAGCCGCCGCCGCGGAAACCGTGAAGCGGGTGTGCCTCGAACTGGGCGGGAAGTCGGCCAACATCGTGCTGCCCGACGCCGACCTCGAACAGGCCGCGCGCTGGAACATCCAGCGTTGCTTCTTCAACGCCGGCCAGTCCTGTCACGCCCCCAGCCGGATGCTGGTGCACGAAAGCCAGGTGGAGCAGGTCGTACCGTTCCTGGTCGACGAGGCACGCCGCTTCCGCCTCGGTGACCCGCTCGACAGCGGGACGACCATGGGCCCGGTCGTCAGTGCCGCCCAGTACAAGTCGATCAGGGAGCACATCCAGAGCGGTCTGGACGAAGGTGCCCACCTCGTCACCGGCGGCCTCGAGCGTCCGGACGGTCTCGACCGGGGCTATTTTGTGCAACCGACGGTCTTCACCGGAGTCACCCCGGACATGCGGATCGCCCGGGAGGAGATCTTCGGCCCCGTCTTGGTCGTCCTTCCGTACCGCGACGAGGACGAGGCCTTGCGCATCGCCAACGATTCGCCCTACGGGCTCGGCGGGTTCGTCTTCGGCGGCGACCGGGCGAACGCCCGCCGCGTCGTGAACGGGTTGCGCGCCGGGCGAATCAGCTACAACGGCGCAGCCACGGACTCCCACGCTCCCATGGGCGGGTACAAGCAGTCCGGCATCGGCCGCTCGATGGGGCGGTTCGGGCTCGAAGAATACCTCGAGGTCAAATCCGTGTACGGGTTCGACGACGAGGCACAGACGTTGCCGACTCTGTTCGGCTGAGACCTTCCAAGTCGAACAGGAGCTTCGAAGAAATGCACGACGAAACCACGCGCCTGCTGCGCAATCCGGTCAAGGAAAAACTCGCCCGGGGCGAGTCCGTGTACTCGATGACCGTCCGGCTCGTGCGGACCGTCGACATCGCCGCCATCGCCCATACGGCGGGGTTCGACTCCGTTTACATCGACCTGGAGCACAGCAGCTTCCCCCTCGAGGCCGCGGGCCAGATCTGCATGGCCTGCAACCACCTGGGCGTCACCCCTCTCGTCCGCGTCCCCGGGCCGGACCCGTCCTTCATCGCCAGGGTCATGGACTCCGGCGCCATGGGGATCGTCGTGCCCGGCGTGCAGTCCGCCGACGAGGCGCGCGCAGCGGTCCGCGCCGTCAAGCACGCGCCCTGGGGTGAGCGGTCTCTGGCGGGTGCAGCGCCGCAGCTGCACTACCGGTCGCTGCCCGCCGAGCAGACCGTCCGCGAGCTCGACCACGCCTCCATGGTGGTGGCGCAGATCGAGTCCCAGGCCGGTCTGGACGCGGCCGACGCCATCGCCGCGGTGGACGGCGTGGACATCCTTCTGGTGGGGGCGAACGATCTCAGCGTTGAGCTGGGTGTCGCCGGGCAGATGGACCACCCCGAGGTGCACGAGGCATTCCTGCGCGTCATCAAAGCTTGCCGGGAACACGGGAAGACCGTGGGCATCGGCGGCCTGGGCGGGCGGCCGGATCTGATCCGGCAGTACCTGGAGCTCGGTGGCGGCTACGTCTCCACCGGCAACGACATCTCGTTCCTCACCGCCGCCGCGGCGCAGAAGCGCAAGCAGTTCGACTGATCCGGCACGCACGAGACAGGGAGCGCACGTGAAAATCTGCGTGTACGGCGCAGGAGCGGTGGGCGGTCACCTCGCGGGACGCCTCGCCGCGGGCCAGGCCGAGGTTTCGCTGATCGCCCGCGGCGAGCAGCTGGCCGCGATCCGGCAGCACGGGCTGCGCGTGGAAACCCGGGACGGAACGCTGGTTTCGCACCCGGTCGCCACCGACCGGCCCGGCGATCTGGAGCCCCAGGACATCGTCATCGTCGCGGTCAAGGCCCCAGCCCTGCCCGGCATCGCCGAGCAGATCGGTTCCTTGCTCGGACCGGAAGGCTTGGCGCTGTTCGTCGTGAACGGCATCCCCTGGTGGTACTTCCACTCGCATGGCGGCACCTGGGACGGCACCCACCTGAGCCGGCTCGATCCTGGGCAGGCGTTGTGGGAGCACGTCGGTCCTCACCGTGCGGTGGGCGCCGTCGCCTACACCGCCTGCAGCGTGCTCGCGCCCGGGGTCGTTCGCGCCGAAAACGCGCGCAACCGCCTGCTCATCGGACGTCCCGACGGCCGGCCCGACAAGAGGCTGGACGCACTGGCCTCGCTGCTGAACCCCACCGGCCTGGAAGTCACCGTCACCCCGAAGATCCGGGACGAGATCTGGACCAAACTGGCCATGAACCTGGTCGGTGGCTCGCTGGCCGTCCTCACCGCGTCGCCCATGAAAGACGTCCTCGACAAGCCCGCGGTGGCCGGAACTGCCAAGGCGATGGCTGCCGAAGGTGCCGCCATCGCTCGTGCCCTGGGTTGCGATCCCGGCGATCCCGCCGCCGGCCTGGACAAGCTGGCGACGTCCGGCCACCTCCAGAGCATCGCGCAAGACCTGCAGGCCGGCCGACCCATGGAGATCGATGCCCTGTTCCGGGTCCCCCTCGACCTCGCCGAACTGACGCGGGTACCGGCGCCGAACCTCGACCTGGTGATCGAGCTCGCCACCCAGCGCGCCCGCGCCACGGGCCAATACTCCGACGACCACGAATAAACGAGCGCGACGAGATCAGGCTCGACTTTTGCTGCAAGCCACTCAATGGAGAGGGCACACACGTGTCGACCAGTAAAGCGGTGCCGCCCGTCATCGACGGATCCCGAGTTACCTCGAGAGTAACGCGCTCGATCCTGCCCGTGGCGTTCTTGCTCTACATGTGCAGTTACATGGATCGCGCGACAATCAGCTACGCGCAGCTCGAGATGTCCTCCGATCTCGGCATCGACCTCGCGACCTACGGCACGGCGGCGGCCATCTTCTTCATCGCCTACGTAGTGCTCGAGGTCCCGAGCAACATGATCATGGCGCGCGTCGGCGCACGTATCTGGCTCTCGCGGATCGCGATCACCTGGGGACTGGTCACCGTGTTGACCGGCTTCGTCTGGGACACGACGAGCTTGTACATCGCGCGGATCGCGCTCGGCATCGCCGAAGCAGGCCTCTTTCCCGGGCTCCTGTTGTTCCTGTCGTTCTGGTTCCTCCAAGAGAACCGGGGGCGGGCGCTTGCGTTCATGGTGTTCGCCCAGCCCGTCGCCCTCATCCTCGGCAGCGCGACCGGCGGGCTCATCCTCCAGCACGCACATTGGTTCGGGCTCGCATCCTGGCAGTGGTGTTCATCCTGCAAGGCGTGCCGCCTGTGCTCGTCGGCATCTACGCGCTGATCTTCCTCGCCGACCGCCCGAGCAAGGCGCGGTGGCTGACGCCGGCGGAGAGCACGTGGCTGGAGGACCGGATCACCGCGGAGAACACCGCGCTTGCCTCGGGTGACGGTCAGCCGGACCACCGTCTGAGCACAGCATTGCGCGCGTTCCGGAATCCGCGGGTCATCGCGCTCTCCACCGTCGCCTTCCTCGCCAGTATCGGCAACTATGGGATGGCGTTCTTCCTCCCGCAGGTCGTGCAGCAGATGAATCCCGACTATTCGCAGACCAACATCGGTTTCGTCGGTGCCCTGCCCTACATCTGCGCGGCGGTCGCGATGCTGCTGGTCGGCCGCGCCTCCGATCGGTCGAAGGATCGGCGCCTCATCGTCATGGCCTGTCTGGCCGTCGGGGTCGCCGGCCTCGTGGCCACGGTGCTGTTCCGCCACATGGCATTGCTCGGCGCGGTCAGCCTGTGCTTCCTGGCGATCGGGATCGTCTCGTACAGCCCGCCGATGTGGGCCTACGTCACCGAGATGCTCGACAAGAACCAGCGGGTCGTCGTCCTCGCCATCATGACGTCGATCGCCTCGTTCGCCGGTTTCGTCGGTCCGCTGCTCATCGGCATGGTGGCAAGCAAGGACAACATCGCCTTCGGGCTCGTCATCCCGGCCACCTGCCTCGCCCTCGCGATCGTCCTCCTCGCGTTGGTGCGCCCGCGGAAGGGCAGCGCAGCAGTGGCAGTCACCGAATTGCCCGCAGCGTAAGGAGTTCTGGAATGACGACACCGTCCACGATCTCGAGGGAACTCGCCGAGTTCGTCTCCCGGACCACGTTCGACCAGCTCCCGCGGGACGTCGTCCACGAGACGAAGCGCATCCTGCTCGACGTCATCGGATGTGCGCTCGGGTCGGGTGGGCTGGAGAAGGGACGCATCGCGGTCGACTTCGCCCGGCTCACCGGCGGGCGCTCGGAGTCGACGATCCTCGGGACCGCGGACAAGGTACCTGCCGCTCTCGCCGCCTTCGCGAACGCCGAGCTGATCCACGCGACCGACCACTGTCCCATCCTGCCCCCGGCGCACATCTCGCCCTATGTCACTTCGCCCGCCCTGGCGGTGGCGGAGGCAGAGCGGGCTCCTGGTGCGGCTCTCGTGCTCGGGGTCGCAGTCGCACACGAGGTCGCCTCGCGCGTCGGCCTCTCCCTCGACTCCATGCGGATCGCGACCGGTGGGATCGCGCCGACCTGGGGACTGAGCTTCGACGCGTTCGGTGCGGCGGCGGGAGCCGCCAAGATCTTCGACCTCTCGACGACCGCGACGACGGATGCGCTCGGGCTCGCCGGCTACCTCGCGCCGGTGCCGTCGCACAACAAGTTCCTCTCCACGCCCGAGGGCGGGGGCATGGCCAAGTACGGCCCGGCGGGCTGGACCTCGCAAGGAGGCGTGACGGCCGCCGTCCTCGCCAAGCTGGGATACCAGGGCGACCGGACCGTCCTGGACGGCGAGCACGGCTTCGCCGCGATGGCCGGGTCCTCGCAGTTCCACACCGCGGCGATCACCGAGGCCCTCGGCACCCGGTGGAACCTCCTCCGCGTCATGTACAAGCGCTGGCCGTGCGCGGGCAATCTCCAGGCGCCGCTGGGCGCTTTCACCAAGCTCATCGAGGACCACGGCCTGGCCGCGCACGAGATCGACGCCGTCCACGTCGAGAACGAGGCTTTCGCGCTCCAGCCACGCTTCCTGTTCGACCAGCTCCGCCACAACGTCGACACCCAGACGAACCTCGCGTACAACCTCGCGATGGCGGCGCACCTGATCCCGGTGTCCTCCGCCTGGCAGAGCCGCGGCAACCGGGAGAACCCGAGCGTCCGCGAGTTCATGCGAAAGGTGACGATTGAGGCCAATCCGCGGGCCGAGGAAACGCGCCACCAGGAGCTCGTGGTGGAGGGTCGGGAGTACATCGAACGCCGGCCGTGCCTCGTCCGGGTTCGGGCCCGCGGTACGGAGTTCAGCCAGGCCGCGGACTACGCGTACTGGCTGACGATCGAGAACGAGCGGTACCGCGCGAGCGACGACGATCTCGTCAGGAAGTTCCGCGCCAACGCGAGCGCGTGCCTGTCGCCCGCGGCGATCGACCGAGCCGCCGAGCGGATCCTCAGCCTGGAGAAGGTGGATGACGTCTCGGAGCTGTTCGCCGATCTCGTCCCTGCCGACACGCGGTCCTGAGAGCCACCCATGCGCTCGGCGAGGAATCCGCCGAGCACATGGGCAGGTGCACCACCTTCAGGTGCTGACGCGTGCCGACGGCGAAGCTTCCCGACCGACGGCGACCCAGAGTCGATCTTGCCTGCGGTCGCGCCGAGCCGGCCGCAATCAACCGTTGCCGGCCAGCCTGCGAAGGATCGACGTGGTGAGCCGACGCGTGGCGTCCGCGCGGGCTTCGGTGAGTGCTGCGACGTCGTCGCCTGCCTCGCGTGCGGGGGCGAGCCCCGCGTCGAGCGCATCGAGGACGGCTCCGCGCAGCTCGGTGTTGACGTTCACCTTGCCGATGCCCGCAGATCCGGCGCGCACGAGGTCCTCTTGCGGCAGCCCGGAAGCACCGTGCAGGACCAGCGGAACCGGCGAAACGGCGCGGATCAATGCCAGCCGGGACCGGTCGATCAGCGGGCGGCCTCGATAGCGCCCGTGGACGTTGCCGACGGCGACCGCCAGAAGGTCACATCCGGAGCGCTCGACGAATTCGGCAACCTCCCCGGGATCGGTCATGCCCGCGGCGTCGGGGTCGATGGCGATAGCGCGATCCTCATCGCCCGCGATGCTTCCCAGTTCGGCTTCGATCGTGATGTCCGGACCGCTCAGCTCGCGAATCGTCCGCACGAAGGCCGCGTTGTCCGCCGGAGGGAGCTTGGAGCCGTCGGCGAGGACGGCATCGACACCCGCGCCGAGGGCGGCCTCGATGAGGTGCGGGTCGGTGGCGTGGTCGAGTTGGACCGACACCGGCACGGCCGCGGAGTCCGCGATCGCGCGCATGGCGCGAATGGTGCGAAGACCCTCGGTGGCGGCGGGCAGGCGTGGCGGCACCAGCACGACGACGGGCAGGCCGGCTGTCTCGGCAGCTTCGACGACGGAGACGGCGGTCGAGGCGCCGTAGCAGGTGATCGCCGGGACGGCCGCACACCTGGCCAGCCTCTCACGCACGATCTGGTGAAGTGCGGCCCTCATGCGGCCGGTACGCGAACGTCGAGAGCGTCGAGGACGCGGCTGAGCGTATCCGGTCCGCCGACGTTGCCGGGAACGACGACGTAGAGGACTTCTCGCCCATCACGGGCGCGCATCCGCCATACCGAGACACCGGGAAGGACCTGCCCGAGGACAAGTGCCGAGGTCGCACCGATACCCGTACGGGCCACCTCAGCGGACGTGATGCCACCTTTCGCGACGACGACCCCGACTTCGGGGAGAAGGGAGCTGACCGCCGTGGTGAGGGCTGCCATGACGCGCTCGCCGTGCGAGAGGGTGTTGTGCTGGGACGAGCGTTCGCGCTCCGTCGCGAGGATGACGACCGGTTCTCCGGCGAACGTCCGACGTGCCGCCGCGGCTGTCTCGAGTCCCGCGTCGACGGGAGCGTCGAGCGCCGCGGTCGTGTCGACGACGGCGGGAGCGCCCCAAGCTGCGATGACCTGCGAGAGCTGCGCGGTCGCCCCCCGCGTGTGCGAGCCGCAGACAAGCAGGACACGCTCGGATCGGTCGGCTAGTGGCGCGGGGAGCAGTCCGTCGCTCGTGACGCCGGCGATCTCGGCGGCCAGAGGCGCCGCCGAACGCACTACGATACGACGGCCGCCCGCCGTGGCGGCGTCCACAGCGCGCGCGATGGCGGAAATGTCTTCGGCATCCACAGCGTCCGGGACGACCACGGCGGCCGCAGGCGCCTCGGCGAGAACCCGGGCGAGTTCCCCGGCCCGGACCTGCTCGAGCGCGACCGGAATCCCCAGCCGTCCGGACTTCTCCGCGACGTAGTCGGCCAGCACGCCGGTCGAGAAGCCGAACACCGGGTCGTCGGCGTACTCGGTCTCGTGGGCAGGAAGATTCCGTTCGCCGACGCGGACGTAGTGCACGCCTCCGTTCGTGGTGCGACCCCCTTCGGGGAATGCCGGAACGAAGAGCATGACGGCGTCGCCACCCAGAAAGACCTCCGACTCCGCGAAGACGTGCCCGCGCAAGGTCGAGTCGCCGCGGAGGACGAAGCGAACCTGCTCGCCCAGACGTGTCGCCGCCTCCTCGGCGTTCACCCTGATGCTCCGAACCAGGGCTACCGCTTCCTCTTCGGGAAGCGCGCGGCTGTTGGTCTGCACGTAGACCGCGTCGGCCTCCTGCAGGGCGGCGACGAGCTGGTCCACCCCGGCTTCGAACAGCACGGTCACCCCGGTGGCCGACTGAGTGCCGGTGGGGTCGTCATCGAGGACAACGGTCTTCATGAGGTCTTTCCTTGTCTTGGTGGCTGTCTGACCCGGACCCGTCAGGCGGGAAGCTCGGCGACGCGACGAGCGAGGTACTCGACGCCGATTCGCGGGCTCGACAGGACGGTCAGATGGGTCTTTTCCTGGAGAACTCCGGCGAGCCGGGACATCGAGGCCTGCGCGAGGACGATGAGGTCCACCTTGTCCGCGAGATCAGCGGCCTGCTCGACGACGATGGCATCGTGCTTGTCGCGGTCACCGGACATGAGCGCCGAGAACGCTCCTTCGCACAGTCGTCGCTCGAGGGTGACGCTGCGCCCGATCTCGGCGGCTTTGGCTTCGATCAAATCCGAGGTCGGGCCGAGTGTCGTGGGCACCGTCGCCAACACGCCGATACGCGCTCCTTCGCCGGCGGCCCGCAGAGCCATCGCCTCGTCGATCTTCACCACGGGCGTGCGGACGCTCTGAGCCGCCGCGGTCACGGCCGGGCCCAGCGATGAGCACGCCGAGAAGATGATGTCGGCACCCGCCGCTTCCGCGGCTTGCGCGAGGTGCTTCATCCTGGCCTCGCTTTCCGGCGAGATCCCTTGCTCACGATTGACGGTGGCCAGGACGTCGGAGTCGACGAAATGAATGACTTCGGCATCGGGGACCAGTTCGGCGATGAGATCGTTGATCACCGGCTCCACGGAAACGAACACGAAGCTGGTGTGCAGGATGGCGATCTTCTTCGGCACGGTGAATCACGTCTTTCTTGTCGATGTCGGAATTTCCGGCTAATGGAAGGTGCGGCCACCGTCCGCGGCGAGCGCGGCACCGGTCACGTAGGACGACTCGTCGCTCGTGAGGAACAGGATGACCTGGGCGATCTCCGAAGGGTCGGCGAGCCGCTTCAGGGCGTAGTGCACGGCGTTGTCGCGATGCCCGTCGGCCATGGCCGTGTCGACCATGCCCGGGCAGACGCTGTTGACGCGGACTCCGGGAGCGAGTTCGGCGGCCAGCGCCCGGGTGAGCGCGACGATGCCGCCCTTCGACGCCGCGTAGGCGGTGTAACCCGGCGAGTTGGGCAGCAAACCCTGACCGGATGCCATGTTCACGACGGTCGACCCGGGTGCCTGCTGCAGCCACGGGAGGCAGGCACGGGTCACGAGGTACGTGCCGGTGAGGTTGACGTCCAGGACTCGGCGCCAGTCTTCGGCGGGCACGTCACCCACCAACCCGCGGTACATGATCCCCGCGCTGTTGACCACTCCGTCGATGCCGCCCAGCGCCGAGGCGGCTCTGCCGGCAGCCAACGCCACGTCCTCTTCGTCGGTGATGTCCAAGGGGAAGGCGGTGGCCCCGGTGTCAGCGGCGGTGGCGGCGAGGCCGTCGGCATCACGATCGAACAGGGCGAGAGTGGCGCCTTCGTGCGCGAAACGGTGCGCGACCGCGCGCCCGATGCCAGCGGCGGCGCCGGTGACGACGATGCGCCGGCCTTCCAGGCGCCGTGCCGACGGCTGCTGCCGCTCCGGTGAGGAAGTGTCTGATGCGGTGCTCAAGGGCGGACTCCTGCGAAACGATTGCTGGGAAGGTGATGTAGCGGGCGGTTGCGGAGCGCTCGACGCCGTCGACGGTCAGGCACGGACGTTCAGCGCATGATGAACGGGTTGACTGGCGGCCCGTCGTCGGTGGAAATGACAACGCTTCTGGTCTCGAGGTACTCGTCGATGGCTTCGATTCCGTGTTCACGTCCCAGCCCGGAACGTTTGGTGCCCCCGAAGGGGACCATGTAGCTGTAGCTGCGGTAGGTGTTGACCCACACGGTGCCGACGTGGAGTGCCTTCGACAGGCGGAGGGCGCGGGGAATGCTCGTGGTCCAGACGCCGGCGACCAGGCCGTACGGAATCTCGTTGGCGAGCTTGACCGCTTCGCTCTCGTCCTCGAATTCGATGACCGAGAGAATGGGCCCGAACACCTCTTCCTGGGCGATGCGCATGTCGTTGCGGACGTCGACCAGGATGGTCGGCTCCACGAACTGCCCGGCCCCCAGATCCGGGCCGTCGGCGGGCTTGCCGCCGAGGACGCACCGGGCACCGTCGGCGCGCGCGATGTCCAGGTAGTCGAGGACCTTCTGATATTGCGGAGGTGTCGAGATGGGACCGACGTTGGTGTGCGGGTCGCGAGGATCACCCAGGCGGATGTCGGAGGCCAACTCGATGAGCTTCGAGAGGAGCTTGTCCTTGACCGCGGCATGGACGAGGAGACGGGACCCGGCAGCGCACATCTGCCCGGCCGCGCCGAAGATGCCGGACATGACACCGGCGGCGGCCAGGTCGAGGTCGGCGTCTTCGAAGACGATCGTCGGTGACTTGCCGCCGAGTTCGAGGGCGACGCGCTTCAACGACTTCGCCGCGCTTTGGTAGATCCGGATTCCGGTGGCGTCGGATCCGGTGAACGCGATCTTGGCGACGTCGGGGTGGTCGACCAGAGCGGAGCCGACGTCCCCGCCCAGTCCCGTCACGACGTTGAACACCCCTTCCGGGAGGCCGGCCTGCTCGACGAGACGTGCGAGCTCGAGGGTCGTCGCGGAGGCGAATTCGGACGGTTTCACCACAACAGCGCATCCCGCCGCCATGGCCGGAGCGGCCTTGACGGTCGCGAACCAGAGCGGCGAGTTCCATGCGGTGAGAGCCGCGACGACCCCGATCGGCTCCCGGGTGGTGAAGGCGAAAGCGTGGGCCTTCTCGGTGGGGATAGTCGCACCTTGGATCTTGTCGGCGAGGCCGGCGTAGTAGTGCCAGCACTCGGCGACGGAGGTGATCTGGCCTTGCACCTCGGCGAGGAGCTTGCCGTTGTCCCGCACCTCGATGCCCGCGAGCCGGTCCGCGTTCTCCGTGATGAGGTCCGCGACGGCACGCAAGAGCCGTCCGCGTCCCGACGCGGACAGGGCCGCCCACCTGCCGGTGGTCATGGCCCTCCGGGCCGCGTCGACAGCGCGGTCCGCGTCCGCCGCGGTTCCGGCCGGGATGCTCGCCCACACCGCACCGCTGTAGGGGTCCGTGCAGTCGAGCCGCTGCCGCCCGGCAGCATCGATCCATTGGCCGTCGATGTACATCTGGTCCTGCTGCACTGACTCTCCCTTGTTGTTCACGACGATGCCGCCCGCGACGCGCGGCTGACCGCCTACTGCGCGCTTCGAGCAGGAGCGCTTTGCGCACCACTGCCATGAGCGACAGGCGCTATACCGTGGAGAACGCCCATCTTCTCGAACAGCGCGTAGATGTGATCCGCGTACTTCCCGAAGTCGGGCGAACCGGTGAGCGAGATGGGCCGGGGCCTCGGCAGGTCCACCGTGATCTCCTCGATGATCTCACCGGGACTGGGGCTCATGACGAAGATCCGGTCGGAAAGCCCGACCGCCTCCTCGACGCTGTGGGTGATGAAGAGAACCGTGGGCTTGTTCCGCAGCCAAAGCGACTCCAGGTCGGACCTCACCTGGAGACGCGTCAGGGCGTCCAGTGCGCCGAACGGTTCGTCCAACATCAAGACCGGTGGCTCGTGGACGATGGTGCGGATGAGGGAAACCCGCTGCCGCATTCCGCCCGACATCTGTCGCGGGTACTTGTCCGTCGCCTTCTCGAGGTGAAGCTGCCGGAACAGATCGACGGCCCTGGTGCGCAGCAGGTCCTTGTCGATGTGGCGGATGTCCGCTTGCAGTAGGACGTTGTCCAACGCCGTCCGGAAGTCCAGCAGCAGATGGTCCTGGAACGCGATGCCGACGTCGGTGAACGCCGTTGTCACCGCACGGTCGCCGATTTCGATGAGGCCCGAAGACCTCGGCAGCAGTCCGGCCACCATCAACATCAGCGTGCTCTTGCCGCATCCCGAGGGCCCGACGATCGAGACGAACTCGCCCGGCTTGATCTCCATCGAGACGGGCTTGAGCGCCTCGAACTCTTGGGCAGAGCCATGTCCGTAGACCTTTGTGACGCCTTGGATGGAGATGGACCTGCCCGTTGTCGCTCCGGCCACTGTATCCTTCACGATTTTCCCTTTTCCGACGGCGTTCAGTTGCAAGGCTTCAGCGCGCTTTGCGGCGGAAGGTAGTCGTAGGACACGAACGTTTTCGGGTCGGGAGCGTTCGTCACGAGCTTCGCGCGCTGGAGGAGGGAAACAGTCTGCTGCCACCGCTCCGGGGACGTGAGTCCGATGTACTTCGCGCTGCCTGCGCACAGGAGCGGAAGCAGGACATTCAGTTCCTCTCGCGCGTTGTTCTCGACCGTGTCGGGCGCCAGTTTCTTGATGTCGGCGAGTGCTTCCTGCGGATTGGCCCGCGCATCACTCCACCCTTGCAGGCTGGCGGCGACGACCTTCTTCACGACGTCGCTGTTGTTCGAGGCGTAGCTTTTCGTCGTGAAGATCGAGTGTGCCGCGGCGTTGACGCCGTTCTGGCCGAACGGGAAGTCGGTGAACTTCGTTCCTTGGGCCGCGAGGGCGACGTGGGAGTCCTGTCCGCCGACGATCGCGTCGACCCGGCCGGCGATGAGCGAGGGCACCATCGATTCGAACGGCATGGTGGTGATCTTCACATCGTTTTCGGTCAGCCCCCGGGACTGCAGGAAGATGGGGAAGAGGAAGGAGTATGCGCCGCCTGGCGGGACGGCGACCGATTTGCCCTTGAGGTCGGCGATGGTCTTGATTCCGGAGGAGTCGAGGACCTGCATGGCCGTGTTGGTTTCCTGGTTGATGGTCGCGACCACGAGCAACGGCGCGCCCTGCTGGACCGCCTGGGTGATCGCCACGGAATCCGCGATGCCCATGTCCGCCTTGCCGGTGGAGACCAGTTGCACCGCGGTGCCGGACCCCTTGCCAGGAGTGATGGACAGGTTCAGCCCGTCGTTCTGGTACAGGTGCTTGTCCTGCGCGACGGCGAAGCCGGCGGTCGAAGGCGACCAGGACCAATGCAGTTGGAACGTTTCCCCCGGCCCGCCGCTTCCCGCCTGCGACGAACCTCCACCGCAGGCGCTGAGGAGCAGGAGAGAAGCGACGCTCAGCGTCGAAGTTACCGCTGTCTTGATGTTCATGGTTCGGCCTACCTCTATTTCTTTCCCTGGTTCTTTTGGTGACGCTCCCAGGGGGTCAGCCACCACTCGAGTGCCTCGATCAGATAGTTGATGGCGATACCGATCACGGTGAGGACCACGAGGATCGCGAAGATGTAAGTGGTGTCCAGCTGCGATCCGGCTCGCAGGAGTGCGTAACCGAGGCCCTCGTTGGACCCGAGGAACTCCGCGACCAGCGCGCCGGTGATGGCGATCGTCGCGCACGTCTTGATGCCGGAGAAGATGATGGGGAGGGCGGCGGGCATCCGGAGTCGCCAGAACGTCTGCATCTTCGAGGCCCCCATGGAGCGGGTCAGGTACAGGAGCCTGTCGTCCAGGCTGACGAAACCGGCGATGCTCGACATGAGCAGCGGGAAGAACGCGATGAGGACGACCAGGCTGACCTTCGTCTGGACGCTGAAGCCCAACCAGACGAGGAGAAGGGGAGCGATGGCGATCTTGGGCACGAGCTGCATCAGCATGACGACGGGGTAGATCGTCCGCTTGGCCACCTTCGAAAGCGCGATGACGAGGCCGGCCGGGATGCTGATCACGAGACACAGCAGCAGGCCGATTCCGAGCGCCTGCAAGGTGGGTACCGCCTGCGTGAGCAGGTTGTCCCGCTCGGCGAACATTCGATCGAGAACCGCCAGCGGGCCGGGCAGCAGATAGGACGGGACGTCGAACACTTCCACGATCGCGGCCCAGAGCAGGACGATGATCACGAAAGTCATGAGCGGCAGCGCGGCCCAGCCGACCGACGCGAGCGTCTGCCTCCTGCCCCGGCCACGCCGGGACTCCGAGGAAAGAATGTCCTTCGTCGTCACTGTGGTCCCCGCGCCGGGCCTGGTCGTCTCGACCGGGGGGCTTGTGTTGGCCATTGAACGATCTCCATTGATAGACGAGCTGTGGGCGGCGCACTCGGCCGGGAGCGGTGAGGTTCAGCCTCGGGAGTCATCCGGTCGAGGGGTGTGGGACGAGCCGACCGGCGCGGGGCTGGAAGCCGCGGCGGGAGCGTCCTCGGCGTCGCCGTCCGGGGAAATCTGCGCCAGCGCCTCGCGAGAGGTGTCCACCCCGGCGAAGGCGTTGAGCAGGGTGATGACGATGTACATGCCCGAGACGGCCAGGATCACGCCGACGACGCCATAACTGTTGAACAGCCACAGGACGAGGAAGGGGGAGAAGATCAGGCAGATGCGGCCGACGGTCTGCGCGAAGCCGCCGCCGCGGAAGCGGAAAGCGGTCGGGAAGAACTCCGGAGTCGTTCCCAGCCCCAGGGTGAGGAACGAAGCGACCGTGGCCACCAGGACGAAGCCGATGGCGATGACCAGCGCGGGCGCTTTCATGAACGGGTAGAGGCCGGCGAAGATTGCCGCGAGCGTCCCGAACATCACGATGCTGCGGCTCCGCCCGAGGCGGTCAACGATGAACATGCACAGCAGCGGTCCCGCGACGTAGCCCGCCATGATGGCCGCGTTGAACCCGAGGGACTTCGACACGGTCATGCCCTGCTTCACAAAAAACGTGGGCATCCAGCCGGTGACGGCGTAAGAGCCGAACAGGCAGGTGACGGTCAAGATCAGGGCCATCAAGGTCCGCCGGATGACCGGGCGGGAGAACAGCACGGTGACCGGCACCCACTCGGCCTTCTCGTCCGCTGCGCCGGCCGCCTGGGGCGCGACCGGAGCCGGGCTGCCCGTCGGATTGGTGACGCCGGACTCCCTCTCGATGCTCCGGATGACGGCTTCGGCTTCGCCGTGCCGCCCGCGCGACTCCAGCCAACGCGGGGACTCCGGCATCCCGCGGCGCAGCCACCAGGCGATCAGCGAGCCCACGCCGCCGATGACGAACATCCCGCGCCAGGAGAACGCGGGGATGACCACCCAGCCGAGGATCGACGACAGGGAAACGCCGAGCCCGCCGAAGATCCCGAGCAGGCCCAGGTACCGGCCGCGACGGCGACGCGGGATGAATTCGGTGATCATGCCGTAGCAGATGACGTACTCGGCCCCCAGGCCGATGCTCATCACGCCGCGCAGGGCGATGAGCACCGGCATCGACGGTGCCATCGCCGCGAGCAGGGCCAGGCCCCCGAACAGTGCCAGACTGAACTGGAAGGCGAAGGCACGCCCCACCCGATCGCTGAGCCAGCCGGCGAAAGCTGCTCCGATCGCGAGGCCGGCGAACGTCACCGACAAGAAGAGCGAGTTCAGCTCGAGTGTCGAGAAGCCGGTGGGCAGCATCGATGCCAGCACCGCGGCGGAAAGCGTGTTGTCGAACGAGTCGAAGAACATGCCGAGGCCGACCAGGAGCGCCAAGCGACGATGGAACTTGCCGATCGGAAGGTTGTCGAGCCTCAGGCCCGCGCTGGCGTTCGTGGTCATCGGCCGGCACCTCCGAGCCGCGCCGGGGCCGACGCGGAGCCGGGACCGGTGACGGTCGGCCGGGCTGGATGTGCGGTTCCGCATGGGTTCGATCGACATTGTCCGGTCATGCGTCTGACTACCTTTGGCTTGGTGTTCGGTGCGCAACGGCGCGAACACGACGGTGTGTTGGTGAGCAGCCCTTCTTGGCGGTTGGACCGTCTCGTTCTCGATCAAGATGAACTGCCGGCACCGCCTCGACGCGGTGGCGCGACCTGGCGGTGGTTCGGCAGCGACGGCGCACGGCTCCTCGCGGCGGTGCTTGACGATATCCTGTATTATGGGACATCGTCAATAGTCGAGGCTCCGCCGACGGCGTCTCGATTGAGGAGCGTTGAACGTGAAAGCTGTTCTCTTCCTGGGTGAAGGCAAGCTCGACGTCCGCGAGCTGCCCGACCCGGTGCCCGGTCCGGACGAAGTCGTCATCCGGATGAAGGCCTCCGGCATGTGCGGGAGCGACCTCAACCACCTCCACGGCCCGCCGCGCACCGCAACCGAGCTGGTGATCGAAGGGCACGAGCCGTGTGGGGTCGTCGAGCTCGTCGGTGACGCCGTGCGGCCCAGCGAGGCCAAAGTCGGCGACCGCGTGATGGTCCACCACTACGACGGGTGCCGTACCTGCCGGTACTGCCGGTCGGGCTGGACGCAGTACTGCCCGAAGGCGCGCACGGTGTACGGCGGGCTGGACGGCGACGGTGGCCACGCGGACTTCATGAAGGTTCCCGCGCACACGCTCATCAGGTTGCCCGACTCGCTCTCGTTCAAGACCGGTGCAGCCATCTCTTGTGGCACCGGGACCGCCTTCGGGGCGATCAAGCGGGTCGGCCTATCCGCCGACGACACCGTGGCAGTATTCGGGCAGGGGCCCGTGGGCTTGAGCTGCACCATGCTGGCCAAGGCTTTCGGTGCTCGGGTCATCGCGATCGACGTCGAGCCCTCTCGGCTGGCGATGGCCGAACGTTTCGGCGCCGACCACGTCGTCGACGCCCGGGAGCAGGACTCCGTGGCCGCTGTTCGTGCACTGACCCGCGACGGCGAAGGCGCGGACAAGTCGATCGAGTGCAGTGCCAACGCCGCGGTGCGGCAGCAGTCGGTCCAAGCGCTCCGGCGCTGGGGAACCGCGTGCATGGTCGGCGTCTTAGGCAAGGTCGAGCTGGACAGCGAGGAACTCATTCAGCTGCAGAAGACCGTTGTGGGAACGCTTACCTTCAGCAAGAACCTGCAGGAGGAATGCGCTCTGTTCGTGGCCGAGCGCGGTCTGGACGTGGAGTCGCTGTTCACGAACGAGTTCCGGCTGGACGAGGCGGAGCACGCCTACGAGCTGTTCGACCAGCGCCGGATCGGCAAAGGCGTCTTCCTCTTCGACTGACCGCTTGCCGAACGCCACGTGAGAGGGAACCAGTGACGACATTCCAGCAGAACTTCGCCCGGTCCGAGCAGGCTCAGGATTTCCTGGCCCGCGACGTGCATCATCTCGTCATCGACGGCCGGCGCGTTCCGGCCATGTCCGGGCAGACGCTGACCACCGTCGACCCGTCGACCGGCGAGGTCTTGGCACGTCTCGCCGCCGGCGACGCGGCCGACGTCGACCGCGCGGTCATCGCTGCTCGCCGGGCGTTCGAAGGCCCGTGGCGCACCTGGACTCCCTACCAGCGCCAGGCGTTGCTGGCGCGCATCGCCCAGCTCCTCGACGAACGATTCGAGGAACTGATCCAGATCGAAGCAATGGACATGGGCGCCCCGGTCTCCAGGTTGCGTGCCAGCAAGCCGGCTCTGATGAAGATGCTGTCGTTCTTCTCGTCCCAAGCGGCCAACATCGCGGGCGAGACGCTGATGAACGGCATCCCCGGCACTGTCGCCACGATGACGTTGAAGGCCCCGGTGGGGGTCGTCGGCGGGATCATCCCGTGGAACGGTCCGCTCAACGGTCAGTTCTGGATCGTCGGTGCCGTGCTGGCCAGCGGATGCACCACCGTGCTCAAGCCCTCCGAGGAGGCTTCGCTGTCGGTGCTGCGGGTGACCGAGATCCTGCACGAAGCCGGACTGCCGGACGGCGTCGTCAACGTCGTCACCGGCCTGGGCAAGGAGGCCGGACACGCCTTGGCGGCTCACCCCGATGTGGATCGCATCGCCTTCACCGGATCGACCCAGACCGGCCGCAGCATCATCGAAGCGTCCACCGTGAACATCAAGAAGCTGCAGCTGGAACTGGGCGGCAAGTCGGCGGACATCGTGTGCGCGGACGCGGACCTGGACAAGGCGGTGCCGGGCGCCGCGATGGGCGTGTTCGCCAACTCCGGCCAGATCTGTTTCGCCGGCACCCGGGTACTGGTCCAGCGGCCCATCGTCGAGGAGTTCACCGAGCAGCTGCTGGCGTTCATGGACACCCTGCGGGTCGGGTACAGCCTGGACGACGCCGCCACCTTGGGCCCGGTCATCTCGCAGCCTCAACTGGACAAGGTGCTGTCTTACATCGATGTCGGCCGGGCAGAAGGGGCCGAACTGCTTCGCGGCGGCCAACGGCTCGGCGGTGAACTCGAGAACGGGTACTTCGTGCAGCCGAGCGTCTTCGGCGGCGTGACCAACGAGATGCGCATCGCCCGCGAAGAGATCTTCGGCCCGGTGCTGTCGATCCTGCCGTTCGACGACGTGGACGAGGCCATCGCCATCGCCAACGACAGCCAGTACGGCCTCGGCGGAGCGGTGTGGTCGCAAAGTCTGTCCACCGCACTTCGGGTGGTCCACGGCGTGCACACCGGCACGATGTGGGTGAACTGCTACGGCCACATCGATCCGATGGTCGGCTTCGGCGGAACGAAGCTGAGTGGCTACGGCTCGAAGGGAAGCGCCGCTCACATGGACAACTACCTGTACACCAAGAGCGTCTACATGGAACTGTGATCAAGCGGGTGCGGAGTGACGTCGGTGTCAGCAACTGCCGACGCGCCTCCCTCGGGCCGTTGAGAGACTTTTGGCGCAATAGCTCGGCCGCCGGCCATCACCGAGCAGACCGCGCAGCTGCCTGATACTGCTCGTCGGTCCAGGAAGTAGGTCAGGGCGCTTTACGCGGTGACACCGACTTTGCGGAGTTGCCGACGCTGACGATGCCGCCGAGCAGCACCCGCCTGGAAGCCGCGATCACCGGGATGCCGGCCGCGGCGACGCCTGCGGGTGCCTTGCCGTTGAGGGTTTGCCGGTCGAGCGAACCCTCGCCGGTCACGACGAGACCGGCGTCGGCCAGACACCGTGTGCAGCCGGTGAGCTCCAAGACAAGGTCGATGCCCGGCCGACTCTCCGCGCCGAGCGCAAACAGCGCCGCGGCGACGCCGCCGGCCGCGCCGCTGCCGGGGGAGATCGCGCACCGCGGCGCCGGTGGCCGAGTGCAGGTCGTCCGCCCAACGGGCCAGCGCGGCGTCGAGCACCGTAGCCCCGGCCGGTCCGGCGCCCTTCTGCGGTCCGTACACGTGAGCCGCGCCGTCCCTGCCACACAAGGGATTGGTGACGTCACAAGCCGCGACCAGGCGGGCTTGCAACAGTCCCGCAGGCCGCCGAGATCGGTACCGGACGCGCCGAGATCGGTACCGGACGCGCCGAGTGCGTCGCCGGACAGGTCGGCGATGGCCACTCGGGCGCTGGCGCGGGCGAACGCCAGGGCGGCGGCGCGGCCGATGCCGGATGCAGTGCCGGTGACGAAGGCGACCTTGCCGGTGAAGTCGTAGGTCGGGTTTATGCGGTCCCTTCTGGGGTGTCGGGGTGAGCGGGCGTCTCAGTGCTGGACCAGTGCCGGTGCCGCCGGTGTGTCGGAATCGGGCGTGCCGGGCGTGCGGCGGGTGTGCTGGGCCCCGATCCGGGGGGTTCGACGTGTACCGCGGATGGCGAGCGCGATCAGCGGCAGCAGGGTGAGGGCGGCGAAGACGGCGCCGACCAGGGCAGGTCCGGTCAGGCCCAGGGAGGAGTCCAGGGCCTGGCCGGCGAGGGCGGACCCGACGGCGACGCCGGTGTTGTAGGCGGAGGTGGTCAGCGCCGAGGTGAGGGTGGGGGCGCCGCCGGCGAAGCGGACGGCGAGGGAAGTGACGACGGGGTTGAGGGTGAACCCGGTCAGCGCCACGAGGAAGACCAGGGCCACGGCGGTGACGGGGTTGGTCGACAGCGGGATCAGCAACAGCAGCGTCAGGGCGGTGGCCGCTGCGGCGATGATGGTGGTGCCCATGGGGCGGCGGTCTCCGAGGCGTCCTCCGATGGCAGTGCCGCCCAGAGCACCGACGCCGAAGGCGATCAGCACCAGCGGAACGGCTCCTGCCGGGATGCCGGCCCGGTCGGTCAGCAGCGGGGTGATGTAGGTGTAGGCGGCCAGGACACCGCCCATGATCAGCACTGCGGCGGCCAGGGCCAGCCAGAGCCTGCCTTGTTTCAGCGCCTGCACCTCGGCCCGTACCGACACCTGGGTGCGCTGCTGGGTCGTGGGGATGAAGCGGCCGACGAACGCGGCGGCGAGAGCGGCGAGAGCGGCGAGGGCCCAGAAGGGGCCGCGCCAGCCGGTGGCCTGCCCGGCCAGGGAGCCGATCGGCACGCCGATGACGTTGGCCAGAGTGAGTCCGCCCATCATGACGCCGACCGCCCGAGTGGATTTGCCGGGGCCTGCGGCGGCGGTGGCGACCACAAATCCGACGGCCCAGAACGCGCCGGTGGCGAGCGCGGTGACTACGCGGGCGATCAGCACGACTGTGAAGGAGCCGCTGGCGGCAGCGACGACGTGTCCCAGCGCGAAGACGGTCAGGGCCAGCACGAGGGTCCGGCGCTGGGGCAGGCGCAGGGTGGCCATGGCCATGGTCGGCCCGCCGACGATCATGCCGATGGCGAAGGCGGTGATCAGCAGGCCGGTGTGGGAGACACTGACACCGAGGTCATCGGCAATCTCCGGGAGCAGTCCGGCGATGACGAACTCGGTGGTGCCCATCAGGAATGTGCAGGCGGCGAGCACCCAGACGACGAAGGGCAGCTTGCCCGAGGCGGTCTCGGCTGTGGAAGGCATGCTTATGTGCTTCTTTCCGTGCTATTGGTCGGTGGATGGTCAGGAGACGGCCTCGATGCGGAC
Organism: Amycolatopsis sp. NPDC051371; assembly: GCF_040682155.1. Lineage (NCBI taxonomy): Bacteria > Bacillati > Actinomycetota > Actinomycetes > Pseudonocardiales > Pseudonocardiaceae > Amycolatopsis > Amycolatopsis sp. NPDC051371. The sequence goes on from NZ_JBFBAG010000064.1 coordinate 24,418, forward strand.
GCGACCGGCCGTGGCGAGCCGCTCGGTGTCACCGGTGTTGTCGAGGCGGCCAAGGATGACCAGACCCGGTGAGTGCTCCCCGTCGCGGTAGAAGAAGGCCAGGTTGCCCCACGGCGCGTAGTAGGCCAGATCACCGGCCTTGGGGTCGGACGCCTCCGGTGCGCCGGCGGTGTCGAGCTTGCGTGGCGGGTCGGCGATCCGCTCGGTCCGGTGGAAGTCCGCCATCTCCAGGGTGAGCGGAAGCAGGGCGGCGAAGTCGCGCTGCGGCGCTGTCGTTCAAGGTGGCGGCGACGCTGAGGCCGTCGATCGTCAGGCGGATGGTCATGACGGCGTTCCTGTCGGACGGTGTGGTGAGGGCCTGGGCCGTCGAGGTGTGCGACGGCTCGGATGAGGACGTCTGCGGCGGGGATGCCGCGGTGGTACCGGCGCAGGCCGTCACGGCAAGCAGGAGGACGGCTGCCGGAGCGGCTCGGGCAGCGGCGCGAAGGACGGCACGGGGCATGGGCCTTCTCCCGTTCATTCGGGCAGGGGCTCGGCGTAGTGCCGGAAGCCGTCGCGCTCGGTGTGGATGGCGTACAAGCGTTTGGCCAGGACGTCGGGGCTGCTGTGTTCGGCGTCGGGGTCGATGGCGCCGGGGATGATCAGCTGGGCGGCGTGGATGTTCGCCGGGGCGAGCGCGTCGTGGAGCATGCGGGCGTAGGCACTTTCTGCGGCGAACGCGATGGAGGTGCCGGCCCGATCGGGGTGCGGGCGCACCGCGCTGGAGCCGTTGACGAACAGCAGGGTTCCGCGGCCGAGCTCTCGCATGCCGGGCAGGACGGCGTGCACACAGGTGACCGGGCCTTTGACGGAAAAGCCCAGCGGGGCGTCGAGGTCGTCGGGTTGGGTGTCGAGGACCGGCTTCATGAAGTCGGCGCGAGGTACCGGGCTGTACTGGAGGATCTCCACCGGCCCCAGAGCGTCGGAGGCTGCGTGGAGGGCGTTGGTGAGGGAGGCGGGGTCGAGGGCGTCGGCGGTGAAACCGCGGGCCCGGATGTCGTCGATGGTCAGTGTGGCGATGAGCCTGTCGAGGCGGTCGGCGTTGCGGGAGATGAGCGCGACGCTGTGGCCGGCGGCGCCGAAGCGGCGGGCGGTGGCCAGTCCCAGACCGGGGCCGGCGCCGACAAGAGCAAAAGTGGTCATGGTGAATCCTTACGAGAGGGACGTGCAGGACGATGGGCGAATTCGGGTCGCACAGGTGCCCGGCCCTGGCAGCCCGGCTGGGAGATCAGGGCTTGAGGAGGGTCTTGATGGCGCGGCGCTTGTCCATGGACTTGTAGCCTTCGGCGATCTGGTCCAGTGGCAGGGTCAGGTCGAAGACCTTGCCCGGGTCGAGCTTGCCCGACAGGACGCGGTCGATCAGGTCGGGCAGGTAGCGGCGCACCGGAGCGGGGCCACCGCGCAGCCCGAGGGAGAAGAAAAGCTCCTCGCCGCCGATGGCGACGTCGTGGGGGACGCCGACGAACCCGACGTTCCCACCGGGACGCGCGGAGCGCAGGGCCTGCTGCATGGACTGGGCGGTGCCGACGCATTCCAGCACCGTGTCGGCGCTGATGCCGTCGGTGAGTTCCTTGGTCCGCGCGATGCTCTCGTCGCCGCGCTCGGTGACGATGTCGGTGGTGCTGACCTCGCTACCGACCTCCTCCACCACAGCGACATAGTCGTGGCCCATCGGGTGCGCCTCGCCGATCTCCTCCGAGCCGCGGTAGGGCCAAAGATCAGAACTACACGCACAGGTGACAGCCGTTCGGATGATCGGATCGGTCGGCCGGAGGATCTTCGGATCGTCCAGAGTCTCGAAGCGCACATCGTCAGGGGCGTGAATCATCGTTCCGCGCATGAGGAGCTCCTGACGTGTCGAGGCGTTCGGCACACGTGCGTACCGACAGACGACTGGTGCAGCTACCTGTCCGGCACAGGCGGTGAGACGCCGCCCGGCGTGGCCCGAAACCGGGCGTCCCGCCCGGCTGCGTTCGCAGCCCGACGGGGGAGCGCCACGTCATCCAGCTAACCGGGTTTCAGTACGGGCAGCGAGTTACCAGTGAGCGGTGTACTGCCGGTACATCCCTCGCGTGGCGTGCGGGCCGCGCGGCCGAGGTGGGGGTCGATGTCGGTGATGAGGGAAGTCTTCGGTGTCCGCAAGGGCGGTCAGCGGCGTGCGGTGGCTCTCGACCCGGCTTGATACCGACCGGTGACCACGTGTTGCCGCGGTGACTGATCAGACATCCCACGTCCGGCGCTCTCCTCCCGCGACCGAGGAGTTTTCGGCAAACCGTTCGTAGACCGGGCCTGCGGCGCGAAATGGTGGTGGGCCGGACACCGGTTGGTCATGGGTCCTCCGGTGACTAGCAGCAGAACTCGGGCGTCCAGAGCGCCGACTGCATGGTCGGTCTCGTGGAGAGCTGAAGCGGCGCGCGCCGCAGCGGGTCAGGCCGGTCGTGCAGCAGATCCGCGACAGCATGACGACCACTGCCGCGTTCGTCCGCAACGGACGCTTGGACATCCTGGCCACCAACCTGCTCGGCCGGGCGCTCTATTCGCCGGTGTTCGACAGCCCTACCCGTACCAGCGAGGCGGCATTGCCCGACCTCACGCGCTTCGGGTTTCTCGACCCGGCGGCCGACGACTACTTTCCCGATCATCCCAAGTCCTGTGACACTTCGGTCGCCATTCTGCGCACCGAGGCCGGACGTGACCCGCACAACCGGGACCTGTCCGACCTCGTCGGCGAGCTGTCCACGCGTAGCGAGGACTTCCGCACTCGCTGGGCCGCTCTGACGTCCGCCTGCACCGCACGGGAACGAAGATCCGCCACCCGGCCGTCGTCGAGCTGACGTTGGACTTCGAAGCCATGGAGCTGTCCGCCGACGCCGGGCTCACCCTCACGCCTACGCCCCCGCCCTGACAGCGACTCCGCCGAACGCCTTCGGCTGCTGGCCACCTGGGCGGCCACCACTCTCACAGCAAAGCGTCGGCGGTGATGGGGAACTCGCGGATCCGTCGTCCGGTGGCGTGGAAGACCGCGTTGGCGATCGCTGGGGCCACGCCGACCAGCACGAGTTCGGCCAGGCCTTTGACGCCGAGGGGATCGGCTTCGCGGTCTTCGCCGTCGAGGTAGATGGCCCGGAGGTCGGTGATGTCGGCGTTGACCGGGACGAGGTAGTCGGCGAGGTTCGCGTTCACGATCCGGCCGTCCCGCGGGTCGGTGACGGTGTGCTCCAGCAGCGCCGCGCCGATGCCGCCGACCATGCCGCCGAGGGCCTGGCTGTCGGCGAGCTTCGGGTTGACGATGCGGCCGGCGTCGTAGACGCCGAGCATGCGCCGGATCCGGATCAGCCCGAGGCGAGCGTCAACGGCGACTTCGGCGAACACGGCGCCGTAGCCGTACATCGAGAACCGGTCATGCTCCGGTGGTGCCCACGACCCGATCACCTCGAGGTGATCGCGGCCGGTGCGGGCCAGCAGCTGCCGGTAGGTCTCCCCGCGCGTGGGGTCGTTCTTTACGGACATTCGTCCTTTTCGGACGATGATCTCGTCGGGGCTGACGCCGTGCAGCGGGGATCGCGGGTCGTTGACCGCGAGCGTGATGGCCTGGCGGCGCACCTTGTCGCAGCCGTCCTGGACGGCGGAGCCGACGCTGGCCATGGTCATGGAGCCGCCGTGGGGCGGGGTCGGGGGCATGAGCGAGTCGCCAAGCTCGAACCGGACGGTGTCCATGGTCAGGCCGAGGGCGTCGGCGGCGACCTGGGGCATGGAGGTGTACGTGCCCGGCCCCATGTCGCTGGTCGCCGACTGGACCAGCGCGGTGCCGTCGGTGTTGAGCCGGACGTAGGCTTGCGCGGCGGCGCGGGCGGTGTCGTACACCGCGGCGGCCATGCCGGTGCCGATCAGCCAGTCGCCGTCGCGGGTGGCGCCTGGCTTGGGGTTCCGGCGTTGCCAGCCGAACTCCCGGGCGCCGACGTCGTAGCATTCGCGCAGCCGGCGGGTGGAGAACGGCTGCCCGGTGGATTCATCGGCCGCCGGTTCGTTGCGCTTGCGCAGTTCGATGGGGTCGATGCCGAGTTCGTGGGCGAGTTCGTCCATCGCGGTTTCGATGACGAGGGCGGCGGAGGCGTAGCCGGGTCCGCGCATCCAGATCGGGGTGTTCACGTCGAGCGGGACGGTTGCGTACGCCTGGCGGACGTTCGGCATGGAGTAGAGCATCTGGCCCGGCGCCAGCATCGCTTCGGTGAACGTCTCGTAGCTGGAGGTCTCGCCGCGGATGTCGTGGGTCATCGCGGTGAGCCGCCCGGTGCGATCGCTGCCCAGCCGGAGCCGGTAGGAGTACGCGGGCCGGAAGCCGGTGCCGAAGTACAGCTGCCGGCGGGCGAGGACGAGCTTGACGGGGCGGCCGGTTTGGCGGGCGGCGAGCGCGGCGATGGTGGTGTGCGGCCAGGCCCGCAGGCCGCTGCCGAACGCGCCGCCGACGAAGGGCGAGATCACTCGGATCGACGTCTGCGGGATGCCGAACACGGCGGCGAGTTCCTGCTGCGTGCCACCGACCACCCATTGGGTCTTGTCCCAGACCGTGAGCCGGTTGCCGGTCCACTGGGCGATGGTGGCGTGCGGTTCCATGGGGTTGTGGTGGTTGCGGGCGGTCCGGTAGGCCAGGTCCAGCCGGACCGGGGCGGTGGCCAGCGCGCTGTCGGCGTCGCCGCGTGCGTAGGTCGCCGGCGGGTCGGCCGGGGCCGTGGCCAGGTCGGTGACCGGCTGCTCGGCGGCGTAGGTGACCTTTACCAGGCGGGCGCCGTGCTGGGCGGCCTCGTGGCTGGTGGCGACCACGACGGCGACCGGCTGGCCGAAGAACCGGACCCGGTCGTCCTGGAAGACCCGCAGCCGCGAGTCGGGCGCCGGGTTGTTCGATCCCGGATTGTCCAGATACGGCAGCCGGGGTGCGTTGAGGTGGCTGATCACCCGCTGAACACCGGGGTGGGCGCGGGCGGCACTGTCGTCGATGTCCGTCACGCGGCCGCGTCCGACGCTGCTGTCGACGACGGCGGCGTACAGGACTCCGTCGGTCGGGTGGTCGGCGGCGTAGCGTGCGCGCCCGGTGACCTTGAGGCGTCCGTCCACTCGGGACTGCGGGGTGCCGACGGCGGTGCGGGGCTGGGTCATCGGGTGCCTCCCACGACGCGCAGCTGGCGTTCGACCGTGCGCTTGAGCAGTTCGACCTTGAAACCGTTGTGCCGCAGCGGACGGGCGCCGTCCGCCGCTCGCTGTGCGGCCTCGGTCCACAGCGAATCCGAGGGCCGCTTGCCGAGCAGGTACCGTTCGACGGTGGGCAGTTTCCACGGGACGGTGCCGACACCGCCGGCCGCGACCTTCGCCGCGCGGATCACTCCGCCCTGGATCGACAGCGCCACGGCCGCGGAAGTCAGGGCGAATTCGTAGCTCTGCCGGTCCCGCACCTTGAGGTAGCCGGACCGCGCCGGGCGCGGAAGTGCCGGGAGTTCCACGGCGGTGATCAGCTCGCCCGGCCGCAGGGCCTGTTCCCGGTCCGGGGTGCTGCCCGGCTGCAGGTGGAAGCCGGCGAAGGGAACGGCGCGTTCGCCGCCGGGGCCCTGCAGGTGCACGATCGCCTCCAGTGCGGCGAACGCGACCGCGACGTCCGAGGGGTGTGTGGCGACGCACGCTGCGGAGCCGCCGAGGATGGCGTGGCCGCGGTTGTAGCCGTCGAGGGCGGCGCATCCCGAGCCCGGTTGGCGTTTGTTGCAGTTCGCGGTCACGTCCCGGAAGTACGTGCAGCGGGTGCGCTGCATGATGTTGCCGCCGATGGTGGCCATATTGCGCAGCTGGGCGGACGCGCTCAGCTCCAGTGCCTCCGAGACCACCGGAAAGGCAAGGCGCACCCGCGGGTCCGCGGCGGCGTCGGCCATCCGCACCAGCGCGCCGATCCGCAGGCCGCCGCCCGGGGTGGGGGAGATGCCGGCCAGCGGCAGCGGGGTGATGTCGACGAGGGTGCCGGGGCGTTCCACGGTCTCGCGCATCAGGTCGACCAGAGTCGTGCCGCCGGCGATGAACCGTCCGCCCCGCTGCCCGGCGGCGACGGCCGCCCTGATGTCGGGCACCTTGGTGTAGGAGAAGGGTTCCACGGCCGGTCAGCTCCCCGCCTGCTGGATGGCTTTGACGATCTTGACGTAGCAGCCGCAGCGGCAGATGTTGCCGCTCATCCACTCCCGGATTTCTTCCGGAGATCCGGTGTGGCCCTCCTTGAGGCAGCCGACGCCGGACATGATCTGGCCGGGAGTGCAGTAGCCGCACTGGAAGGCGTCCTGGTCGACGAACGCCTGCTGCAGCGGGTGCAACGGCCCGTCATCACGGGGCGTCAATCCCTCGATGGTGGTGACCTGCGCGCCGTCCAGGCGGACCGCCAGCGTGAGGCACCCGTTGACCCGCCGGCCGTCGACGAGAACGGTGCACGCGCCGCAGGCGCCGGCATCGCACCCTTTCTTCGTTCCGGGCAGCTCGAAGTGTTCCCGCCGGAGGTCCAGCAGTGAGGTTCGGTTGTCGACGGTGACGGTCTGCCGGGTTCCGTTGACGGTCAACGAGACCCGGCTGTTCAGTGCGCCGGTCGCGTCGGCGGCGGCAGCCGCGGGCTCGGAGCCCGGCAGCGAAGGTCCGGCCACGGCGACGGCGCCACCCACCGCCGACGCCGCGATGAACGTCCGCCGGGAGTGGGCCGTGGGCGGCTCCGCCTCGGTGCCACCGGGCGGCAGGGGATTTTCGGGGGGCATGCAGCCGACCCCACCAGGTGCCCGCGAAGGGTGGAAGTCCCTGAGAAGAGGTGTACTGGCAGGGCCTCGTAAAGCAGGCAAATTGCCGGTATCTTGGCCGGTTGGCTCGGTCAGCACGGTACGGCGACTTCCCTCGTTCTCGTGGTCGGGGGCCGCCGGTTTCGTGGTGCGCGAGCGGGCGGCGAGGACGGTGAGGGGCAGCAGCGCGGCGGCGAGCGCGGCCAGCATGGCGAGGGCCCGGAACGGACCTCGCCACCCGGCGAACTGACCGGCCAGCGAGCCGATCGGCACGCCGATGACGCTGACCAAGGTCAGGCCGCTCATCATGACGCCGATGGCGCGCGTCGAGTCCCGCGGACCGGCCGCGGCGGTGGCGACCCGACGGACCAGAACGCCCCGGTCGCCAACGCGGTGACGACCCGGGCGGCCAAGGCGACCGCGAACGAGCCGCTGAGCGCCGCGACGACGTTCCCGAGGCTGGACACCGCCAGGGCTGGCACCACGTTCCGGCGCTGGGGCAGCCGCTGGGTGGCCAAGGCCATCGTGAGCGAGCCGATGATCATGCCGATGGCAAACGCGGTGATCAGCAGACCGCCCTGCGACACGCTGACGCCGAGGTCGCCGGCCAGTTCCGGCAGGAGGCCGACGATACGACCTCAGTAGTACCCATCAGGAACGCGCCGGCGGCGAGCACCCACACGACGGCGGGCAGCCTGCTGGGCGTCGTCCCGGTGTGCAGGGAAATTGTCCTTTGCCGAGCGCGTCGCCGGTCCGGGCCGCACCGCCGTCGCTGCGGCCCGGACCGGGCGTGCTCGTTCTCCGGTCAGGGCGCGAGCAGGGTCTTGATGGCACGCCGCTCGTCCATGGCCCGGTAGCCCTCGGCCACCTGGTCCAGGGGCAGGGTGAGGTCGAAGACCAGGCCTGGATTGATGTGGCCGGTCAGGACCTGGTCGATCAGCTCGGGCAGGTAGCGGCGCACGGGTGCCGGGCCGCCGCGCAGCCCGACGTGGGAGAAGAACAGCTCCTCGCCCGCAATCTGGACGTCGTGCGGGACCCCGACGAACCCGACGTTGCCGCCCGGTCGGGCCGCGTGCAGGGCCTGCTGCATGGACTCGGCGGTGCCGACGCATTCCAGCACCGCGTCGGCGCCGATGCCGTCGGTGAGGTCCTTGATGCGGGCGACGCCGTCGTCGCCGCGTTCAGTGACGATGTCGGTGGCGCCGAACTCGGTGGCCAGCTTCTGCCGGGATTCGTGGCGGCTCATGGCGATGATGCGCTCGGCGCCGAGCTCCTTGGCCGCGATGACGCCGCACAGCCCAACCGCGCCGTCGCCGACCACGACGACGGTGTCGCCGGGCTTGACCTCGGCGGCAAGGGCGGCGTACCAGCCGGTGCCCATGACGTCGGACACGGCGAGCAGGCTGGGCAGGAACTCCTCGTCCGGGTGCTCGGCCGTGGCGACGAGGGTGCCCTGAGCGTTGGGGATGCGGACGAGGTCGGCCTGGCACGTGCTCATGAACTCGCGGTGCAGGCAGGAGGACTGCCAGCCGTTGCGGCAGTTCGCGCAGGTGTTGTCGGAGGTGGCGAAGGAACCGACCACGAACTGGCCGGGCTTGACCGCGGTCACCTCGCTGCCGACGTCTTCGACGATGCCGACGTACTCGTGTCCCATGGGGTGTGGCCGGTCGATCGGCTCGAGGCCGCGGTAGGGCCACAGGTCCGAGCCGCACACGCAGGTGAGGACGGTGCGGATGATCGCGTCGGTCGGCTGCTCGATCTTCGGGTCGTCGAGCTGTTCGAACCGGACGTCGCCGGGAGCGTGGATGACAGCTCCGCGCATGGTTGGCTCCTCGCACTGTGGACGGTGGCGGGACCGGGCGGCCCCTGAGTCCAGGCAACCGCTTTTTCGTGCCCGCAGCGAGTCACTGACGAAGGGTGTACCGGTAGTACACCCCACCGTGTGGTGGTGACGTGAACGGTCGCGCCGTCGCTCGCCGGCCGCGTCGGCGACGAGGACTACGCCAACTTCACCCGTGTGGGCTACACCGACGAACCGGGGTGCGCGGACCGTTCACTGTCCACAGTAGAGTGCTCAGATTCTTGCGTCGCAGCCCAGGACGAGAGCAACCGCAATGCCTCTTCCGACGGCGAGCCGGGCTCCGCGGTGTAGATCGTAAGGGTGAGTCCGGGCTCGGCGGCCAGTTCAAGGCCTTCGTAGGCGAGAGTGAGCGTCCCGACGACGGGGTGATGGAAGGTCTTTGACCCGCTGCCGTGGTGGCGGACGTTGTGCGCGCCCCACCGCGTACGGAACTCCTCGCTTCGGGTCGATAGTTCCCCGACCAGGTCGTGCAGGCCTTTGTCGTGCGGATTGCGGCCGGCTTCGATGTGCAGGATCTCGACGCAGACGTCGGCGAAGAAGCTCCAGTCCGGGTAGAACCGGTGCGACGCCGGGTCCAGGAACTGGAACCGGGCGATGTTCGGCGGCTGCTGCGGGCTCGCGTACACCTCGGAGTAGAACGCTCGCGCCAGCCGGTTCGCCGCCAGCAGGTCCATCCGCCCGTTCCGGACGAACGCCGGTCCTTCGGTGATCGCGTCGAGGACCCATTGCAGGCTACGGCGCGGGGTCCAGCGCTTGCTCTTCGGCCGCCGCCGCAGGATCGCGCTGGTGCCGTCGGCGGTGCGGGCAAGGGCGAGCAAGTGGGCCCGCTCGGCGTCGTCGAACTGCAGCGCCCGGGCCACCGCGTCCAACACGGACGGCGAGACACCCGCGAGATTTCCGCGTTCGAGCTTCGCGTAGTACTCGACGCTGACGTCGGCCAGCATGGCGACCTCGCTGCGGCGCAGTCCCGGCACCCGGCGTTTGCTCCCGGCGGGAAGCCCGGCCTGCTCCGGGGTGATCTTGGCGCGCCGCGAGACGAGGAACTCGCGGACTTCCTGGCGATTGTCCACCTCATCACCATAGGTCCGCTCATCTGGACGAAGGGTGCTCTGCCAGTACACCTTTCGGGAGAACCTCCCTGTGCACGCGAGCCCCTGGTTCCCTGGGAAGCGGAAGCCCAGCTGATCAAGGAGTCGCCATGTCGACCTTCGCTCTCGTCGGTGCCGGCCCCGGACTGGGGCTTGCCACCGCGCGGCGCTTTGGAGCCACCGGTCACACCGTCGCCCTCATCGCCCGCGACGCCGAGCGATTGGAAGTGCTGACGGCCAGCCTGTCACGCGACGGGGTCCAGGCCCGCGCCTTCCAGGCCGACGTGCTCGATCGTGGGTCGCTCACCACCGCGCTGCAAGCGGCCGGGCCGGTCGAGATCCTCCAGTTCGCCCAGCTGATCGTCCCCGGGGCCATCCGGGCCCGACGCGGAGAAGAGCAGCCCGGACGCACTGCCGAGCGTTGTTCGACATCCATCAGAAGCGTGACGGCTCCCGTCACTTCGCCGAACCCACGCCAAACTCACCGGGAGATCCCGTGATCCTCACCCGCGCGATCCCTGCCACCGTCCTGCTGGCCGCGGTCGCCTGCAGCGCCGAAACACCGCCATCGCCGGCACCTCAGGCGCCCTCGACGACCCTCGCACCCACGACCGGGAGCAGCACCGCCATGAACATCCGCCTCACCGTCGACGGTCGCGTCGTCGACGCGACGCTGAACGACAGCGCGGCCGCCCGCGCCTTCGCCTCCCTGCTCCCGCTCACGCTGAACCTGAGCGACTTCCACGAGACGGAGCGGAACTCCGACCTGCCCCGGCGGCTGTCCACCGACGGCGCCCCGCAGAGCGCCGAACCGAAAGCCGGAGATATCGCTTTCTACGCCCCCTGGGGCAACCTGGCCATCTACTACCGCGATGCCCCCCGCGCGGACGGCGTGGTCATCCTCGGTCGCCTGGCCGACGGCGGCGCCGAGGTGTTCGCCACGGCCGGCCGGGTCACCATCGAACGCTGAACGGAGAAGACGAGATGAACCCCACGTACGATTTCAGCGGCCAGGTCGCCTTCGTCACCGGCGCCGGGGCCGGGATGGGGCTGGCCACGGCCCGCGCGTTCGCCGAGTCCGGCGCGGCCGTCGCCCTCACCGACGTCGACGAAGCCGCGCTCGACGCGGCGGCGAAGGACCTTACCGATGCGGGACACCGGGTTCTCGCCCTGACCTGCGACGTCGCCGACGAAGCGCAGGTCGCCGCCGCAGTGGACCGCACCGTCGGCACCTTCGGCCGCCTCGACCTGGCTTACAACAACGCGGGCATCCAGATCCCGCCCAGCGACGCCGCCGACGAACCCGCCGAGCGGTTCGACCGCGTCAACGCGATCAACCTGCGCGGGGTGTGGGCCTGCATGAAGCACGAACTGCGGCACATGCGAGCGCAGGGCAGCGGCGCCGTCGTCAACTGCTCCTCGCTGGGAGGTCTCGTCGGTATCCCGGGCCGTGCCTCCTACCACGCTTCCAAGCACGGGGTGATCGGGCTGACCACCAGCGCAGCCCTCGAGTACGCCCCACGCGGCATTCGCATCAACGCGATCTGCCCCGGCACCATCGACACTCCGATGGTCGGCGACATGATCGCCAAGGGCGAGCTCGACCGCGCCGAAGCCGAGGCCGGCCAGCCCATCAACCGGCTCGGCACCGCCGAGGAGATCGCCCAGGCCGTGCTGTGGCTGTGCAGCCCCGGAGCCGGGTTCGTCATCGGGGTGGCCCTGCCCGTCGATGGCGGCTACGTCGCTCGGTAGCAAGGATCCATGGCACGTGTTTTCCTCACCGCTTCGGCCGGTGGCCTCGGTCACGCGGCTGCGCGGACCCTGCTGGACGACGGGCACGATGTCGTCGTCCATGTGCGAAGCAGCGAACACCTGACGGCCGTGGCCGCCTTGGACCGGGGCACCCGGACGACCTCCGCCTCGGACACGCGACGCAGGGATGGCTCGCTACCGGCGACGAACCGCGGGTCCTGGCCGCCGGCGGCTACTGGCACCACCAGCGGCCGCGCCGTCCAGGAGCTACTCCGCTGGTTCGGAAAACTCCCCGACATCGACGAGACCGGGATCGGCTTCGTTGTGGCCCACCCTGGCGGGCCCCGCATTGTGGACCGACTCGTCCAGGAGCTCGGTTGTAACCCCGGACTGCTCGACCCTTCCCGGCAAAGCCTGCAAGAAGTGGGCAACACCGGTGCCGTCTCGATACTGGATGTCCTCGCGAGAACCTACGCGAGCCCTCCGCCCCCGGGTGCACATGGCCTGGCCATCGGTATCGGCCCCGGCGTAACGGTCTCTGCCGCGCACTTCATCTGGAGGTAACGGCTCTCCTCTTGATCCGGCTCGCCGAACCCGCACTACCGGCGGTGCTGGCACGTCAGATTTGTCGGGGCTGCTGCCAGTCTCCCTGCACATTGCGGATCCACCTGCCCTCAGCTCCTGCCGCGCCGCCGCTGCGGGTCGGAGCCGAAACCTACTGATCAACAACGCCGGGAACGCCGATCACCGGATAGACCCACCTCAGAAGACTGAGGAGACCCGCGATGGTCACGTCGGCGAAGCAGCGCAGCAGCCCGCGTCCGGGTCTTGCAACGCACACCGCCTGCCGGAGCAGGAGACTCGGAGGAAGGTCATGGATCGCGCACGGACCACTAGCCGGAAAAAGGGATCCTGCACCGCAGCGCTGGGAGTGTTCCTGCTGATCGCCCTGACCGCGTGTGGGCCGGCCGCGCGGCATGGAACGCACCTTCCGGCCGCAATATCCGATTCCGAGACTCTCGACCTGGCCCGACAGATTTTGCTACGCAAGTGCATGGAACAGACTGGATTCGATTACCAGGTGGAAGCGTCACCAAGGATTCCGGATGACCGAGAATTCCCTTACGTCATCGACGACGCCGGATGGGCACGACGGCACGGATTCGGCACGGACCTGCAGTTGGCCCGGGAAAACCTCCGGAACTCCGATCCCAACCAGCAGTACTTCCGCAGCTTGCCCATCGGCCGTCGGGTGGCCGCGCTTCAGGCCGCCAACGGGCCGCAACCGACCGGTATGAGTGCCAAGGGTCCGAGCGGCACGGTTATCCAACGCAGCGATCGGGGTTGCCAGGTGACGTCCGAGCAAGAACTCTACGGCGACGCTCGCGTCTGGTTCCAAGCCCGGGTGACCAGAGACGGCCTCAAGGCGTTGCGGACCGGCGCCGTCCTGGCCGACCCGGGATTCGCCGAAGCGGCCAGACCCTGGGCGAGCTGCATGCGAGCAGCCGGCTATCCCTACGCGACCCCGGCGGAGCTGCGCGGCCACCTGCCACCAGCGGAGAAACCGTTGCCGTCCCCGGAAGAACAGCACATGGCGGTGGCGGAGGCGGACTGCGCGGCGAGCTCGGGGCTGGCCTCGACGGCCAGCACGCTGGACGCCCGCTACGGCGCTCGGCTGACGGAGAAGTTCAAAGCCGACGTGGGCACCGCCGAACGCCTGGAGCAGGCCGCGTTGCCGCGAGCCCGGGAGCTGGTCCGTGCCGAGAGCACGGGCCCCTGACCGGCTGCCGACCGGCGGCTGGGTAAATCGGAGAGAGGAAACAACCGTGATCAGGAGACGTTGCGCGTTCGCGGGATGCGCAGTGGCCGTCCTCGCGGTCGCGGTGGGGGCGGTCAACGCCCCGGCGGCGTCCGCCGCGCCGACCGCCTCGGAATCGATCGCTGCAGACGGGTACTTCAACGCCTACTACGACCTCAACCTTCAGTCCATCTGCCATCGCTGGAAGGGCAATGAGCCCGACTGGTCCTACTATGGCTGCGCCAACGAAGTCCAGTCGGTGTGAAACAACGGGTACCCGGGCTCATATGACGACGTATTCGTGTACTGGGGCAGCGACTACGAAGGCGCCTGGCGCGGGATCTACAATGGGACGCAGATCAACGACCTCCGGCCCTACACGTTCGACTGAGGTCGCCGCACTTCACGCGTGGGGCCCGCGGGCGCCCAGTGCCGTGCCGCGCGTATTTGCAGCACGGTCACGCAGTCGGCCGCGACCGTGCCTGATGGATTGCTCGACGCGGATGTGCGGTTGGCGCCACTACGCGGTGACGGCAGGAGTGCGGAGCTCGCGGCCTGGTTGCAGCAAGCTGCGTCCCTGGGCACCTTGTGTCGCCGGATACGGCTCTGCCAGTTTGCTGAGCTGGGATGTCGGATTGTGGTGTCGTCTGTCGGGGCGCGCCCGGATGGGTGTCCGATGACCGGTGGTCTGTACCGGACGCGTCCCGTACGACCGTGATCAGTCGGTCGTGGACTTGGCGTGTTTTGGCTGGCGGGGGCAGCGGGCGACGGCCGCGGCGGCGTCGATCCAGGTGGTGCTATCCCATGGCGACAGGGTTGGCATGGTCAGCAACGCGTCGGGCGGCTCGCTCCGCAGCGAGTGCTCTGAGGAGGTCTGCGGTCGCCGTGTCGGATCGGCCGGCACCGCAAGCTCGTGTCGCCCGGGCGAGCCGGTACCGGCTCCAGGGGGCAGCTTCGGTTTCGAGGCGAGTCGGGCCGCGCGGGCGAGGGCTCGTTCGCGGCGGATCACGATCCACGTCTGGTCGCCGGTGCCCGCGCCCACGTAGGACAGCAGGTGCTCGCTGACCGACCGCACGACCTGGTCGAATCGGCTGAACCGTTGGCGGGCGCCTGCGGCTCGTAGTTCGAGTCCGAGGGCCAGATGCAGCGCGAGCACGGACGTCACCGGCCCGCCCAGGGCCTGCCACAGGCTGCCGGGCCATTCCGAGACGAGCAGGGCGGCGACGACGCCGAAGCCGGAGAGCAGCGAGACGACTGATCCGTACATGCCGGGGTGGCCGGTTCGTTTCAGGTTCGAGCGCATCGCGAAGCCGGAGCCGAGCAGGAGTACTTCGACGACGGTGAAGAACGCGACTGCTTCCCACAGGTGGACCTGGAGCACGTCGTGCCACACGCGGAAGGACGCGTCCAGGGCTCCGGCGAACCCGACGTAGAACACCCGGGCCTCCACCGACGGCGGCTGCAGGACGGTCGCCGCCCCAGGTGCCGAAAGCTCCAGGTACCTAATCGGATGGACGCATGGCGAGTTCCCGGAAAAGGCCAGATCGTTTGACGCCGACGGCCGCCGGGTGGCCTCGCTCTACCTGAACGAAACCACGACCAACAGCCGAGGCGACCTTGTGCAGAACGCCGTTCGCGTGGTCAGACCTCCAGTCGTGGTCGGCGGCATCGTCGTCGTCCCCGGTCAGGAGATCGTCCTCGCTCAGTCTCGCCTCGGCTGACCACAATCCCACCGTGATGCAAGCTCATCGCCCCGACGCGGTCGTGGAGGAGGACGTGCTGGTCGAACACCGCACGTTCCCCCTCCTCGACCCCGACATGCGCACCCGGGAGGACCCCGGGGATCCACCACACCACGTCGCTACCGCCACCCCCGGCGCGCTGTGGCTGCACAGCGGCGGAACTGATCACTACGCTCGCGTCCGAGTCGAACTCTGGACCAGCCCACCTGATCAGGACGTGCCGGGCGATGCGCACGCACGACAATCTTCATCGTCACCGGGCATCGGCTTTGCCTCGGCACCACCGTGAGCGGTCCGATTGTCCATCTCCCTGGCCCCGACCATGCGGGTAGCACCGATCCGGTCGTCCGCTATCTCGCCCTGCCCCATCCTGGGACCTATACCGCTGAGGTCACCGTGCGGGGATACAACGCAGCGGCCCGGCTGGGCGAGGCGAACTGGCTTCGCCACGTCGAAACGTGGACCATCCGACTCATCGCCACCGTGGCGACCTTCCCAGGACCGCCCGAGTCAAACCGGTGACGCGTCCACACCAGGTAGCCGCTCGTGGGCCGGGTGCGGTGTCCCTATATGCCAGGCGGATCCAGGATTCCCCCGGACTATGCAGCACTCCGCCTGGCTGTTGCGACTCTTCGGGGAGGGTGAGGAGCCGGAGGGAGCCGGGAGTTCGCGCAACCAGGCCACGCGAGCCGCAAATCCCGGGGGGATAGCCCGCTGGCGTAACGGACCCACGCGCACCGCAACGAGTGTGGACGGGGCCAACGAGTTGGCTCCCCACGTGCTGCTCGATTGGGACAGCGCGATGACCAGCGGATTCGAGCTGTGGACCTCTCGGCTCGCGTCGGAGGTCCTGCTCGACGAAGCGCTGGCCGACGGACAGAGATGGTTGACGCGCCCGTGGCCCGGAGCCCAGCAGAAACTGCCCGACCTCCCCAAGCAGCCCGACGCCGGCAGATTCGCGAGTGGCCGCAGCCAATGGTTACGAGGTCGCCGAACGCGGCCGGCCGTCGAGCGAGCTGATCGAGGCCTACGAAGCGGAACGTGCCGCCCGCGGCGCGCCCGAGGCAGCGCACTTGAGAAGCCGGCGCGGAAGCCGACACCACGGAAGAAGTCGACCGAGTGAGACGACGCGCCATGCGCGTCCATCTCTGATTATCACGTCGGGGCGGGCAACCTCGCAGGTGTCCGCCCCGACATCGTGGATTGTGCTGCGAGGTCAGTTGCCCTGGCTGGTGCCGCCGTCGGTGATCGCGCCGGCGGCGCAGTTGTACGGGTTCTCGCCGTCGGCCTCGTGCTCGCCCGGCGACAGGATCGGCACGCCGATGCCGTTGAGCGAGTCACGGATCGGAACCTGCACGCCGAGGACGTTGACGTCGTTGCCGCAGATGCCCGGCGTCACGTTGACGTTGTGCAGGACATCAGTGTTGTCGAGATTGACCAGGCCGACCTGGCCGGAGTCGACGCCGTGCTGGCCGAGGTCGCCAGGGGTGTCGGCAGCGGCGACCCCGCCGGTGAGGAACGCGCCGGCGGCGAGGGCGCCGGTGATCAGGCCGATCTTCTTGATCATGGAGATCTCCTCGAGTGAGAACGAAACGGGGATCGACGACGTCGGATGACCGGGTGGTGAAAGCGTCGTCGGTGGGGAGGGTGCACGCCGCGGCCGCGATTCACGCGCAGGCCCCTCGATCGTGTTGCGGGAAGTCTTCGAAATCCAGCGACATTGTAGCTATATCGGGTGAATCGACTACGTCATGCTCGATGTGTGCTTATTCGATCTTGGAAGCGAGTTCCTGCTGGTCGGCGACGTGGCTAGCGGTGCTCGAATGGACTGAATTCGGATCCGTCGGGCTCCCTGAGTGGGGTAAAGCAGAAGTGGTGAATGGCGTGTGGTTATGGTGGAGCGGCCGAATCGGCGTGATTGATCGCCGATGGCAGAAGCGTCGGTAAACAGACGGGGATCGAGATCGTGACGAGTGCGACGAGGCGGGGAGGCGACACGGTGCATGCCGGTCGAATCCTCGCGCGTGCGCTGGTCGTGATCGGGGGCGCTGCTGCGGTCTCCGCGATCGTGTGGCTGACAGCAACGGCATCGGCCAGCACTGTCACCCAAGTCACGGATGGGCCGATCGGGTCGGGTACCCAGGCCGTCGTGACAACCGCCGGCGACGCGCAGTCGCCCATGCTCGCGCAGGTGACTGGCTCCGTTCCCCTGGTGCGGCGCGCTCACGACGCCGCGACACCCACCCTTGCCCGTGTGCGCGACCTGTCTGGAGCAGCCGCGCAGACGGGCCGCTTGGCTGACGTCCTCGAAACAAGCGTCACTCACGCGGCGGCTTCGGTTCCCGCTACCGTCCTCGCGGTCGGGCGCATCGCCGTGACGGCGACCGACCTGACGGGACTGGCTGCGCAGGCCGACGCCCCACGCGACCACGTCGAACAGTCGCCCCTTGGTCCCGATGTAGTGGGGCGGAACGACGCCACGCGCGCACCGGCGGACAGCGGAACGCGGGAACGATCGGCCGGGCTCTCCCCGGTGGCGATCCCAGTCCGCGCCGCCACGACAGCGATCGCCGGTCAGGCGCACGCTGACCACGGATCCGATCACGGCGCAACTGGGCGCGGACGTTCCTGGCTGCCGTCCTGCGTGGTTCCGGCCAATGCCGGTCTCAGCGCCGGCCACGACCGCGGTTGTGGCGACGCGGTGCAGCCACCTGCCGCGGACCACCCGCAGCCGTCGCACCGCCGAAATGATGTGCTGCGCCGAGCTGTGACAGCGGCGGAAATCCAGCCCGGCATCACGCCGGACTGACACACACTCCGGCCCTCCGGCCCGCAAACCCGCGTCGGCAGTTCGCCTGCTCGCATCGGGTGTCGTCACGGCGCCGACCCATACCGGACTTCCGCGGGTGAAGCCGGCGTGCGCTTTCGTTGCCGGCGGTTCATCCGTCGACGCCTTTGCTGTTATTCAGTAACCGTTTGCCATTTTCTATTGTGTTGTTCGAAGGAGTATTTGTCATGCGTATCCAGACGAAGCGGACCCTGCAGGTCGCGTTGGCCAGCGGCGGCCTGCTGATGGTGGGCACCGGCGGCGCGTCCGCGGCCGAAACTGTCACTCCCGATGTGCCGGCCTCGTCGCTGGACCAGCTTGTCATCAACCCCGGGCAGCACGGTGTCGCCGACGCGGTAAACGGCGTTACCAACGGCCTTGAGGCGACTCAGTCGCAGGCCGCGGCCGGTGTGCTGCCCGCCGCCATTCAGCAGAGCCCGGCCCCGGCCGCCGAGGCTCCGGTCCCCGCCGGGGTCCTGCACATGGTGCCGGTGCACCTGCTCCAGCACGATCCGGCGCCGAGCGCCGACGTGGACGGCGATCTGCCGGAACAGGACCTCAACGCACCGCTGGGCGGTGAGCTGGCGGCTACCGACCTGCCCGTTCTGCCGGTTACCGCGCCGCTGACGGCGACGCCGGACACGATGCCGGGCCGGGCAACGGTCACGCCGGTCGACGGTCAGCTGACGGCGCTGCCGCTGCGCGGAGAGGTCTCGACCCAGCCCCTGAACCCCAATGCAGGCACCCGGGTCACCGGATTGCACACGTCCGGCGCTTCGGCCGGGGCAGTTCAGTCGGCGGCGCCGGTCCTGCCGCCCGCGATGCCGACCTACGACCGGCGCGCGGACACGCCGGCAGCAGGGCTTCCGCTGCTGGGCGGACTGCTGCCGAGCACCAACGGAGTTCTCCCGTCGGGGGTGCCGGCGCTGAACGGGGTGTCCGACGTGACCCGGTTGGCCTCGCTCACCGGGCTGACCCAGCTGGCCGGGAGCACCCCGCTGACCCACGGCGGGCGCTACAACACCGGTGCGGTCACCGCCCCGCTGACCCAGCACGGTCCGGGGACCCTCGAGTCGGCAACCGCGCTCCTGGGCAAGTAGCAGCACACCGCATCCACGTTCAGGGCCGGAAGCCCACGCTTCCGGCCCTGACGTCTGCCCACGGCCGTGAGGCGAAGGAACGCGTGGGGGGCGCGCCTCCCTTCGGCAGCGAGGAGATGGTTACGTCGAGGTCGGGTGGCGACGGCTGCTTGCGGGCGGGTCGTCGGCGGGGCGCGGGCGCGTTTTCGGCGGCGATCCGTTCCCGGGCGTGGCGCGCTTGCCGCCGGTCAGCCCGCCGATCGCGGACAGGAACGGGGTGTCGGTCGGGGTCAGGGCGAACGACTCGCCCACGAAGTTCGGGGCGTTGTAGTAGTCGACGGCCGGTGGCTCGGTCGCCGTGGCAGGAGCACCGGTCTGTGTGCGGGACACCGACGCATCGGTAGCAGACGGCGGAGCGGCACCTTCGCCGGGCGGTGCGCCGGAACGACGGAATCGGTCATAGGCGTGGCTCCTGGAATGAGGATCTGCGACGATGGCAAGGTGAAGACCTTCTCGCCACGCGTCTGGGGTGTCGCCGCTCTGGCGTGCTCGGGTGGTGCGCAGGTATTCGCGGGAATGGTCGGCAACCTGCTGTTGCAACTGGCCTTATTGCTGCTCACGATGCTTGGCGCGGGTGTCGGCGCCTGGCTCGCCGACAGCGACGCTTCAAAAAAAATTCTCCGACGGACGGATTGGCAGATTGTTCAACAATCTGAAATTTAGGTTCGGAATGTGTCGCTGTCGGTTCAGTTTGGTTGAGAGCAGATGTGCTCAGCGGAGGTAGTCGAGCCGGCGCAGTAGCTCGACCAGCTGGTCTTGTCGTGGGCGGTGTTGCTCAGCTGCGCCGGGGTAGGCCGCGCCGTGCCCGCGGTGCGGTAGCGGCTACCTCGGTTGGCGACGTTGCCGAGCTGGCCGCCGGCACCCGCGCACCGTGGTGGCCTCGCGGGTGTACTCGTGGCCTCCGGCGGTGTAGATGGCGTCGTGTGGGCGCGCGTCGACGCTTCTCGTAGCCTGGCAGGTAATTGACCACCACCCGGGCGAGACTCTGCTTGGGGGCTGATTGTCGGGGTGACCGGCTCACTGGTTCGGATGGCCGTCATCGTTCGCGGCGCCAAGCAGGGCAAATGGGACAGCCGCCACGTCACCAACCGTGCCGGACGGCTGATCCCGTTCGCTGCGTGCATCGGCTCGCTGGCGGTCGGCTTCGTCGTCCTGCTGGTCGGCAACGCCCCGCATGAGATGATCGCGCTGGCCGCAGCGGAACACGCCTGCCTGGTCGCCGCGCTGGCGGTCAGCTTCGGCCTCCGGTTCAAGATCTCGGTGCACGCCATCGTCGTACGCCGGTGCGACCGTCGTGCTGATGAAGGTCCACGGCTCGGGCTCGCGTTCTACACCTACTGCTCGGTCGACCTGCTGGGCGTCCCGATCGCGTGCACCGGGACCGACGCCGCCCACGCGTCGCGCGTCTACTAATACGTCCTCACCGGGGTCGGGCTCGGAGTCGACTGCATCCTGCGCTGACCGGGTGCCCGAAAAGCACCCGGCGGTCCGGACCGTCGGCCGCAGGTCAGAGCCGGCTCATCGCCTCGGCCACGTATTCAACCTGATCCGGCGTCGTCACGATACTCGGCGCCAGCCGAACGTATTCACCTTCACCAGGTGAGGTCGTGGCCACGATCCCATGGTCGGTTCGGAGCTCGTCGACGACGTTCGCCGAATCGCGCCCGGCGATCTTGCAGGAGACGATGCCGGCATGTCGGCGGGCGTCCGCGGGAGTTGCGACCTCGACCCCCGCAGCGCCGAGCAGGCCGATCATCTGGGTCACCTGGTCGCTGATGTACTCACTGATCGCAGGCTTGCCGATCGGATTGACGAACTGGAAGACGTCAGCCAGAGACCAACGATGCTCGAACGAGTGAAACCCGCCGGGGGTGCCGATGATTCCCGGGAATCCGGTCGGCTGTTCGCCGGACATGACACCGAAGTTCGGTATCAACGGCTGAACGTTGTTCCAGCCTGCGGTGCTTCCCCAGACGAATCCGGTTCCTCGCGGGCCGAAGAGCCACTTGTGCGCCCCGGACACGAGGAAGTCGCAGCCCAGTTCACTGATCGAGAAATCTTCGACTCCGACAGCATGGACCGCGTCCACGCAGACGACTATTCGTTCGTGCTCCGCACGATCTTCGTTGATACGCCGGATTTCGCCGCAGATTTCCTTGACGGGAATCTTGACTCCGGTCGCGGAATGGACCCAGGTCAGAGCTAGGCATCGGGTGTTGCCGGTGATCGAGCCGATGAGCGCCGCCACCATCTGGTGTTCCTCGGCGGAACGCGGCTCGGAGTAGAGATCGACCTGGCGGACCGTCGTACCCGATTGGGTGCTCTTCAGGCGCAGGCATTCATAGGTTGAGTAGAATTCGTGGCTCGTCGTCAGAATTTCCTGACCGGGACGGCACTTAAGGCCGAGGTAGACGAGGGCAAGGCCCATCGTCGTACTGTCGGTGAGTGCCACTTCTTCCGGTGGGCAATCCAGGTATCCGGCTAGTTCGGCCCGCCCCTTTTCTTCACGGAGTTTATTCTGCCGGTAGTAGCCGACCGGGTCGCGGTCCAGCCCTGTCCGGTGCAGTTCGATGGCCTCTCGCACGACCCGGGGGTGGCTGGCGATGATGAACGGAGCGAAGTGGAGCAGGTCGGTCCTCAAAGCGAACTGGGCTCTGACCCACTCCCAGTCCACTGAACCGCCGCCCGGCCCAACTGGCGGGCCACTGTCCGGGCGGGACCTGTGAAAGCCCGTGATCGCACTCGCTGTAGCCGCCGCGATCACGCGTCGCCTGGACCAAAGCGAACCGGGTAGCCGTCCCTCTGTGATGTGCACGAAACCTCGCAATCAGTCGGGCCGCTTTCCCTGGTACCCCTTGGACGCCATGAGTTCCAATACCTCCTGTTCGAGAGTGTCTCGCCGCATATGGCGTTCGATCAATTGGCTGGGAATGGCGGAGTCGTCCCTGATGATGGCCAGGAAGACATGTTCGACGCCGACGTGGGAGTGGCCGAGCTCCTCGGCGATACGATGTGCCGCTTCGGACACCTCGACGTACCTGGGTGTCATCTTGAGATCGGCTGTTGAGTCCATGTCCGGTCCTCTCGAATCCGCGTGCGGGAAGCGGAAGTATCCTACTGCTCCCCGCGCGCGGTGTAAATCGACCGTCGAGAAGGTTCGGCTACAGATTCACGGCATCTGTCAGCACATTAATGTTTTGGAGGGCAATCCCTGTCCGTATCGAGTGTCGACCTGCCCCTCACCGGCTAGGTCGGTCGGCGCGAGGCATCCTTGATCGCTGTACCAAGCGAAACCGCCGAAGTTGATGAAGAACTCGCAACGCCATAGTTGCCCGTTGTCGTCGTGGATCCACTGACCGTCGTTTGCCGCGCCGCAGTCGGGCATCCAGGGACATTGGTAGATGCTGGTGTTCCCTTCCTTGCAGTAGGCATTCGACTCCACCGAGGCCGGCTTGGCTGAAGAATCGTGGACGGCGACGATGGTGGAAGCGGTGGTCGATGTTGACGCTGAGGCCTTCTCTGTCGCGTTGGCCGGGGTTGACGTGACGGTCAATGCCAGGAACGTCAGTGCAAAGGCCGCAAAAAGTACCAATGCTTTGCGCACGATATTTCCCCTCTTTTTGGTGATCCAACTCCGTTGCTGTCGGCTGTGAGAAAATCACCTCCTCTCCCCAATGGGCGTGAACTGTACTCTCGTGATCAGATGGCGCCATAGATCCGATCGGGTGATTTGATCACGAAATAGACTCCTGATACGAATATCGCAAATTTGTCGGAGACCTGATGATGATTCATTCCTGCCGGGTCGGGGTGAACAACCGTGCCGGCGATGCACCTGGCTGAACATCAACCGCGACGGAGGCCCGTGGCCGGTCGGGAACTGGCAGGGAAACACGTCTCACTACAACCGCAACGACAACATCGGCTCCTTGCGCACCGGCGCCCGCTGAGAACGAGGAGCAACGGTGATGCGTTGGCTAGTCACTTTCTACGCCGCGGTGGGACTCATCGCGCTGGTGGCGGTCGCGCCGGCAACCGCCAGCCCGGCGAGGCTCCTGAACACCGACGAACGCGCATCGATCATGGCGTTCGACGACCGCCCGGCTGAATGGTTCTGCGTATGGGAAGGCTCCGGCGGTACCGGGAGGACGGCAACCTTCCAGCTCAGTGTTCCGGATCTCGGGGACTTACAGGAGCAATGCTCAGTACCTGTGGATCGGGGCTCGGGAGGCGCGCGGTGGGCGTACCTTCCCGAGTGATCGATTGATGGTCACCCGAGTAGGCCGACGCTGCGAACGTCGGTCGGGAAGGCAACGCCCGTGCTGAGCGTAATCAATGCCGATGGCTCCCGAACGGCTCCCTGATCGACGAGATCGTCCGCGAGGGCGCGCGGCGGATGCTCGCCGCCGCGCTGGACGCGGAAGTCAATACCTACATAGCTGAGTTGGCCGATCAGCGCGACGAGGCAGGCCGCCGTCTGGTGGTGCGCAACGGCCACCACCAGCCGCGGAAGGTCACCACGGCCGCCGGGACGGTCGAGGTCAAGGCACCGCGCATCAACGACAAGCGCATCGACGAGGCCACGGGCGAACGTCGGCGGTTCTCCTCGGCGATCCTGCCGCCCTGATGCCGCAAGTCCCCGAGGATCAGCGAGGTGCTGCCGCTGCTCGATCTGCACGGGCTGTCCACCGGCGACTTCGTGCCCGCACTCGAGCAGTTCCTGGGCTCCGCTGCCGGCCTCTCGCCGGCGACGGTGACCCGGCTGACCACGCAGTGGCAGGCTGATCACGCCGACTTCCAGGACCGTGACCTGTCCGCGACCGACTACGTCTATGTCTGGGCGGAGGGCATCCGCCTGCGCATCCGCCTGGAGGAAGCCAAGTCGGCCGTGCTGGCGCTGATGGGCGTGCGGGCGGACGGCACGAAGGAGCTGATCGCGATGACCGATGGCGATGGCCGGCAAGACCCTCGTGCTGACGATCGACCGGTACGCGTCGGCGTTCTCGGGGGTTGTCCAGCCCCGCCAGATACGGACGATCATCCGCGCACTCTACTGGTCCTGGTCAAGGAGCGGGAGGCCTCAGCTGCATGGGCCACGACCTCTACATCATCCACAGGTCTTGACTATTACTCAGACCTTGCTCGCCACCACCATGTAGTTCTCGGCCTCAGGGTTGAACGTGCTCATTTCCGCCCGAAGTCCGACCCGGTGCAACTCGACTTCGAGTTCGTCGTATCGGTAGGGCCAGCACGACAGCAGTTCCGAGCGGACAAGAACCGACCCAGCCGCATCAACTTGCGCGACCGCAATCTCGATGTGGTGCTCCTCCTCCCAAAGCGGTGCAATCTCCCAGCGGTAGACCACGACGGCATCACGACCGTTCCGGCGGACGAGTCGGTCACTGATGTCCAGTCGGGAACCTCTGGCCCTCACGAGTTCCCACGTGCGGGAAGTGAGCACCAAGTGCCCGCCACGGCGCAGAAGCCGTGACATCGACTCCAGAGCAGCAACCCTGCCTCTCGCGCCCACGGCATGGTGCAGCGAGTTGCCAACGCAGAACACCATGTCGAAGGTGACGTCATCGAAATGGTCGGGCAACTCTTCCCAGTCCGCCCGCACTGTCCGGACAGATGCCCCGAACTCCCCAGACAACTCCGCAGTCCGACGAACCATCGCTTCGCTGGCGTCAGTTGCGACAACCTGCATACCAAGACCGGCGAGGCCAACCGCCAACTGCCCGGTTCCGCACGAACAATCGAGGACGTGAGCGTTGGACGGCAGGAGACTGAGGACGTCATCGAACGACGCAGCGAACTCGGCCGGAGTCAGCTTCACATCGGAGATGAGCCACTCGTACACCTCGGCAAGCGCGTCATAACCCGTCACAACTACTACCTCCGTCACGCGGCAGACTCACGGTGGCACATCAGTACATCAGCGGAGCAAGTCGTCAGGCGCCGCCCGATTGCCACGGGTCGCCGGTGAACCCGGCCGGACCGACGGGTCCCGCCGGCGGGGCAGGCATGCCGTATGGGATGGGCGGAACCTGGCGCTTGGCCGCGGCGAGCGTGACGAAGCCGAGGACCGCGTTGGCGATGAGCGCGATCAGCAGGAACGGAATCGCGGCCAGCTGGATCACCCGGAACCCCACCGCTTCGGAGATCAGCTGGCCGATGACCGGCGCGAGCACCAGGGCGAGTACGGCGAGCGCGGCGGTCACGCCGGCGACGACGCCGCGTCGCTCGCGGAGCTTCAGGATCAGCGCGACCGTCGCACCGGCGGCCGCGCCGGTGCCGAGCCCCGTAAAGGCACGGCCGACCAGCAGGAGCCCGCCGGCGTCGGCGAAGGCGGCCAGCAGGACGCCGAAGAACAGGAAGCCGAGTGCGGGGATGGTCACCGCCGTGGGGAAGCGGGCGCCGAGCAGGAGCCCGACGGGTACCGCGAGCGCTGCCCCGACCAGATAGGAGACCAATCCGATCAGGAGCAGGCTCTGGCTGGACAAGCCGAGGTTGCGCTGGATTTCCGACATGCCGTCGAACCGGTAGATCACGGTCAGCATGAACAGCCCGATCAGCGCGGCGAGCCCGGGTCCGAACACTTGCCACCAGGCAGGCGCGGCAACCGGGCGAGTGACATGCGGCGTCGGCGGCGTCACGTACATGCGCTTACCGTATCGCCTTGACGCTGTTCCCGGGCAGCTGCTCGCGTGATCGCTCATCGGTTACTTCAGAGGTTCGATGCTGTCGCCATGGTCGGTCTGCACGATGGCTCTGGAGCGTGTTCGCGGGCGTCGCCGGTCGGTGCTCCGGAAGCAAGGACCGGCCGCGATCACGCTACCGCGGCCCTGCGTGCGCACGTAGTCCAGCATTTCGTCATCTCGGTCTTCCTGGGTGTGCGGCACCCAGGAAGACCGGCGCTGTCACGCCTGCTCGGGTCGGCTGCCGCGTCGCCAGATCGCGCGGGTGTTGAGCGTGTCGCCGATGTTCTCGGTCGGGTCGCCGTCGACGAGCAGCAGGTCGGCGCGGAGTCCTTCGGCGATTCGGCCTCGGTCGCCGAGGCCGAATCGGCGGGCTGCGGTCGCCGTCGCAGCGCGCAGCGCGTGGGCGGGCGCCAGGCCGGCGGCCACGAGGTACTGCAGTTCGTGGTGCAGGCTGGCGCCGTGCGCCAGGCCGCCGAAGAAGGTCTCGGCCATGGAGGCGTCGGTGCCGGCCAGCAGGTCCACGCCTGCGACGGCCAGCGCCCGTACGGTCGCCAGGACGTCGTCGAGTTTGCCTTGCGGGTAACGGTTGTAGCTGGATCGCAGGGTTTTTTCCCACTTGTCGTCGAGGCGGCGGGCGACCCGGGGATCGTCGGCGAGGTCGCTGCCGGTGATGCCCATCATCGACGCGTCGAGGCAGACGCACGGCACGACGAACATTCCGGCTTCGGCGATCAGGTCCACGATTTCCGTGGTGTGCGGCTGGTCCATGAATACGTGGACGACGCCGTCGACGCCGGCTTCGGCGGCCATGCGGGTGGCGTCGAGGGTCAGGGTGTGAGCGACGGTGAGGGCGCCGTACTTCTTGGCCTCGGCGACGCCCGCGTCGAGCGTGGCCTGGTCGAGCATCGGCAGGCCGGGGTGTCCTTCGACGCTGCCGTCGTCGATCATGAACTTGATGTAGTCGGAGCCGCGCGCCAGCAACTGCGGGACGTACGCGGCGGCCTCTTCCGGGGTGGTGGAGAACGGCATCAGCGGCATCACCGGCGGCAGGTCGCCGGCCGGCCGGAACCCTTCGGGCATGAGTTCGCTGGGGTGACCTCCGGGTGGGGTGACGGCAAAGCCGGCCGAGCGGACGTCGGCGACCGTGTCGTCCTCGGTGATGTGCGCCCGGTTTTCGCGGGTGTTCATGCCCTGCATCTCCAGTTCGGTGGTGACGCCGAACCGCAGGGCCAGTCCCAGGGTGCCGGGGCCGGAGTGGACGTGTGCGTCGATCAGGCCGGGCAGCAGGGTTGCGCCCCGGCCGTCGACGACCTCGGCGCCGTCGGGCACCTCGCCGCCGATCCTGCGGATCGTCCGGCCGTCGAGGACGACGGTCTGCACCCCCAGCGTCTTCTCGCCGTCGAACACCCGGGCTCCGGTGATGGCGGTGGTGGCCATGGCAGCCTCGCTTCCTCGCTCGTAGTTACATACCTGATGCTATGTAGTTTTGACTTGGTATGCAAATGCGCGGGGTACTACGATCCGGGAGGTGAGCAGTTCCGCCGAAGATTCCCTGCTGGACCAGATCGGCCCGGCCCTGTCCCGGCTGCGCCGCCGCACTCCGGCCACGAGCCGTGACATGTCCCGCAACCTGGTGCTGAACGTGGTCGCCGACGCTCCGGGTGAGCTGACGGTCGGCGGGCTCGCCGCGGAGATGGGTGTCGTGCAGCCGGTGGCGAGTCGGACGGTCGCGGCCTGCATCGCCGACGGCTTGCTGCGGCGGGCGGCCTCCCAGGCCGACGGTCGCCGGACGGTGCTCGAGCTCACCGAACGCGGCGAGGCCGAGCGAACCCGGTTCGCCGCCGACCAGCGCGCGGCATTCGAAGACATCACAGCCACTTGGTCGCCGGAGGAACGCGCCCAGTTTGCGCGGCTCCTGGTCCGCTACACCGCTGACGCCGGCGCGTGGTCCCGCCGCCGGGCGGCGAAAGCGCGGTGACGGAGGGGCGTCGATGCCGACGCGGCGGTGACTTCGGGGCCCGGCGGGGTTGTCAGGAAGGCCAGGCGCATCGGATCGTCATCGGTCAGGTAAGGGTTTCCCTGCCAGACCTTCTCGCCGACAGGGAAGGGCGCCTGGCGGAAGGCTCTCGACCTCGTCCTCATCGGAATCAAGAGTCTCGAAGCCCGTCAGGTCGTCGACACGTCCGCTTTCGCTGACGAGAGGACCGCCCTCGTGCTGCAGCCGCTCCAGTGGCTCCTCGCGCTCCTCGACCTCGGCGGAGTGGGTTGCGTTCGAGCAGGCCCCCTGCCGCCGGTCTGGGAGGCCGTCGCCGAGGTGCTTCGCCGCGAGGGCTACTCAGTGGACACCGGGCTCCTCGCCGCCGAGGAGTTCGGCGTCCCACAGACCCGCTCCCGCGCGATCCTCGTGGCGAAGCGGTCCGGCACGACCGTGCTACCGACGCCGACCTACCGCCCGCTCGTCACGGGACGCCGTACCCGGGCGTGCCGTGGGAGCCGAAGGCCGCGTTCGGCGTCCTTTCCGGCTGTTACGCCTGAGGAAACCGCCGCCACCTGTTACCTTGCGACCGATCAACTGGGGATCCGGGGCGAGGAGAGTCGATGGTGGAAGCTGCGTCGCCGCAGCTCCTCCGGGGGCGCTACCGACTGGGCTCGGTGCTCGGCGAGGGCGGTTTCGGCAAGGTGTGGCGCGCAACGGACGAGCTGATCGAGCGCGCCGTCGCCGTCAAGGAGCTGCGGCCGCCGCCCGGGCTCCCGGCCGACGAGAAAGCGCTGGTCGGGCGCCGCGCGTTGCGGGAGGCGCGCACCGCCGGGCAGATCAGCCACCCTGGGGTCGTCGCCATCCACGACGTCCTGCCCGCTACCGAGGACGACGATGCGGTGTACGTCGTCATGGAGCTGGTCGAAGCCCCGTCCCTCGCGCAGGTGCTGGAGCGCGACCGGCGCCTGCCGGAGGCGCGGGTCGCGGCGCTGGCGGTGCGAATCCTGGAAGCGCTCGCCACGGCCCACCGGATCGGCGTGGTGCACCGGGACGTCAAGCCGGGCAACATCCTCGTCCTGCCCGGCGACCGGGTGAAGCTCGTCGATTTCGGCATCGCGCACGCGGTCGACGAGACCCGGCTGACCCGCGACGGCGTCATGGGATCCACCGCGTACATGGCGCCCGAGCTGTTCCACGGCGAAGATCCCACGCTGGCCGCGGACCTGTGGTCGGTGGGGGCCACGCTGTTCCACGCACTCGCGGGCCGCGGCCCGTTCGACCACCCCGCCGCCGCGGCCGTCGTGCACGCCGTGCTCTACGCCGAGGTCCCGGCGCCCCCGTGCGGCGGCCCGCTCGGGCGGGTCGTCGCCGGGTGCCTGGTCCGCGAACCCGGGCGGCGCCTGACGGCCCAGCAGGCCTTGGCGCTGCTGGGTTCCGATGTCACCGCCCCGCAGGCGCCCGGCACCGAACCGACGGTGCCGCACCCCAAGGCGACCGTCGCCGCGACGGTGCCCCACGGCCCGGCGCCATCACGGGTGAAGCTCCCTGTGGTGCTCACGATCGTGGGGCTGGTCGTCGCGTTCGTGGTGGTGCTGGCCATCGCGAACCCCGGGGACAAGAAGCCGCCGGTGACCGTCGTGCCCGTCACCGCGCTCGGGGACTTGCCGGGCGCGGTGGCGCTGGGCGGGACCGAGGTCACGCAGGCGGCGACGTTCAGTCCCGACGGGCGCGTGCTCGTCACCGCGGTCGAGTCGGCCGTGCAGTTCTGGGACTTGGCCGACCCGGGCCACCCGCGCCCGGCGGGCCGGATCCCGCGGCCCGGGCTGGGCAAGCAGCCCTACGCCGAGCGGTCCGCCTTCCGCCCCGACGGCCACGTGCTCGCCGTGACCGACGACCAGAACGAGAACGTCCAGCTGTGGAGCACCGCCGATCCGGCGCACCCGGCGCAACTCGGGCAGCTGTCGGCGCGGGAGCTGCCGTGCTGCGCCATCAACGCCCTCGCGTTCAGCCCGGACGGCCGGACACTCGCGGTGACCCGCTCGGGCGAGGTGCAGCTGTGGACCGTCGCCGACCCCGCCCACCCGGCGAAGCTGGGCTCTTCGGTGAAGCTGACCGGTGTTTCGTCCGCCGAGCTGATGGCGTTCGGCCCCGACGGCCGCACCCTCGTCGCCGGCCAGGAGGACGTCGGCCCGGTGCTCGTGCTGGACGTGCCCGACCCGGCGCACATCACGACGTCGAGCAGCTCGGACGAGGACGACCTGGCGGCGGTGGCGGTGCGCCCCGACGGCCGGGGCTTCGCGCTCGCCAAGTGGGGTTCGGTCCAGCTCTGGACGGCCGCGGCTCCGGCCCGGACGGCCGGTCCGGCTCAGCAGCACGAGTACGGAGCCGGCGGCTTGGCGTTCGGTGCGGGCGGCCGCGTCCTGACCCTCACCACCCACGTCGGCACAGTCGGGCTCTGGGACGTTCCCGACGGCGGCGAACCGACCTTCAAGGGCGAGGCGAAGCTGCCCGGGACGGCCACGCTCGACGGCCTGGTGCTCGGTCCGGACGGGCACGTCGCGGTGACCGTGACCCGGGACTCGCTCGCCCTCTCGCTGGTGCGGATCGGCTGAGCGTCACGGCGCCCAGGGAACCGTGGCGGCGCCACGCCACCCGCCCGGTGCCCTATCGGCTCAAGCTGACACCACAGCGTCCCGACCTGGTCTTCGCTCGTGATCTCGTCCGGCCGCGGCAGCTGAGTCACTACGACTGCGGCATCGGGCTGCTGGAGCAACTGCATCAGCTCGTCGCCGACGACGGCGAGCCATGCGAACCGGATCCTCCGCTTCCGGGCGTCGACGAGGACGCCGCAGTTGTCGAGCTGCAGTGCGCATGGCGGGAGTATCGCGACCGCGGCCGGTGAGCACGTCAGCCCGCGTCCGGCCGCGCGTCCCGGGCCTGAGGCTGGTCGGGCAGGAATTCGCGCTAACAAGCGTCGAGGCCGGCAGCCACTCTTCAGCCATGCCCTCGCTATCCCCATTCCGGTTGCGGTGGTGAGCTGGGTTCCGCTGTCGTAGCCGGAAAGCGGCGAGGCCGAGTACAGCCGCGGTGTAGCCGCAGAGGACCACGAGCCCGGCCCATCCGGCAGGGGGAAATAGCCTGCGGATGGCACGTAGTGGGCTGTCACCAGCGAAAACTCTTCGGCTGTCTGCTTATAGCCCCGAGGAGGTTAGCAACACATCCTGATTGTGCCGATCGGGCGTCAGTTCTTCTTCAGCTCCTCGGCGAGCATCACGATGATGCCGCTGGGACCGCGGACGTACGTGAGCTTGTAGATGTCCTCATAGGTCGCCACGCCCCGAAGCGGACGACATCCGTGTTTCGCGGCTATCTTGAGGGCTTCGTCGATGTCATCGACTGAGAAGGCGACGCGGTGCATCCCAATCTCGTTGGGACGAGTGGGATTCGACTCGATCGCTTTGGGGTGGATGTACTCGAAGAGCTCAAGGCGACCGTGACCGTCTGGCGTCTGGAGCATTGCAATGTTGGCGTGGTTGCCATCAAGGCCGACGGCAGTGTCGGTCCACTCACCACTGACCGTGTCACGGCCGACGACCGTGAGACCGAGGTCTGTGAAAAAGGAGATCGCTGCTTCGAGGTCGCGAACGGTGATGCCGACGTTCTCAAGTTTGATGGTCACGTGTTGCATGCTACCGAGCCGGGCCGATTAGCTCCGGTGGTGAGCCCGGACTCGATCGAACAAGCCCGGCGCGGTAGACGGTGGCGTGCTTGTCGTATCGGTCCGCGAGTCCTCGCCATTGCTTGATGTGGTCGCTCACCGGCGGCCGAGCTCGGCCGCGAACACGTCCAACGTGTCGTCGTCCAGCCGGCAGTCCAACACCTCGCAGGCATCCTCCAGCTCGCGGCGGACCACCGCCACCGGTCGGCCCGCGAACCCGATGAACACCTCGTCCAGCGCCCACACCAGTGACACCGCCGGCCATTGACACGGCCGCGGCTCACGCCTGCTCACGACGCCACCGTCACCAGCAACCACGCCTGTCGCGTCACGGTTGTAGCGCTGGGCGACCTGCTGGGTTCTCCCCTTTGAGCCGTCGGAACGCGACGATAACCCTGGCACGCCTGAAATTCAGGTTCGGAGGGTGACGTCGCAAGCTTCT
The DNA here is from genome assembly GCF_040682155.1 of Amycolatopsis sp. NPDC051371. Classification (NCBI taxonomy): domain Bacteria; kingdom Bacillati; phylum Actinomycetota; class Actinomycetes; order Pseudonocardiales; family Pseudonocardiaceae; genus Amycolatopsis; species Amycolatopsis sp. NPDC051371. The sequence goes on from NZ_JBFBAG010000064.1 coordinate 56,294, forward strand.
ATGCCGACAACCTTTGTGGTGCCCTGCAGCCATGGCGATCACTTGAGCTACTCGTCCTGTCCAGGATCCGTACCGGTCCGATAGCGACTCAGATTGCCAGCAACACAATCGCGGCTCCCGCCCCGACCAACCCCAGTACCTGCGTAGCGCGCAGCTCTTCTTTGAGCAGTGAGATTCCTAGCAGTACCGGGATTGCCGGGTACAGCGACGACAGAACGACCGCGATCGCGAGGAGCTGCTGCCGGGTGGCCAACGTGTAGAGCACGATCGCGGCGGCAGCGACGATACCGGTCACCGCGGCGGGCAGGAGGAGTCGCGGGGGAACGCGGAATCGTTGCGGTGTGGAGAGGACGGCCGGGAACAAGGTGAGCGCGGACACGAGCCGGCTGATAGCGATCGGCCACATCCCCGCGGCTGGGTCGACCTGTCCCAGCGCGATGTTCTGCAGCGCAAAGCCGATCCCGGCGATCAACCCGTCGACTGCGCTGTTCGCGGAGTTCGAGTCGTGGTCGCCGCCACCTTCGCGGGCGATCAACCACAATGCCGGCAGTGCCACGACGATACCGGCCCAGGCGGACCCGGAGGGCCGGTCGCCCAGCAGTGCGACGCCGGCGAGAACCGGAAGGGCGACCCCGCCGACGTCGCTGAGCGGCACGACCACACTCATCCTGCCGCGGCCCATGCCGCGGTAGAGGAAAAGCACGCCGATACCAGTTCCCAGGCCGGAGAGGGCACCCCACAACAAACTCGGGGTCTGCACCGTCGGCGCGGCGACCAGAAATGCCGCGACTGCCGTCGCCAGCAGCCCGCTGACCTGGCCGATCAACCCGATCAGCTCTGGACGGGCACGGCGGGACAGCAGCCCGCCGGAGAAGTCCGCGATCCCGAAACACAGCGCTGACAAGAGCGCGAGAGCTTCACCCACGCGCGCAGGCCTGCTTCCGCGGCGCAGGCATCATCACCGACTCGGCCGGAGCGCGCCGGCTTTGGAGATCCCTCATGGCTCTTGCTTAGTGTGCGGCCGCCCGTCGTGAGGTTCACCCCGGGTAGTGGACACCGAGTTAGCAGGACCCATCGTCCTGCTGAAAGGATGTCCTCATGCCTCCTCGCAAGCGCCGGTCCTA
>NZ_JBFBAG010000065.1:0-57235 GCF_040682155.1 Amycolatopsis sp. NPDC051371
CCGCGCGACGGTGAGCAGGGTGGAGATGCGGTCGGCCAGGGCCACCGCATCTGCTTTCCACACCGTTTCGCTGTCCACACACCAAGATTACCGGCATCCGAACGCGCGTTCATCACTCGATCAGGTGGAACACGGCAGACGCGGCAGGGGCATCGTTGCGTGGGGAATCGGCGCTCTCGCACCGAGCGGAAGGCAACAACACGAAGCGCCGATTTCCTACGCCCCGGCGAAGCCGTATCTGTAAAACTAGATCGGATCAAGCCCAAGCCCACCCGCAAGTCTTCCTGCGACTCGGCCAGCCGAGCGATGGCGGGCCTCGACCGGCCGGCAGACGACACCTTGGCCGGAACCCTCGCGCGCCCCGGGGAAACGGCCGGCGACGCGGTCGCCGAGGTGCAGGGCGGCCCCGTCAACCTCCGGCGACCGACGGGATGATCTGCACCTCGCCGCGGTCGCGCAACGCCGCCGATGGGCCGCCGCGGTGGCGGCACTCCTCGCCGTCGACGTAGAAGTTGACGTAGCGGCGCAGCCCCGCCTGCTCGTCGCGCAACCGCCGCTCCAGCGCCGGGTACCGCTGCGCGAGCACGTCGAGCAGGGCGCCCAGCGTGGCCGGCTCGCCGATCTCGACCTCGAGGCGGGACTCGCCGCCGGCTTTCTCCCGCAGGGTTCCGGGTACCAGCACGGTGATCCGCACGGTCACACCGTCGCGGCGCGGACGCTCAGCACGTCCGGCAGGTGCGAGACGACCAGCTCCCAGCTGTCGCCGTCGTCCCGGCTGGCGTAGACGTCGCCGGTCCGCGAGCCGAAGTAGATCCCGGCCGGGTCGGCGTCGTCGGCGCACATCGCGTCGCGCATCACGCCGGCCCAGTAGCCGTCCGGCAGACCGGAACCCACGGCCTCCCACGACTTCCCGGCGTCCTCGCTGCGGTAGACCCGGCACCGGCCTTCGGGCGGGAAGCGCATGGCGTCGGCGGTCAGCGGGAACGTGTAGATCACCTCGGGCCGGTGCGGGTGGACGACCATCGGGAAGCCGAAGTCGCTGGGCAGGCCGTCGGCGATGGACTGCCAGCTCGCCCCGGCGTCGTCGCTGCGGTAGACGCCGTGGTGCACCTGCGCGAAGAACCGGTCCGGCGCGCTCGGGTGCATCGCGACCTTGTGCACGCAGTGGCCGTACTCGGGGTACGGGTCGGGCACGTGCACCGCCTTGATGCCGGTGTTGCTGGCGTGCCAGGACGCGCCGCCGTCTTCGGTGCGGTAGACGCCGCCGGTCGACATCGCCACGGTGACGCGGCCCGGCTCGACCGGGTCCGGGAGCACCGTGTGGATCGCCTTGCCGCCGCCCCCGGGCGTCCAGTGCTCGCGGTGCGGGTGGTCCCACAGGCCGCGGACCAGCTCGAAGGTGCGGCCGCCGTCGGCCGACCGGAACAGCGCGGACGGCTCGGTGCCGGCGTAGACGACGTCCGGCTCGCTCGCCGGCCCGGGCACGAGCTGCCAAGCGCGGACGAGGGATTCGGCGGTGTCCGGCGGGAACGCGATGGGGGCGTGGTCGGGCTCCTGCCAGGTGGCGCCCAGGTCGTCGCTGGTGGCGACGCTCGGCCCGAAGTGCTCGCTGGTGACCCCGGCGAGCAGCCGCGGCGCCGACCGGCGCGTGTCGATGCCGACCGCGTACACCTCGGTCATCGGGTGGTGGGGGCCGGTCACCTCCCAGCTCGTGCGGCCGTCCGGGCTGGTCGCCAGCCACAGACCCTTGCGCGTACCGATCGCGAGCAGAACGGACATCGAGCACCTTCCTCCCAGTGACCCGCGTCACAGTACTCTCCCGGAAAAATCTCCGGAGCAAAATGTCGAACGCCGCGAGCGGCCGATCGACGCGGGGGTGAAGGCCGGTCGACGAGCCCGGGAGGACCCGGGCCCCGGCCGACGAGAACAGGGAGAACGACCATGCGTTTCCTCATGATGCACCGGGTCGACGAGAACGACCCGCAGGCGTGGAACCCCAGCCCGGAGTTCATGCAGAAGATGGGCGGGTTCATCCAGGAGTCGGCCGAGAAGGGCATCCTGATCACCGCCGAGGGCGTCCACAAGTCGGACAAGGGTGCGCTGGTCCGCAAGCCGCGCGGCGCGGCGATCCGCGTCACCGACGGGCCCTTCGCCGAGGCGAAGGAGGTCATCGGCGGGTTCGCGCTGATCAACGCCGCCGACCAGGCCGAGGCGGTCGAGTTCGCCAAGGAGTACGCCGAGCTGTTCGACCTCGAGATCGAGGTCGAGGTGCGCCAGGTCGTCGAGTTCGACGACCTGCCGGCGCAGGACTGACGGCCGCCGGTGGCGCTAGGCTGGCCGGGAACCGACTCTGGGGGTAGAGCGATGTTCCTGGTCACCGGCGCCACCGGCAACGTCGGCGCGGAAGTGGTTGCGGCACTGGCGAAAGCGGGTGAGCCGGTCCGGGCGCTGGTGCGCCGGCCGGACGCCGTGCTGCCGGACGGCGCCGAGGCCGTCGTAGGCGATCTCAACGATCCCGCCGGTCTGGACGACGCGCTTGAGGGCGTCGACGGGGTCTTCCTGTTGCCGGGCTATCAGGACATGCCCGGCATGTTGGCGAAGGCGCGTGACGCGGGCGTTCGCCGGATCGTGCTGCTGTCCGGTGGCTCGGCGGCGCTGGAAAACCTGGACAACGCGGTCTCGGCGTACATGACCCTCGCCGAACGCGCGGTCCGCGAGTCGGGGCTGGACTGGACGTTCCTGCGCCCGCGCGCGTTCATGGCGAACGCGCTGCGCTGGCTCCCGCAGCTACGCGAAGGCGACACGGTCCGCGCGCAGTTCCCGCACGTCGCGGCCGCGTCCATCGACCCGGCGGACATCGCCGCGGTGGCGGCGCGGGCGCTCGTCGGCGGTCACGAAGGGCAGATCCACGAGCTGACCGGCCCGGTGGCGCTGCGGCCCGCCGACCAGGTCGCGGTGCTGGCCGAGGTGCTCGGCCGGAAGCTCGAGTTCGTCGGGCTGACGGACGACGAGACGCGCGCCGAGCTGGAGGCGAGCATGCCGCGAGAGTACGTCGAAGCGTTCTGGGACTTCTACGTCGGCAGGACGCTGGACGAAGCGACGGTGTACCCGACGGTGGCCGAGGTGACGGGCCGGCCCGCCCGCACGTTCACCGACTGGGCCGAGGCGCACGCGAACGCGTTTTCCTGACAGCTCCCGGACAGTTCCGGCGGGCCGTTGTGCTCCGCCGGGTGTCACGCCAAGGTGGACCCGGCCGGGAGGGGGAGCGTGAGCGATAAGGAGCGGGCGCGGGTGGATCTTTCCGCGGTCCTGGGGGTGGTGCTCGCCGTCCCGGTGGTCGCCAGCAGCCTGCTGGTGCTGGGCCTGCTCGGGAAGCTGGTCTGGCCGGCGTACTTCTGGGTGCCGCCGGCCGGCTGGGCGCTGGCCGGCGCGATCACGTTCGTCCCCGTCTACGAGCACCTCGTGCTGTCCGTGCTGCTCAAGATGCGCGAACCCAGCCAACGTGAGCTGACGTGGCTCACGCCGAGCTGGGCCGCCGTCTGCGACGCGGCGGGGGTCGACGGCGGCCGCTACCGGTTGTGGGTCGAGCCGTCGCGCGAGCTCAACGCCTTCGCCGCCGGGGGCCGGACCGTCGCGGTGACCCGGGCCGCCCTCGACCTCGAGCGTCCCGGGCTGGAAGCGATCCTCGCCCACGAGCTGGGCCACCACCTGTCCGGGCACACGCGGGCCACGCTGCTGGTCCACTGGCTCGAGCTGCCGGCCCGGGTGCTGTCCCGCCTGGTCCGGCTGATCGCCTGGGTCGTGCCGCACGTCGGCCGCGTGTTCCGCTCCTTCGGCCGGTCGGCCGAAGTGCTGGTCACGGTGCTGCTCAGCCTGGGCGTCCTCACCGCACTCGCGTTCCTCGACCCGTGGCTGCTGCTGACGCCGCTGCTCGGCCCGGTGCTCGCCTGGTCGAAGCGGCTCGGCGAGTACCGGGCCGACCGGATGGCGGCGCGGCTGGGGTACGGCCGGGAGCTGGTGCTGCTGCTCAAGGCGTGGAACCTGCGGGACCGCGGCGACGAGCGCCGGCTGTGGTCCCGGCTGATGGCCGGGCACCCCGCCCACATCGACCGGGTCAAGCGGCTGAAGGACCTCGGCGTCAGGTTGTGAGCACGGTGAGCACGACCTTGCCCGCCGCGCGTCCCGCGTGGAGGTGGCCGATCGCGGCGGCGGCGTCGGCGAGGGGGTACGTCCGGTCGAGCGCCGGCGTGAGCTGCCCGGCCTCGATCAGGTCCCGCAGGTCGTGGAGGTCCGCTCCGCGCACGCGGGAGACGAGCCCGCGCAACCGGTGCCGGACGAACGGGTTGAGCAGCGCGGCCCGGAACACCCGCTGGATGCCGCCGAGCCACTTGCCGCCGTTCTCGCCGCCGACGATCACGAGCGTGCCGCGCGGGGTCAGCGCCCGGCGCAGGGCGGTCAGCGAGCGCAGGCCCGCGGTGTCGACGATCAAGTCGTACCGCTGCGCCGGGACGTCTTCGCGGGTGTAGTCGACGACGTGTTCGGCGCCGAGCGTGCGGACCAGGTCCGTCTTGGCGGTGCTGCAGACTCCCGTGACGTCCGCGCCGAACGCCTTGGCCAGCTGGACCGCGAAGGTGCCGACACCGCCCGCCGCCCCGATGACCAGGACACGTTGCCCGGGCCGGACGCGGCCCACGTCGCGCACGGCCTGCAGGGCGGTGCCGCCGGAAACCAGGACGGCCGCCGCTTGCTCGAAGGAAAGGCGGGCGGGTTTCGCCGCGACGAGGTCCTGCTTCGCGACGGCGTACTCGGCGAACGCGCCTTCGCAGACGCCGAACACCTCGTCACCCGGCCGGACTCGCGAGACGCCGTCGCCGACCTCCTCGACCGTCCCGGCGAAGTCGAGGCCCCGCACCGGCAGCTTCGGCCGGCGCAGCCCGAAACCCAGCAGGCGCAGCAGGTACGGGTGCCCGGTGGTCAGGTGCCACACGCCCGGGTCGACGCCGGCCGCGTGCACGCGCACGAGGACCTCGCCGTCGCCGGGCGACGGTCTTTCGGCGTCGCGGAACTCGAGGACGTCCGGGCTGCCGTAGCGGTCATGGACGATCGCTTTCATGGTGACTCCTCCGGGTACTGGAACACTTCTTCGAGCGGGACTCCGAACACGTGCGCGAGCTGGAACGCCATCTCGAGCGAGGGCGAATAGCGGCCCTGCTCGATCGCGATGACGGTCTGGCGGGTGACGCCGATCCGGCCGGCGAGGTCGGCCTGGGTCATCTGGCCGTGCGCGAACCGGAGGGCGCGGAGCGAGTTGGTGACGCGGGTCGGTTTCACCACGGCTGGAAGCCCCGGCGATAGGCGAAGATCCGGGCGACCGACCCGAGGATCGCCGAGAGCGTGAAGGCCAGGTAGACGGCATTGGCGATCCAGAAGTGCGGCGCCTCGGCCATGGCCAGCAGCAGCGCCGCGACGGCGCCGATGACGACGAACGAGTGGCCGACGTACTCGCCGAACCGGCCGATCTCGCGGTCGCGCTGGTCCTTCCCACCGTCCTTCGAGACCATCGCGGCGAGGATGCTCGCGACGATCGTGGCGACGATGGACGCGCCGACCGTCCAGAGCAGGGTCGCGACGTAGGGGACTTCGGCCAGCGGGCGCTCGCCGGCCCTGCCGAGGATCACCACCAGATACACCGCGTAACTCGCTATCGCGGCTATCCCGAGGATCCAGGCGCGCTTCTCTTCGTGGGTCACCAGCTCAAGGTAAAACAAACCAGACACCATGTCAAAGTTTCTTGACATGAGAAAATGCCGGGCGAGGGTGTCCAAGACGTCGCGGGCCGTTCGTAGTGCTGGCGTACGGCAACCGAGCCACCGGAGGAATCCCGTGAAGTACCTGATGCTGATCAACGCCTCGCTCGACGCGGACGGCGCGCCCACCGGCTGCAGCACGCCCGAGGACTGGATGCTGTTCGACAAGGCCATGAAAGACGCCGGCGTCCACGTCGGCGGGAACTCGCTCGCCGACTTCACCACCGCCGCCGCGGTCCGCGTCGACGAGAGTGGCGAGCGGATCGTCACCGATGGGCCGTTCGCGGAGTCGCGGGAGGTGCTCGGCGGCTACTTCGTCGTCGACGTGCCGGACTTCGACGTCGCGCTCGACTGGGCGGCGCGCTGCCCGGGCGCCCGCGACGGCGGGCACATCGTGGTCCGGCCGCTCGCTTCCTACGGGGACTGACGGTGGTGGAGGGGCGGGCGTCGGTCGAGGCTGTTTTCCGGGAGGAGCGCGGGCTGTTGCTCGCCGCGCTCGTCCGCCGGTTCGGCGACCTCGACCTGGCCGAGGAGGTGACGTCGGAGGCGATCGAGGCCGCGCTGGTGCACTGGCCTGCCGAAGGCGTGCCGCCGAAGCCGGGTGCCTGGCTGATGACGACGGCGCGGCGCAAGGCCGTCGACCGGCTGCGCCGCGACCAGGCCTACGCGGCCCGGCTCGCGGTGCTGCAGGTCGAGGCCGACCGCGCGGCGCCCGCCCCGCTCGCCGACGGCGGCCTGCCGGACGAACGGCTCCAGCTGTTCTTCACCTGCGCCCACCCGGCGTTGCCCGCCGAGGACCGCACGGCGCTGACCCTGCGCTGCCTGGCCGGCCTGACGACGCCGGAGGTGGCGCGCGCGTTCCTGGTGCCCAGCGCGACGATGGGCAAGCGGATCGTGCGGGCGAAGAACCGGATCCGCGCGGCCCGCATCCCGTTCCGGGTGCCGGACGCCGCCGAGCTGCCGGGGCGGCTGCCGGGAGTGCTCCAGGTCGTCTACTCGATCTTCACCGAGGGGTACGCGGCCAGTTCGGGCCCGGCTCTGCAGCGGCTCGACCTGGCGGAAGAGGCGATCCGGCTGGCCCGCATCCTGCGCCGGCTGCTGCCGGGGGAGCGGGAGGTCGCGGGGCTGCTGGCGCTGATGCTCCTGATCCACGCGCGCCGCGACGCCCGCACAGGCCCGGACGGCGACCTGGTGCTGCTCGACGACCAGGACCGCGGCCGCTGGGACCGCGCGATGATCGCGGAGGGGACTTCGCTGGTCGACGTCGCCCTGACGGGCGGACCACCGGGCCTGTACGGCGTCCAGGCGGCGATCGCGGCCCTGCACGACGAGGCCGCGGACGTGGCGGGCACGGACTGGCCGCAGATCGTGGGGTTGTACGACGTGCTGCGCGGGCTGGCGCCGTCCCCGGTGGTGGAGCTGAACCGCTCGGTGGCGGTGGCGATGAGGGACGGCCCGGCGGCGGGTCTCGCGCTGCTCGACGCGCTGGCGGAGGAGCCACGGTTGCGGGAGTACAGCCCGTTTCCCGCGGCGCGGGGTGACCTCCTCGCCCGCTTGGGCCGGGCCGCCGAGGCTTCGGCGGCCTACCGTGCGGCCTTGGCCTTGGCGGGGACGGAACCCGAGCGGGCCCACCTGCGCCGCCGTCTTGCTGCCTGCGCAAAGCCGTGAAGGCCTCCTTCACGGCTTTCGAGCCGGGGTAGCGGCGGCCCCCGGAAGGTCGCGAATCAGTCATTGGCGGCGTCGGAGGTCGCGAATGAGTCATTCGCGACGCTCGCGGGCCTGGAATCGACCCGGCGCGCGATCGCCCGGAACTGTCGGTGGCCGCCGGTAAGCTGGATACCGGGGGCCGGAGGCATACACCGCGCATCGACACCACGCGCGATCGTCGCGGTCTACGCAGGGGTGCGCAGTGCCGCCACCGCCGGGGCGAACATCGTCGCCTTGATCGCGCCCAGTGTGCCGCGGTCCTTGCCCGCCAACGCCTCGACCCGCTCGGAAGCCATCTTCACCACGTCACCCTCGGCCGCGATCTCGTCCACGAGACCCACCGCCAAAGCTTCGGAGCCGCCGAACCGGCGTCCCGTTGTCATCGACGCGATCGCCGCCGCCGGCGTCAGCTTGGCCTGGATCAGCCCCGCCATTCCCGGCGTGAACGGGATGTTGATGTCCGCCTCCGGGAAGCAGAAGTACCCGCGATCGCTTCGCATCACGCGGAAGTCGTGGGCCATCGCCAGCATCGCGCCCGCGCCGAACGCGTGGCCGTTGACCGCCGCGACCGTCGGGACCGGCAGCGTCAGCACGCGTGCGAACAGCTCCTGCACCTCGGCGACGTACTTCGCTGCCTGGTCCCCGTTGGCCATGAGCCAGTCGAGGTCGAGGCCGTTCGAGTAGAACTTCCCGCCGCCGGTGGTCACCAGTGCATCGGAGACACCGTCCAAAAAGGAATGCGCGCGCTGCAGCCAGTCCGGCGAGAAGCGGTTCTCGTCGTCGCCCAAATCGAACACGGAGACAGTCACGGTCGGTCCTTTTCTCGAGGGGGCACGGTCAGCACGGCTCGCACGGCGGCGGCCAGCCGCTCCCGCACCAGGGGATCGGTGATGTCGCGCCGGAAGAACGCGGTCGGCAGGTCGACGACGCAGGTGGTGATCACCTCGACGGCCAGGCCGTCGCCGCGGTCCCACACCTGACGCGCGAGCCGCACGAGCAGCGCCACCAGGCGTTTGTCCAGCGCGTGCAGGGCGTCGGCCAGCTCGTCGGGCAACTCGGGCCCGAACAGCCGGTCCGCCTTGACGCGCAGCAGCATTCGCGCCCCGTCGGGACGCACCGAAGCGAATGCGGCCGGCGTGTCGGCCGCCGCGACGACAGCGTCGACAGGGGTGGCAGCGGAGTCCACGAACGAGGTCTGCAGGTCCAGGAACGCGGTCGCTGCCCGCAGCCAGACCTGGGCCAGCAGCGCGCTGAGTGAGCCGAACGCGTGGTAGATCGTCCCGTTCGGTACGCCCGCGGCCGCCGCCAAGCCACGCACGGTGACCTCTCCCGACGACGCGACCAGCCGTTCGGCGACGTCGAGGAGCGCGTCGAGGTCGTGGACGCGGGGGCGGGGCATGCCGCGACCGTAACAGAACGTCTGCTCCAAAACCAGGGCGGTAAGCTGTCGCCGTGGAGATCTGGGTCAACCCGGCGTGCTCGAAGTGCCGGTCCGCCGTGTCGCTGTTGGACGAAGCCGGCGCGCGGTACACCGTGCGCCGCTACCTCGAGGACCCGCCGACCGTGGCGGAGCTCGAAGCCGTGCTCAAGCGCCTCGGCCTCGAACCGTGGGACATCACGCGCACCGCCGAGCCGGTCGCGAAGGAGCTCGGCCTCAAGACGTGGGGCCGCACCGACGCGGACCGGCCGAAGTGGATCGAGGCTCTCAGCAAGCACCCCAAGCTGATCCAGCGCCCGATCATCACGGCCGACGACGGCACGACGGTCGTCGCCCGCGACCCGGAAACGGTGCGCTCGGTCCTTTAGGGCTCGGTCCTCTAAGGAATGTGACCGTCCCGAGGGAGCAGCGGGACGTCGAGGGGCACCGTCTCCGGGTACTTGATCCCGGCGCCGGTGTTCAAGACCACGACGTCCTCGTCGCCGGACAGCCACCCAGACTCGCGCAGGTGCCGCAACGCGGCGAAGCACGCGCCGCCCTCCGGGCAGATGAAGGTCCCCTCAAAAGTGGTCAGTTCCCGTTGCGCCGCAAGCAGTTCCTCGTCGGTGACGGCGACGGCCGTGCCATCGGTGGCGTACACGGCGTCGAGCACGAGGAAGTCACCCAGCGCCTTGGGCACGGTGATGCCGAAGGCGACCGTCCGCGCGTTCGGGAACGAAGTGCTCTCACGGGCGCCCTGCGAGAACGCCGAGACGATCGGCGCGCACCCGGTGGCCTGCACCGCCACCAATCGAGGCAACGGACCGGAAACCCAGCCGAGCGCGAGCATTTCCAGCAAGGCCTTGTAGATCCCGATGATCCCGACCCCGCCGCCGGTCGGGTAGAGGATCACGTCGGGCAGCCGCCAGCCGAACTGCTCGGCGATCTCGTACCCCATCGTCTTCTTGCCCTCGATGCGGTACGGCTCCTTCAGCGTCGAAACGTCCTGCACACCCGGACGACGCGGAACCGCCGCCGCCACGAGCTTGCCCGCGTCGCCGATGAGACCGTCCACCCGGTACAGCTCGGCGCCCGCGGCGACGCACTCGCGCATGGTGATCGCGGGGGCGTCGTCCGGCATCGCGATCAGGCTCGAGAGGCCCGCGCGCGCCGCGTACAGCGCCCACGCCGCGCCCGCGTTGCCGTTCGTCGGCATCGCGATCCCGCCCACGCCCAGCTCCGCCGCCCGTGACACGCCGACCGCGGCGCCGCGCGCCTTGAACGTGCCGGTCGGGACCAGGCCTTCGTCCTTCATCCACAGCCGCGAAAGCCCCAGCTCACGGCCATAACGCGGCAGGCGCAGCAACGGCGTCATGCCCTCGCCCAGGCTCACGACCCGCTCGGGCGAGCGCACCGGCAGCACCTCGTGGTAGCGCCAGAGCGTCGGCTCGCGCCCGGAGATCTCCTTCGGCGTCACGGCTTCGCGGACGCCGTCGAGGTCGTACCGCGCCAGCAGCGGCGCACCCGACGGCGAGAGGCCCTGGACCGCGTCGGCGTCGAAGCGCTCGCCGGTCCGGGAGCATTCGAGGTGGCTGAGGAACGAGTACGGCACGGCGCCTCCGGTCAGAATCGGCGGGTGAAAGGCAGCGGACGCCGCATCCGGACCAGCAGCAGGAGCGGCACCAGGACGTAGGGCAGGTTGAACGCGAGGAACTTCGCCGGGTTGCCGGTGCGCGTCGCCGGGTCGCCGAAGAACTCGACGCCGAACACGACGACCCCGGTCAGCGTGACGATCATCGTCGCGTAGATCACCGACGGCAGCTGGATCCAGTTGCGGCCGGTCAAGAGCGCGAACACCAGCACGACGTAGAACGGCATGTAGACGAACGCCGAAAGCCCGGTGACGATCCGCGTCCAGTCCGGCGGGTGCATGAACAGCGCGTCGGCGTCGTGGGCGTACCAGTAGTTCGAGTTGACGAAGAAGTTGTCCGACGGCTTCGAGAAGTCGACACCGACCGTCGGCAGCAGGTCGCTGATCAGCGACGTCACCGTGAAGGCCGAGAACAGCACCGCGAAGAACACGTCGATCTTCCGGTCCCGCAGCGGCAGGTTCATGGAGTCGATCCTAGGTCCTATTGTGGGCGCATGGACGCGCTGCGGGTCTGCCTGTACGTCTTCGCCGGAGTGACGCTCGGCACCTGGCTGGTGTCCGTGCTGACCAGGGAGTACTCCTGGGTCGACCGGATCTGGTCGATCGTCCCGGTCGCCTACGTGGCGATCTTCGCCGGCGCGGCCGGGTTCGCCGACGCGCGCCTCGACGTGATGTTCGCGCTGGTCACCTTGTGGGGGATCCGGCTGACGTTCAACTTCGCCCGGAAGGGTGGTTACGCCCGCGGCGGCGAGGACTACCGGTGGGCCGTGCTGCGGGAAAAGCTCGCGCCCTGGCAGTTCCAGGTGTTCAACTTCTTCTTCATCTCGCTCTACCAGAACGCGATCCTGCTGCTGATCACGCTCCCGGCGCTGACGGCGCTCGACCACCAGGGCTCGTTCGGCGTGGCGGACGTCGTCGTCGCGGTGATCTTCGCCGGGTTCCTCGTCGGGGAGACCGTCGCCGACCAGCAGCAGTGGGTGTTCCACCGGGAGAAGCACGCGGGCCGCGCGTCGACGCGGTTCCTCCAGGAAGGGCTGTTCCGCTACTCGCGGCACCCGAACTTCTTCTTCGAGCAGGCGCAGTGGTGGGCGGTCGCGGCGTTCGGCATCGTCGCGGGCGGTCCGCAGTGGACGGTCGCCGGCGCGGTGCTGCTCACGCTGCTGTTCGTCGGGTCGACGAAGTTCACCGAGAGCATCACGAAGTCGCGGTACCCCGAGTACGCCGACTACCAGCGCCGGGTGTCCGCGGTGGTCCCGTGGCCGCCGAAGCGCGAAGCCGTCCGCGGATGACGGTCGTCGCCGCGCTCCAGGTCGGCACGGGCGTCGCCGTGGAGCGGATCCTGGAGTTCGAGAACGAGATCCGCGGTGCCTCGCTGGTGGTGCTCCCCGAAGCCGTCCTCGGCGGGTACCCGGGCCGGACGCCGTTCCCCGAGTACTTCCGCGCGGCGGTGGCGGTACCGGGGCCCGAGACGACCGCGCTGGCCGGTCTCGCGGCGCGCACGGGCGCGAGCCTGGTCGTCGGCGTGATCGAGCGGGACGGCTCCACGCTGTACAGCACGGCGGTGTTCTTCGACCCCGACCTCGGGCTGGTGGCGAAGCACCGGAAGCTGGTCCCGACGGAGCGGGAACGGCTCTTCTGGGGCCGCGGCGACGGCTCGACGCTCCCGGCGGTGCCGACGGCGGCGGGCCTGGCGGGCGCGGCGATCTGCTGGGAGAACCACATGCCGCTGCTGCGCGCGGCGATGTACACGAAGGGCGTCGAGATCTGGTGCGCCCCGACGGCGGACGACCGCGACGTCTGGCAGGCGTCGATGCGCCACATCGCCGACGAGGGCCGGTGTTTCGTGATCTCGGCCTGCCCGTACGAGGCGGAAGGCGACGACCCGTTCCGCGGCGGCAGCGTGATCGTCGGCCCGCTGGGAGACGTGCTGGCGGGCCCGCTGCGCGAGGCCGAAGGCCTGATCACGGCGGAGATCGACCTGGCGGAGGTCGTGGCGGCGCGCAAGAGCCTCGACGTCTCGGGGCACTACTCGCGCCCGGACGTCTTCGCGCTGACCGTGGACGAGCGTCCCCGCGACGGCGTCACCTTCCTGCGCTGAGGACGCTGTCGCAGGACTGTGACACGGTGATCGCCTTCCGTGGACATCGGCTCGCCAGGGTGAGCCGCATGCGAAGTCGATCTCTGTTCTTCGGTGTCGTGCTCGCGCTGACCGCGCCCCTCGTCGCCGCCGCTCCGGCGCAGGCGATCCTGGGCGGCACCGAGTCCGCGCGGGCCTACTCGTTCATGGGTTCGTTCCAGCCGGCGTTCCCACGGCCACCGCGCCCCGACGGACACGGGTGCGGCGTGGAAGTCCTGGCGCCGCACTGGGTGTTGACCGCCAGCCACTGCGCGGGCAAGAACCCGACCAACGCGCGCGTGGGCGTCCCGCGCGGCTGGAAAGTCCGGGTCGGGTCGCTCGACACGACGTCCGGTGGGGAGGTCGCCGAGGTCGACCACTACTACCGGCTGGCGACGAGTGGCGACGAGGGCGGGTTCTGGGGCAAGGACCTCGCGCTGATGCACCTGCGGACCCCGGTGAAGGCGCGGCCGCTGCGGATCGCGACGGCCACGCCGGCGGACAACGCGCCGGTCCGCATCCTCGGCTGGGGGATGAGCTGCGAGGACGTCGGGGATCCGGCGTGCTTCCCGCCGCGGCTGCGGGAGGCCGACACCGTCGTGCAGCCGATCTCGGTGTGCCCGGTGGCCGCGCCCGGCGAGCTCTGCGTCGGCAGCCGCGACGGCAGCGTCGCCGCGGGCAACATGGACTCCGGCGGCCCGGCCCTGGTCCGCGACGGCGACGGCTGGGCGCTGGCCGGCGTCGTCAGCGGCCCGGCCGGGGACAAGCTGCCGACGCTCTACACCGACGTCACCCGCCACGCCGACTGGATCAAAGGCATCATCAGCGGCGCCCACGTGCCGCCGGACGACGTGATCCCGGACGTCGAGGGCGCGGTGGAGCTGAACGGCTGCGTCGGCTCGGTGGTCCGCACGCCCACGTCCCGCCCGCATGACCCGGCGTTGCTGCTCACGAACGGGCACTGCGTCCAGGGCGAGCGCCCGGCGCCGGGTGCCGCGCTGGTGGACCGGCCCGCGGACTTCGAAGCGCCGATCGCCGACCACCAGGGCTATCCGAAGGTGACGCCGCGCGCGAACCGCCTGCTCTACGCGACGATGACCGGCACCGACATCGCGCTGTACCGCCTGGACAAGACGTATGCGCAGCTGTCCACCGCCAAGGTCTTCCGGCTGACGTCGTCGCCGATGCGCGCGGGCGACGTACTGGCGATGGCCTACACCAGCACCCGGCTCCACTGCACCGCCGAGGCCGTCGTGCCGCACCTGCGTGAGGGCGGCTACCAGCAGGACAACGCGATCCGGTACGCGACGAGCCCGGACTGCGCGCCCTGGCACGGGACGTCCGGGTCGGCGCTGCTGGCCCCGGACGGCGTGACGGTCGTGGGCATCCACAACACGCACAACGACGCGGGCGAGCAGTGCACGGCCGACAACCCGTGCGAGGTGGGCGCGGACGGGTCGGTGACTTCGGTCGAGGGACGGGGTTACGGCCAGCAGGTGTCCGGAATCGCGGCCTGCGTGGGCCAGGGGTCGAAGCTGGACCTGACCCGCCCGGGCTGCGCGCTCACCCGGGGATGACCGCGGACGGCGTCACCTCGCGGGAGGTGACGCCGTCCCTTGGATTCAGACCGCCAAGCGACCGCCGTCCACGGGGAGGATCGCGCCCTGGACGAAGCTCGATCCCTCCGTCACCAGGAACGCGATCGCCGCCGCGATCTCCTCCGGCGCCGCCGTCCGCCCGGCCGGGCCCGCCGCGGCGAGCTCGTCCAGGCCGTCGCCGAACACCGCCGTGCCTTCGGTGCGCGTCGGGCCGGGGCTGACGGCGTTGACGCGCACCCCGGACGGCCCGAACTCCGCCGCCCACGCCTTCGTCATCAGCTCGACCGCCGCCTTCGACGAGCCGTAGAGCGCCATGCCCGCCATGCCCCGCGTCGCGACCATCGTGGACACGTTGACGATCGCACCGTGGCCGCGCGCGGCCATCTCCGGTGCCAGCTCGGCGGTGAGGAAGAACGGCACCTTCACGTTCGTCTCGTAAACGCGGTCGAAGTCGGCCTCGGCCGTGTCCGAAGTGGACCCGGTGGGGAAGATCCCGGCGTTGTTGACCAGCACGTCGACGTGGCCACCCACTTCACGGGCCCGCGCGGCCAGCGAGCGCGCCGACGACGCGTCCGTCAGGTCGGCCGCGACGAAGTCGGCCTTGCCGCCGGATTCCCGGATCCGCGAGACGACCTCCGCCCCGCGCGCCGCGTCCCGGCCGGACAGCACGACGTGGGCGCCGAGCCCGGCCAGCGCGACCGCCGTCGCCCGCCCGATCCCGCTGGTTCCGCCGGTCACCAGGGCCGTGGTCCCGGACAGTCCTTCAGTCATCACTCACTCCTCGCGACCGAGGTGTTTCCCCGGTCACCGGGTGCAAGGACGAGCACCGCCAAGGACTTCCGAAACCGCGTTCGGCGCTGCTTATGCCCGCGATTCGCCGCGCCGATGGTCTTCCAGTGCGGCGACGAACTTCGCGAGGTCGCGGCGGTGCGACGCCGCCGGCCACACGGCCCAGGTCCGCCGCACGATCGGGTTTCCCGCCAGCGGCAGCCAGCGGACCGTGTCCGGCATCGGGTACGGCCACTCGGGCGGCGCGAAGGCGTAGGCCCCGCCGGCGCTGACCGCCGGGATCTTGAGCTCGACGATCAGCCGCTGGTCCTCCGGCACCTCCGGGCCGACGTCGAGGCCGTGGCTGCGCAGCGTCGCCGCCAGCTCGTCGTACCAGGCCGGGCTGCCCGCGCGGGGGAAGGCGAACCAGTCGAGCCCGGCCAGCTTCTCCAGCCGGACCGGTGAACCCAGCTTCTCCGCCAGGTCGGCCGCCAGCAGGACGCCGACGTTCTCCTCGACGACGAGCAGCGCGTCGAGGTCCGGCCCCGCCGGGCGCTCACGCACCAGCCCGACGTCCAGCTCGTCCGCCCGCAGGCCCGCCACCTGGGCGACCGACGACAGGTGGCGGGCCTGCACCCGCGTGTCCGGGCAGGCCTCCGCCAGCTGCTCGAGGGCCGACGGCAGCAGCTCGGGCGGCAGTTCGAGCGGGATGCCGACGCGCAACACGCCGCCGCCGGTCTTCGTGTGCCGGGCCATGGCGGCGACGGCCTGGTCGTGGCGCGCCAGCACCGCGCGGGACTCGCCCAGCAGCGTCGTGCCGGCGTCGGTCACCTGGACGCCGGTGCTGGTGCGGACCAGCAGCTGGACGCCGAGGCGGCGTTCGAGCGCGGTGATCGTCTGGGAGAGCGCCGGCTGGCTCACGTGCAGCTGCCGTGCCGCCTTCGACATCGTGCCCGCCTCGACGACCGCCACGAACGCCCGCAGCTCGCGGATCTCCATCAGCGTGCCCACCGGATCGGCAGCGACTTCAGGCCGTTCTGGAAGTTCGACCGCAGCCGCACCGGGTCGCCGGCGAGCGACACTTCGCCCAGCAGATCGAGCACGGCGCCGAACATCGCCCGCATCTGCACGCGAGCGAGGTGCGAGCCGAGGCAGAAGTGCGGGCCGTGGCCGAAGGTCAGGTGGTCGTTGGGGGTTCGTCCGACGTCGAACGCGTCGGGGTCGTCGAACACGCTTTCGTCGCGGTTGGCCGCGGAGAACCAGACCACCACCTTGTCCCCGGCCCGGATGTCCACATCGGACAGCCGGACGTCGGAAGCGGCCGTCCGCCGGAAGTTCATCACCGGCGTCCACCAGCGCAGCATCTCTTCGACGGCGGACGGCAGCAGCGACCGGTCGGCCAGCAGCCGCCGGTACTGGGCGGGGTGCGAGAGCAGTGCCAGCATCCCGCCGGGCAGGCCGTTGCGCAGCGTTTCGTTGCCCGCCACGGAAAACAGCCAGAAGAGGTTCTCGAACTCGGCGAGCGAGACGCGCCCGCCGTCGTCGCCGACGTGCCGCATCAGGTTGCTCATGACGTCGTCGCCCGGGTGCTCGCGCTTGTACTCGCCGAGGGCGTTCGCGTAGGCGTAGAGATCCGGCATGCCGGCGCGCGTGCGCGGGTCCGGCATCGACCCGTCCGGGCCGGGGGACGGCCGGACGGCGAGCGCGGCCCGCGCGAGGTCGCTCACCTCGGAGACGGAGACGGTCGAGCTGACCGCGTACTCGGCGTCCTGGTAGCCGATGACCCGGCTGCTCCAGTCGTACATCAACCGCCGGTCCTCCTCCGGCACGCCGAACACCGCGGCGAGGGTGAGCAGCGGCAGGTCGGCGGCCACCTTGGCGAAGTCGCACTCGCCCCGCTCGGCGACGGTGGCGACGAGGTCCCGCGCCGACGTCTCGATCCGCTCGGTCAGCTTCGCGATGGCCCGCGGCGTGAACGCCTTGGTGAGCAGCCCACGCAGCCTGCCGTGCTCCGGCGGGTCCATGTTGAGCATCATCCGCCGCACGTACGCGAGGTCGGCCGCGGAAGCCGGGTCGCGGATCTGCGTCCCGCCGAGCTGCGAGGAGAACACCCCGGGATCACGCAGGACGCGCCGCACGTCGGCGTGCCGCAGCACGGCCCAGAAGTCGTCGACGCGCACCACCGGCGACGCGCGCCGCAGCCGCGCCAGCTCGTCGTACGGGACACCGCGCACGTAGGTGTCCGGATCGGTGATCCCCACAGCTTGGACCCTAGCCGCGCCCACCGACACTTTGGCAGGCTGCTCCGATGGACACGCTGAACATGCGCACCGGCGGCCAGGGCGAACCGGCCGTCCTCCTGCTGCACGGCCTGGGCGCGACCGGCACCGTGTGGGCCCACCTCTCTGTGCAGCTCGACCGGCGCGTCCTGGTCCCGGACCTGCCGGGCCACGGCCCGTCCGCGCCGCTGCCGCACTACAGCTTCGAGACGCTCGCCTCGGCCGTCTCGCGGGCGCTGCCCGACCGGAGGCCGCTGGTCGTCGCCGGGCACTCGCTCGGCGGGGTGCTCGCGCTCGAACTGGCCTCCGGCCGCTACGACGTCGAAGTCCAGGGCGTGCTCGCCCTCGGCGTGAAGGTCGAGTGGACCCAGGACGACCTGGGCCGTGCGGCGACGTTCGCGGCCAAGCCGTCGCGGGTGTTCGAGACGCGTGTGGACGCCGAACAGGCCTACCTGAAGGTGTCCGGGCTGCTCGGCATCGCGCCCGCGGACCCGGCCGGGCTTCGCGAGACCGAGGGAGGTTGGCGTCTCGCGATGGACCCGGCCGCGTTCGGCGTCGGCGCACCGGACATGCCGGCGCTGCTCGCCGCGGCGCGGTGCCCGGTCGTGCTGGCGGCGGGCGAGAACGACCCGATGAGCCGTCCCGACCAGCTGCGTGCGCTGGACCCGGACGCGGTCACGCTCGCCGGTCTCGGGCACAACGCCCACGTCGAGGACCCAGCCGCCGTACGCGCCCTGTTGAAGCGCTTCGGCGTCTGAAGGCTCGGGTGCAGCCGTCGTACCCCATGCGACGGCTGCTCCGAACCCCTCGCCACCACCGGACCCGAGAAAGCCTAGGAAACCGTGGTGTACGTGGGCCTGTACTCGTCACCCGGACCGTCGTCACCCTCGGTACCTGCGGAAACGGTTATCTTCGCCGTTCGGTGGTACAGGTGAAGCGGCACGATCGGAATCCTGGAGGGGTACGTTCCGCTGCGGGGCACGCGGGGAGAGGACGCCTGTGGACGAAGGCCTGCCGTTCGCCGGATGGCTGCGGGAGCGGCGCGTGCTCGCCGGCCTCACCCAGGCCCAGCTGGCCGAGCGCGCCGGCTTGAGCCTGCGCGCGGTGCGCAACGCCGAGCTCGGCAGCGTCCGCCGGCCCCGGCCGGAGACCGAACGCCGGCTCCGGGAAGCGCTTGCCGAAGCACCGCCGGAGCCCGTGCGGATCGGCGTCCTGGGCCCGCTCACCGTGCGGCGCGGCGATTCCCCGGTCGAGATCGGCGCCGAGAAGCAGCGCCTGCTGCTGGCGATGCTGGCGCTGCAGCCGAACCGCACGGTCCGGCGCGAGGACCTCGTCGACGTCATCTGGGACGAGTCGCCGCCGTCCTGTCTGGACCTTCTCCACACCTACGTCGCGCGGCTGCGGCGGGCGCTGCGGCCCGCCGACCCCATCGCCACCGACAAGGGCGGCTACCGGCTGACCGCCGGCGAGGACGACCTCGATCTCCTGCGCTTCGAGGCGTTCCTGGCGAAGGGCGCCCACCGCGAGGCCCTGGAGCTCTGGCGCGGGCCCGCCCTCGCCGACGTCGGACGGCTCCGGCAGCACCCCGCCCGGCTGGCCCTGGCGATGAGGCGCGCGAAGACGATCATGGCGTACGCCGAGGCCGCGGACCCCGAGGACGCGGCGGTCCAGCTGCGCGTGCTCACCGCCGAAGAACCGCTGAACGAGTCCGCGCACGCCCGGCTCATGCGGGTGCTCGCCGCGTCCGGACGGCAGGCCGCCGCGCTCGCCGTGTTCGAGGAGATCCGGCGGCGGCTGGACGGCGAGCTGGGCATCGAACCCGGCCCCGAGCTGCGCGCGGCCCAGCGGCAGGTGCTGCGCCAGGACTTCGCCGCCCCGGAGCCCCCGGCCCGCATCCCCGCCCAGCTTCCCGCGGACGTCGCCGGCTTCCGCGGCCGCACCGCCCAGCTGGCCGAGCTCGACGCCCTCCGGGACGGCGGCGGCACCGGCGCGCGCATCGCCGTCCTGTCCGGCACCGGCGGGGTCGGGAAGACCGCCCTCGCCGTCCACTGGGCCCAGCGGTCCCTCGGGGAGTTCCCGGACGGTCAGCTCTACCTGGACCTGCACGGCTACGGCACGGTCCGGCCGGTCGAGCCGGGCGACGCGCTGTCCGGGTTCCTGCGCGCCCTCGGCGTCGCCGGCGCGGACATCCCCGCCGAGCCTGAGGAGCGCGCCGCGAAGTTCCGCACCGCGCTCACCGGCCGGCGGATGGTGCTGCTGCTGGACAACGCCGGCTCGGTCGGGCAGGTCCGCCCGCTGCTGCCCGGCACGGCGTCGTGCCTGGTCCTGGTGACCAGCCGGGACGCGCTGCCCGGGCTGGTGGCACGGCACGGCGCCCGCCGCGTGCTCGTCGACCTGCTGACCGAGGCCGAAGCGCTCGACCTGCTGCGGACGCTGCTCGGCGCGCGCGTCGACGACGAGCCGGCCGCCGCCGAGGCGCTGATCGGGTATTCGGCCCGGCTGCCGCTGGCGCTGCGGCTGGTCGCGGAGCTGGCGCTGAGCCGGCCGGGCGAGCGGCTCGCCGCCCTCGCGGACGAGCTGGCCGACGAACGGCGCCGGCTCGACCTGCTCGACGGCGGCGGCGACCCGCTGACCGCGGTCCGCGCCGTCTTCTCGTGGTCCTACCGGCACCTGGCGCCCGACGCCGCGCGCGTGTTCCGGCTCTGCGGCCTGCACCCGGGCCGCGACCTGACCCCCGCCGCGATCGCCGCGCTCGCCGGCGTCGCCCTGCCGGAGGCGGACCGGCTGACAGCGACGCTGGTCCGCGCCCACCTCGCGCAGGAGACCGGCGACGACCGCGTCCAGCAGCACGACCTGCTGCGCGTCTACGCCACCGAGCTCGCCGCGCGGGACGAAGCCGAGAGCCGCGACGCGCAGGAGCGGCTGTTCGACTTCTACGTCCGGTCGGCCGCGCAGGCCATGGACGCCGTCCTACCCCAGGAACGCCACCTGCGCCCGCACGTGCCCGACCCCGACGTCAAGGTGATCGACGCGCCGGCGTGGCTGGAGGCGGAGCG
The DNA here is from genome assembly GCF_040682155.1 of Amycolatopsis sp. NPDC051371. NCBI lineage: Bacteria > Bacillati > Actinomycetota > Actinomycetes > Pseudonocardiales > Pseudonocardiaceae > Amycolatopsis > Amycolatopsis sp. NPDC051371. Next base: position 20,400 of record NZ_JBFBAG010000065.1, read on the forward strand.
TCACAACCTGTTGGCCGTCGCCGCGCACGCGACCCGGCACGGCTGGGCCGACCACCTGCGGCTGCTGTCCGGGATCCTGTGGCACTACCTGGACGTCGGTGGCTACCACGAGGAATCGCTGGTGCTGCACTCGCACGCGTCCGCGCTGGCCCACGACGCCGGCGATCGGGTGGCCGAGGCGGAGCCGCTCATCCTGATCGCGCTCGGCCACTGGCGCGTCGGCCGGTCGCGGGAAGCGCGCCGGTACCTGGAGGAGGCGCTCGTCCTCGCCCGCGAGACCGGCGACCGGCGCACCGAGATCCACGCGGTCAACACCCTCGGCCTGGTCTGCCGGGCGCTGGGCCGGTTCGCCGAGGCGATCACGTACTCGACCGAAGCCCTGGCCCTGGCCCGCAAGGCCGGCGACCGCACCAGCGAAGGCCTGGTGCTGGTGGTGCTCGGCTGCTCCTGCCGCGGCATCGGCCGGTACGGCGAAGCGCTCGGCTACCTCGAAGAAGCGCGCACCCTCGCCCGCGACACCGCCGACCGCACGAGCGAGGGCTACGCCCTGGTCAACACGGGCGACGCGCTGTCGGCGCTGGGCCGCCACGACGAAGCGGTCCGTGCGCTGGAGGAAGGACTGGAGCACTTCCGAGCCATGGGCGTGTGGGTGAGCGAGGGGTACGCGCTGGGCATCCTCGGCGACGTCGAGCACGCGCGCGGCCGGTACCCGGAAGCCGCGGCGCACCTCGAACGAGCCCTCGAAATCGCGCAGGAGACGGGAAGCCCGATGAACCGCAGCGTCGCGCTGAAGCACCTCGGCGACGTCCGGCTCGCGCAGGGCCGGCCCGACGAAGCGGCCCAGCACCTCGAAGAGGCGCTGGGCCTGGCTCGCGAATGCGGTGACCGGGGCGTGGAGTCCCGGGTGCTCAACAGCCTCGGCGCGCTCGCGGCGGCCCTGGGCGCGTCCTCGGACGCGCTCGGCTACCATCGCGAAGCCCTTGCCGTGGCGAAGGAAACAGGCTGCCGTCCCGAACAGGGACGGGCCTACCGCGGGCTCGGCGAAGTCCACTGTGGACTCGGTGAGCCGGAGACCGCGCGCGAACACTGGGAACGCTCGCTGGCCTGTTACGCCGGGGAGTGCGTGCCCGGCGCGATCCGGGTGCGGGACCGGCTGGCGGACCTGGCGTAGTGGCGTTCGTCGGCGACGAGGTCGCCTTCGAGGCGCTGGACGTCCCGGTCGAAGACGTTCGTACTGCCCGCCAAGCGGTTGCGCGGGTACGGACGGCGGCGGTACGCGTGGTCGAGCGCCCAGGCGAGCAGGACAAGGGCGGCGAGAACGGCGATGATCATGACGCTCCTCCCGGAGTGCGAAGGGCTGTTGCCTTGTAGAACGCGTAATGGAAGGTCCCGTATTCCCTGGTGGTGCGGTAAAGGTCGGCGATCCCGCGAGCCCAGCCGGCTTCGTCGGTCAGCCCCCGTGCGACGGCCGTTTCGCCGACGCCTTCGACCATCGCGATGAAGGTGTCGCGGGTGAAACCGGTGACGAGGTCCGGCTTCGACGCGTCGACGTAGACCGTCCGCGGTTCGACGGCGACGTCGTCGAAACCGGCGCCGGCGAGGAGCGGGTAAAGGCGCCGCCCGAGCAGTCCGTCGCCGCCGGCGTCGGCCTGCAGGCGGATGAGGCAGTCGATCGCGGCCTGAGCGTGCTCGCTGCGCGGGTGGAAGAACGCCGAGCCGTGGTCGCCTTCGACGACGGTGATCGTCCCGCCCGGCCGCAGCAGGGTTTTCAAGTGTGCCAACGCTTTCTCCGGCTCCGGCAGGTGTTCGAGCACGAAGCAGACGAAGAGGTGGTCCCACTCGCCGTCGAGGGCGAAGAGGTCGGCCTGGCGGAACTCGACGCCCTCGACTCTCCGTCTCGCTTGGTCGAGTGAGTCCGCGGAGACGTCGACGGCGGTGAGGTGCGCGTCCGGGCTGCGGGCCACGAGGTGGACGGTCTGCGCGCCGACGCCGCAGCCGACCTCCAGCACGCGGCTCCCGGCGGGGTAGGCCGTCCCGGCGTGCAGCAGCGCGGCGAGGGTGTCGGCCTGGTCGCCGAGGCGGCGGGCCTCGGGTTCGGTGTACCCGTGCACGTAAGTGGTGTCCATACGACCAGCGTGCTGCGACAATGGCTCGATGGACAGAGCCAAAAGCCCGCACTCGGAGGGGTCCATAGGTTCCGACTTCCTCCAGCTCGATGTCCGGGAGGCGCCGCCGGGCGGGCTGGCGGACTGGCTCGCCGTGCAGCTGCGCGCCGCCGTCGCCGACGGCCGGCTCCCGATCGGTGGCCGGCTGCCGGCGTCGCGGGTCCTGGCCGCCGAGCTGAGCGTGTCCCGCGGTGTCGTCACCGAGGCGTACCAGCGCTTGATCGACGACGGTCACGCGGCGGGCCGCGGCCGGGCCGGCACGGTGGTCGTGGCCGCGCCGGTGCTCCCACCGGCCCCCGCGCGCTTCCGGCCGCCGTCGAAGGTGATCACGCCGATGCCGGACGTCGAGGTGTTCGACGCGGTCCGCGCGGCCCCGGCCCGCATCGACCTCACCCCGGGCGTCCCGGACCTGACGGCGTTCCCGCGCGCGGCCTGGCTGCGGGCGGAGCGCGCCGTGCTGGACGAACTGGAGCCGTCGCACTTCGGCTACGGCGACCCCCGCGGCGCGCCGGCGATGCGGCTGGCGGTGTCGCACTGGCTGGCGCGCAGCCGCGGCATCCGCGTGGACCCCGGCGAGATCATCGTCGTGGCCGGCGTCGCGCAGGCGTTGACGCTGGTGGGGGAGGTGCTGCGGCAGCACGGCGTCGACGAGATCGCCGTGGAGGACCCGAGCTCACTGGGCGCGCGGCAGCACCTGCACCACTGCGGCCTGGCGACCCCGCCGGTCCCGGTGGACGCCGACGGCCTGCGCGTCGGCGAGTTGAGCGCGCCGGCGGTGCTGGTGACGCCGGCCCACCAGTTCCCGATGGGGGTGGTGCTCGGCGGCGAGCGCCGCCGCGACCTGATGCGCTGGGCGGCCGAGGGCGGCATCGTGGTGGAGGACGACTACGACGCGGAGCACCGCTACGACCGCGCGCCGGTGCCCGCGGTCCGGTCGATGCTGCCGGAGGTCTGTTACACGGGAAGCGTTTCGAAGCTGCTGGCGCCGGCGTTGCGGGTGGGCTGGCTGCTGGCGCCCCCGCGGTTCCGCGACGACCTGGTGGCGGCGAAGCGGTTCGCGGACCTGGGCAACCCGGTGCTGGCCCAGCTGGTCCTGGCCCGGCTGATGGAGACGGGCGAACTGGAGCGGCAGCTGAGGGTGGTCCGGGCCCGGCACCGCCGTCGCCGCGACGCGATGATCCGTTCTTTGGCTGAGTCCCTGCCTACTGCGGTGGTCCACGGCGCGGCGGCGGGGTTGCACTTGACGATCACGTTCGGTGCGGACCTGGACGACGTCGCACTGGCGGCCGCCGCGCTGGCGGAGGGGGTGAAGGTCCAGCCGCTGTCGTGGCACCGGCAGCGTCCGGGGCGACCGGGGTTGGTGCTCGGGTACGCGGCGCGGACGTCGACGGAGATCGCCGAGGGGGTCGCTACCCTGGGAAAGCTCCTGGTCTGACGGTTGTCTTTCGTACCCCCCGGCCGTGGGGGACCCCCGGTTTCAACGTTACCGGCAGCCACCGACAGTTCCGGGCCGGTCCAGCGGAGTTATCCACAGCCTGCTCGAACTGTCCCCAAGTCGGTGGCCCCGCGGCGGAGGTCGACGCCGTGCTCAAGGAACTGAGCCGCGCCGGCAGGGTGCACCCGCCGGCCGCCCGGCCGCCCGGCTGCGTGCGCCCCAATGCCACATTGGGTGCGCAGGACGCACCGAACGCCACATTGGGTGCGTCAGACGCACCGAACGCCACATTGGGTGCGCAGGACGTACCGAACGCCACATTGGGTGCGCAGGACGTACCGAACGCCACATTGGGTGCGCAGGACGTACCGAAAGCCACATTGGGTGCGCAGGACGTACCGAAAGCCACATTGGGTGCGTCAGACGCACCCAATGCCGCATTGGGGCGCTGGCACGTCGCCAACTAGCGGCCGCGAACTCCCCGGCCCGTCGCAGCCCGCCGAGTGTCCCCAATGACTCATTCCGGACCTCCGACGTCCTGAATGAGTCATTCAGGACATCCGAACCGGCCTTCGACCAGGCCCGCGCCCCCGCGAAACCAACCTCACCCCGGCCAGCCCGCGGCCGCCCGACCCGACTCAAGTAAAGGTTCCACAAAGGACAGTCAACGGAGTGTGATCATGCTCTCCCAGGCGATTCCGGAACTTGGTTGCCATACGCAAGCAACTTGCTTAGCCTAGCTAAGGGACTTTGCGAGCAGAAGGGTTGCACAGTGGCGGAACGCCGGACGTATTCGATCGCGGAACTGGGGCCGCGGTACAAGTGGATCGCGCTGTCCAACACGACGCTGGGCATGCTGATCGCCACGATCAACTCCTCGATCGTGCTGATCGCGCTGCCCGACATCTTCAAGGGCATCGGCATCAACCCCCTCGAGCCGGCCAACACCAGCTACCTGCTGTGGATGATCATGGGCTTCCTCGTGGTCACCGCGGTGCTGGTGGTGAGCTTCGGCCGGCTCGGCGACATGTACGGCCGCGCGAGGATGTACAACCTCGGCTTCGCCGTCTTCACCGTTTCTTCCATCATGCTGGCCGTCACCTGGTTCGGCGGTGACGCGGCCGCGCTGTGGCTGATCGGCTGGCGGATCGTGCAGGGTGTCGGCGGCGCCTTCCTGATGGCGAACTCCTCGGCGATCCTCACCGACGCCTTCCCGGCCAACCAGCGCGGGCTCGCGCTCGGCATGAACGGCGTCGCGGCCATCGCGGGTTCGTTCCTCGGCCTGGTCGTCGGCGGCGTGCTCGCGCCGGTCGACTGGAACCTGATCTTCCTGGTGTCGGTGCCCTTCGGCGTGATCGGCACGATCTGGGCGTACCTCAAGCTGCACGACACCGGCGTCCGCAAGCACGCGCGGATGGACTGGTGGGGCAACATCACGTTCGCCGTCGGCCTGATCGCCGTCCTCATCGGGATCACCTACGGCATCCAGCCCTACGGCTCGTCGCCGACCGGCTGGGGCAGCCCCATGGTCCTGAGCTGCCTGATCGGCGGCGTCGCCGTCCTGATCGGGTTCGTGGTCATCGAGATGAAGGTCGACAACCCGCTGTTCCGGCTGTCGCTGTTCAAGATCCGGTCGTTCACCTGGGGCAACATCGCCAACCTGACCGCGTCGCTCGGCCGCGGCGGGCTGCAGTTCATCCTGATCATCTGGCTGCAGGGCATCTGGCTGCCGCAGCACGGCTACACGTTCGAGCAGACGCCGTTGTGGGCGGGCATCTACATGCTCCCGATGACGGTCGGGTTCCTGCTGGCCGCGCCGACGTCGGGCATCCTCGCCGACCGGATCGGCAGCCGCCTGCTCGCGTCCACCGGCCTGCTGATCACGGCGATCACGTTCCTGCTGCTGATCATCCTGCCGGTGAACTTCGACTACTGGGCGTTCGCGGCGATCCTGCTGATCAACGGCATCGGCATGGGCATGTTCTCCTCGCCCAACCGCGCCGAGGTGATGAACAGCCTTCCGGCCGACGCGCGCGGCTCCGGCGCGGGCATGATGACGACGTTCCAGAACGCGGCGATGGTCCTGTCGATCGGCTTCTTCTTCAGCCTGATCATCTCGGGCCTGTCGAGCAGCCTCCCGGCGACGATGCACGACGGCCTGCTGGCCCACGGCGTCCCCGAGGCGGCGGCGTCGCAGGTGGCGAACCTGCCGGCGGTGGCGGTGCTGTTCGCGGCGTTCCTGGGCTACAACCCGATCCAGCAGCTCCTGGGCGGCCAGCTCTCGTCGCTGCCGCCGGACCAGGCGTCGTTCCTGACGGGCCGCAGCTTCTTCCCGAACCTGATTTCGGGCCCGTTCCAGTCGGGTCTGGCGGTGGCGTTCGGTTTCGCGATCGCGGTCTGCCTGATCGGCGCGGTGGCGTCCCTGCTGACGAAGGACGCGCGCCCGAAGAACTGCGAGTCGGTGGGCGAGGAACTGGCGGCGGTCGCCGGGGAGTCGGGCAGCGGGCCGAGCGAGCTGGTGGCCCCGGTCAGCGAACGCTGACAGTCGTTTCGGAAGCCGGGTGCCGCCCTTCCGCGGCACCCGGCTTTCGTGTTCCGGGGGAGTTTCCGTCCGGACCGGCGAGACCCAGCGGCTGGAGACAGTCGCCGACCGTCCCGAGGACGAATCCCCTGCGCTGGTGCCGTCGTCCCGTCGCCGGCCGCGGTGCGAGTCAGGCCGTGACGAGCGCGGGTTCGGCGACCTCGGCCGCCGGCGCCGTCTTCCTGTCTCGGCGCCGCGCGATGATCCGGCGCCCGACGTCCATCATCGGGACCTCGACCCAGCGGTAGAGCAGGTCGGCGGCGAGCAGCCCGACGATCGTCACGGCGACCGCGGTGAGCAGCCGGTGCGGGGCGAACTGCGGGATCGCGCCCGCGAGCGCCACCGCGACGACGCCCTGCATGAGGTAGAGCGAATACGACCGCTCCCCGATGAACCGCATCGGCCGCAGTGACAGGACCCAGGCGAGCGGCCCGCCGGCGACCAGCGACGGCACCAGCAGCGCGGCGAGCACGATGTAGATCGTGCTGGTGATCGCGCCGTTCTTGTCGCCGAGCAGCTCGCCGATCTCGGCGAAAGTGGTCTGGACCGTGATCAGCGCCGCGGCGACCACCAGACCGACGGCGGGGTGCGTGAACACCCTCAGCGCGGCGAAACCCTTGCGGTGGTGCAGCGCGATCGCCAGCGCGCAGCCGATGAGGATCGGCGAGTACGAGGTCGCGTAGGGAAGGAAAGAGATCATGGCGAGCATGGCCACGACGAGGCCGAGGGCGAGGCTCAGGCGCTTCACGAAGCCGAGCGCGCCGACGCCGAACGCGAGCAGCGGCCAGACGAGGTAGAACTTCTGCTCGACGCCGAGCGTCCAGGCCTGGCCGAACATGGTCATCTGGTGGAACTCGCCGACGAAGGCGGCGTTCCACGGAAGGGCGGCGAGGATGCCGCTGTGCCGAAGGCCCATGCCCCGGAGGTAGGCGAAGACGACGACCACGCCGAGGACGACGTAGTAGACGGGGAGGATCCGGAACGCCCGCCGGATGTAGAACTCCGCCAGCGAGATCCGGCCGTTGCGGGCTTCCTCGCGCAGGGCGAGGGTGGTGATCAGGAAGCCGGAGAGCACGAAGAACAGGTGGACGCCGATCCAGCCGTTGGCCCGCTCCCAGTTGGGTCCCCCGTAGTGGAAGACGACGACGAGCACGGCGGCGATGGCCCGGACCCCGTCGAGGGCGGTGAATCGGCGGGTGGCCAGGTACTGGTCGTGCGTCATCATCGAGTGCGACCCCTCAGGCTGCTGAACTCGCACAATGTAATCGGGCGAGCGGGTCATTCACTCTTTGGGGTGATGATTCGGACGTCGAGGCCGGTAGCGATGCTTGAGCGTGAGCGAGTCAGGCCGGCGGGCTACCGGCCGAGCGACGCGCGCTGGATCTTCACCGGGTGCGCCGGAGCGCCGTCCAGTGGTCCGTTCGGGTCGGTCGGGATGATCCCGTCCGCGACCATCCGGTCGATCGCCGACATCCCGCGAACCACGGTCCCCAGCACCGAGTAGTTGGCCGGGATGTTCGCGAAGGAATGCACGATGAAGAACTCGGACCCGTTCGTCCCCGGCCCCTGGTTCCCCATGGCGACGGTCCCGCGCGGGTAGGTCTCGGCGCCGGAAACCTCATCCGGGAACTTGTACCCCGGGCCGCCCTTCTCGACTTCGTAGATGTCCCCGCACTGAAGAACACCCAACCGAGAGGAATTCGAAAGCCGCCAGCACTGCGACCGGTCGTAGAACCGCTGCAGGATCAGCGAAACCATGTTGTGGACCGCGCAAGGCGCCGCCCCGGCGCGGTTCAACCGCACCGTCACCGGCCCGTAGTTGAACCGGAAAGTCACATCGACGGTCCCGCGAGTCAACGCCACCGGCAACGGACGCACCACAGGGCGAGCAGCCGGGTTCTCGGGCGTCGGCGTGAACGTGCACCGGACCACCGGCGAAGAGGCAGCCGAAGCCGGGACGGCGGGCACGACCAAAGCACCCAGGACAGCGACGAGAGCCAAACCCCAGCGCAGCTTCATGCCGGGGGACGTTAGCCGGTAACCGACTACTTGCGCCAGGCCGTGCGCCGCTTACGGATGTCCAGCACGAGCAGCAGGATCAGGAACAGCGAGAGGCCGACGAGCCAGACGTTCTCGGTGTTGTTCTCGTGGTTGCCCTTGATCATCACGAGCAGGATGATCGCGCTGACCCAGCCGGCGATCCGGGTGGCCTTCGGGAACGAACCGTGCCAGCCCCAGGCCGCGGACGGCTCGTCGCGGGGGTCGACCTCGGGCCGCTTCTCGACCGCCTTGCCTGCCACGATGAACTCCTCAAGACCCTTGAACCACGGACCTTCCGATGATCCCACACCTCCGGGTGCGCCGCGGAGACGCCCCGCGCGACAATGACCGGCGATGACTACCTCGCGAAGCGTTCTCGTGCTCGGCTCCACCGGGTCCATCGGCGTGCAGGCCCTGGACGTCGCGGCCCGCAACCCGCACCTCTTCCGGGTGGCCGGGATCGCGGCGGGCGGCGCCGATCCGGCCGCGCTCGCCGCGCAGGCGCTCGCCCACGGCGTCGAGGCCGTCGCCGTGACCAAGGCCACGGCCGCCGAAGACGTGCAGCTCGCGCTGTACGCCGAAGCGCAGAAGCGTGGCTACGACCAAGGCGACTTCAAGCTCCCGCGGCTCTTCGCGGGTTCGGATGCGGTCGCCGAACTGATCGACGCCGTCCGCGTCGACACCGTCCTCAACGCCCTGCCCGGCTCCCGCGGCCTCGAGCCCACGCTCAAAGCGCTCGCCACCGGCGCCACCCTCGCGCTCGCGAACAAGGAGTCGCTCATCGCCGGTGGCCCGCTCGTGCTCGCCGCCGCCAAGCCCGGGCAGCTGGTGCCAGTCGACTCCGAGCACTCCGCCATCGCGCAGGCCCTGCGGGCCGGGAGCGAAAACGAAGTCGCCCGGCTCGTCCTCACCGCTTCCGGCGGTCCGTTCCGCGGCCGCAAGCGCGCCGAACTGGCGGGTGTCACCGTCGAGCAGGCGATGGCCCACCCGACCTGGTCGATGGGCCCGCTGATCACCATCAACTCGGCCACCCTGGTCAACAAGGGCCTGGAGCTGATCGAGGCGGCGCTGCTGTTCGGCATCGAGCCGGAGCGGATCGACGTCACCGTGCACCCGCAGTCGATCGTGCACTCGATGGTGACCTTCACCGACGGCTCGACGATCGCCCAGGCCAGCCCGCCCGACATGCGGCTGCCGATCGCGCTCGCCCTGCACTGGCCCGACCGGGTGCCCGCCGCCGCCCCCGCCTGCACCTGGGACAAGGCCGCGACCTGGACTTTCGAGCCGCTGGACGACGAGGCCTTCCCGGCCGTCGAGCTGGCCCGGCACTGCGGCACCGCGGGCGGCTGCCTGCCCGCGGTGTACAACGCCGCCAACGAGGAGCTGGTCGCCGCCTTCCTGGCGCAGAACACCAGCTTCACGTCGATAGTGGACACTGTTTCCGAGGTGGTGGGAGCTGCCGACGAGTGGCGTCGCGAACCGCGCGACGTCGACGACGTTCTCGCCGCCGAGCGCTGGGCTCGCACGCGGGCCGGTTCGATCATCGAGGGGAAGTAGCGGGTGTCCTACATCATCGGTGTGGTGCTCTTCGCGCTGGGGATCTGTGTCTCCGTCGCACTGCACGAGGCCGGCCACATGGTCACCGCGAAGGCCTTCGGCATGAAGGTCCGCCGGTACTTCGTGGGCTTCGGGCCCACGGTGTTCTCCTGGCGCCGCGGGGAGACCGAGTACGGCCTGAAGTGGATCCCGCTCGGCGGGTTCTGCGACATCGCCGGCATGACCGCGCTCGACGAGGTGACGCCGGACGAGGCGCCCCGCGCGATGTGGCGGTTCAAGACCTGGAAGCGCACGGTCGTCATGTGCGCCGGGTCGGTCACGCACTTCATCCTCGGCTTCGTCGTGCTCTACCTGATGGCCGTGACGATGGGGCTGCCGAACCTGGCTCCCGCCACGACCGAACCGGTGCTGGCCGCGACGTCCTGCGCCCGGTCGACCACGACGAAGGCCGAGGCCGAGGCCACCGACCCGGCCTGCCCGGCGGGCGCGCCGACCCCGGCCAGGACGGCCGGCCTGCAGGTCGGCGACAAGGTCGTGTCGGTCGGCGGCAAGCCGGTCGCGACCTGGGACGAGATGCTCACCGCGGTGCAGGCCACCAGCGGCCCGACGGCGTTCCAGGTGCTGCGCGACGGCAAGACGCTGAACCTCACCGTCGACGTGCCGAAGGTGAAGCGCTGGACCAGCGCCGGCGTCAAGGAGGTCGGCATGATCGGCGCGTCGGCGCAGCCCCCGGCGCTGACCACGCAGTACGGCCCGGTCGCCGCGGTCGGCGCCACGTTCAGCTTCACCGGCACCATGTTCGCGGAGACCGCGCAGCGGCTCGTCGAGTTCCCCGAGCGCATCCCCGCCGTCGTCACCGCGATCTTCGGCGGCGAGCGCGACCCGAACACCCCGGTCAGCGTCGTCGGCGCGAGCCGGATCGGCGGCGAAGCCGTCGAGCGGGGCATCTGGGTGCTGTTCTTCTTCCTGCTGGCCAGCCTGAACTTCTTCATCGGCGTGTTCAACCTGCTGCCGCTGCTGCCGCTCGACGGCGGGCACATCGCGGTGGTCTGGTACGAGCGCGTCCGCGACTGGCTCCGCGCCCGGCGGGGCAAGGTGGCCGGCGGGCCCGTCGACTACACCAAGCTGTCCGGGATCACGATGGTGCTGGTGCTCATCGGCGGCGCGGTGACCCTACTCACGGTGACGGCGGACATCGTCAACCCGATTCGTCTGCAGTAGTGCCCCGCCACGGAGGGGTTCCGGCCCCTCCCTGGCGGGTCGCACGGGGCGTAACGCTGCTCACCGTGACGGTTGACATGGTGAAGGTGGCCCGGTCGGGGTAGGTACGCTGGAAACCGTGACCGTCGCACTCGGTATGCCCGCCCTGCCCCCGCCCGTCCTCTCCGAGCGCCGCAAGACCCGCCAGCTCCAGGTGGGCCCGGTCGGCGTCGGCAGCGACTTCCCGATCTCCGTGCAGTCGATGACGACGACGCTCACCTCCGACGTCAACGCGACCCTGCAGCAGATCGCCGAGCTGACCGCCGCGGGCTGCGACATCGTCCGCGTCGCGTGCCCGTCGGCCGACGACGCCGAGGCGCTGCCCGCGATCGCGAAGAAGTCGCAGATCCCGGTGATCGCCGACATCCACTTCCAGCCGAAGTACGTCTTCGCCGCGATCGAGGCCGGCTGCGCCGCGGTGCGCGTGAACCCGGGCAACATCCGGAAGTTCGACGACCAGGTCAAGGAGATCGCGCAGGCCGCGAAGGACCACGGCACGCCGATCCGGATCGGCGTCAACGCGGGTTCGCTGGACAAGCGCCTGCTCGAGAAGTACGGCAAGGCGACGCCGGAAGCGCTGGCCGAGTCGGCGCTGTGGGAGGCGTCGCTGTTCGCCGAGCACGACTTCCACGACATCAAGATCTCGGTGAAGCACAACGACCCGGTGGTCATGGTGCGCGCGTACGAGCTCCTCGCCGAGCAGTGCGACTACCCGCTGCACCTCGGCGTCACCGAGGCGGGCCCGGCGTTCCAGGGCACGATCAAGTCGGCCGTCGCGTTCGGCGCGCTGCTGCGCCAGGGCATCGGCGACACGATCCGGGTGTCGCTGTCCGCGCCGCCGGTCGAAGAGGTCAAGGTCGGCATCCAGATCCTGCAGTCGCTGAACCTCAAGCAGCGCAAGCTGGAGATCGTGTCGTGCCCGTCGTGCGGGCGCGCACAGGTGGACGTCTACACGCTCGCCGAGCAGGTCACCGCCGGGCTCGAGGGCATGGAGATCCCGCTGCGCGTGGCGGTCATGGGCTGCGTCGTGAACGGCCCGGGCGAGGCCCGCGAGGCCGACCTGGGTGTCGCTTCCGGCAACGGCAAGGGCCAGATCTTCGTCAAGGGCGAAGTCATCAAGACCGTCCCCGAGCACGCGATCGTCGAGACGCTCATCGAAGAGGCCATGCGCATCGCCGAAGAGGCGGGGGAGTCCCTCGGCGAGGGTGAGCCTGTGGTCACCGCTGGCTGAGCTGCTGACGGACGACGCTTTGGAGGCGTCGTCCGTCGTGGCCAACCGCGCGATGAACCGCGAGCGGCGGCTGGCCGGCCGTGACGGCTATTCGCGGGTCCTCGGGTTCGACATCCTGGGCCTGCCGCCGGGCGCGCACTGGCTCGACCTGTGCTGCGGCAGCGGCCGCGCGCTGCTCGACGCGGCCGCGGCCCGGCCGGACCTCGACATCACCGGCGTCGACCTGGTCGGGTACTTCGCGGCGGCCGGGCCTGTCCGGTTCGAGACGGCGTCGATCACGGCGTGGGAGCCTTCGGGCCGGTTCGACCTCGTGACCTGCGTGCACGGGCTGCACTACGTCGGCGACAAGCTCGGCGCCCTGCTGCGGGCGGCGTCGTGGTTGAGCGAAGACGGCGTGTTCGTGGCGAACTTCGACGTGTCCGGCGTCCGGCTGCCGGGCGGCACGCGACGGGTACTGGCGGCCCTGCGTGAAGCGGGATTCGCCTACGACTCACGAACGCACCGCATCCGGCGCACCGGCCCGTTCACCGGGACGCTGCCGTTCCGGTACCTCGGCGCGGACGACCGGGCCGGCTCCAACTACACGGGCCAGCCGGCGGTCCACTCCTTCTACGAGTCAGCCCTGTAGGTGGTGCTGGGCGGCGTCGCGGATCTGCAGGCGGACGTTCTCCAGCGCGGCGGCGACCTCGTCGATCTGCTGGGACGCGAGCTGGATCGAGCCCTGGATCGCGGTGGCGGTCGACGTTTCCCCGAGCAGGCCCATCACCTGTGCCTGCAGGTCTTCGAGGTCGCTCTTGGTGGCGAGCGCGATGCCGGTGGGCACCTGGTCGGCGAGCAGCTCCAGCTGCTGCGCCTGCTCTTGGATCGTCATCGGTGGTTCCTTCCGCGGTGGGGACGCACTCTCCGTGTTAGCAGAAGCGGAACTGTCGGTGGTGACGTTTACGCTGGTTTTCGTGAGCGTGACCTGGGCCGTCCGGCAGCCGCACCCGGTGGTGCGGCCGCTGGTCACGCGCTATGTCGGGTACGCGCAGGACGACGTGACGCTGCCGGTCCACCGCGGGCTGCCGTCCCGGCACGTGACGCTGGTCATCAGCCTGGCCGGGCCGATCCGGATGGCCGGGCACAGCCTCCAGGCGCTCGTCGGCGGGCTGCACACGCGCGCAGTGCTGATCCGGCAGGACCGCAGGCAGGAGGGGCTGCAGCTGGAGCTCGACCCGCTGGGCGTGCGGACGCTGTTCGGGGTCACGGCGGCGGAGCTGAGCGGCGAAGTGGTGGATCTGGCCGAGTTCGGCCTGGGGTCGCTGGCGGACCGGCTGCGCTCGCTGCCGACGTGGGGCGAGCGGTTCGCGCTGCTCGACGAAATGCTGGCCGCCCGGGCGGTGGAGCCGGTGACGCCGCCGCCCGAGCTTGGGGAGGCGTGGCGCCGGATGCGGGGCGCGGACGGCCGGGTGCGCGTCGCGGATCTCGCGGGCGAGGTCGGCTGGAGCCGTCGTCACCTGGGCGAGCGGTTCCGCGCGGAGCTGGGCCTGGCGCCCAAGCAGGCGGCGCGGGTCCTGCGGTTCGAGCGAGCCGGGCGGCTGCTGCGCCAGGGACACGCGGACCTGGCGGTGCTGGCCGTCGAGTGCGGGTTCTACGACCAGGCGCACCTGACGAACGAGTGGCGGGCGCTGGCCGGGTGCACGCCGGGGACGTGGATCGCCGAGGAGCTCCCGTTCCTCCAAGACGAGGAGGTGGCGGCGGGTCGAGACTCGCCGGCATGACTCCTGAACCGAACGTCTGGCCCGCCCTGCGCTACGACGACGCCCCGGCGGCGGTCCGTTTCCTCGTCGACGTCCTGGGCTTCACCGAGGCACTGGTGGTGCCGGAAGGGGACTTGATCGCGCACGCGGAGCTGCGCTGGCCCGAGGGCGGCGCGGTGATGCTGGGCAGCGTCCGTCCGCCGGACGGGATCCACGACGCGATGAAGCCCGGCACCGGCGCGGTGTACGTCGTGTCGGACAAAGTGGACGAGGTCTACGGGCGCGTGAAGGACTCGGGCGCGCGGATCACGGCGGAGCTGACGGACACGGAGTACGGCTCGCACACGTTCAGCCTCCGCGACCCGGAAGGGAACGCGTGGACGATCGGCACCTACCGCGGCGCTTGACCAGGGCAGGCCGACCGGTCGCCGGTCCGCGAACCGAGAGCCGCCTACTGCACCGGCCGCTCGAACGTCACCAGCAAGCCCTCGACCCCACCGGGCCCGACCCGCCCCTTCACCTCCGCCGAGGTGATCGCCTTCAGCTGCCACCCGTCCACCGCGGCGTCGTTCAGCAGCTTCTCGAGCTTCCCACCCGACATCTTCCCCCCGATGAGCTTCTCCCGGACCTCGACGACCTTGTACGTATACCGCTGCATACGCCCCATTCTCCCCGGGAACCGCGACCCCGGCCGTTCATCTCAGCGTGTCCGGGGCCTCGCGTTCCGTTCAGGCGCCGAATCTGGCACCCTGGACCCCGTGTTGCGGCTTGCAGGTGCACGGCTGCTCGATGATCGGGACTATCCGGCGGTCCGTGCCGCGCTCGCCGCCGACCCGGTGGGCAGCTGCATGGTCAGCGCCCGGGTCGAGGCTGCCGGTCTCGACCCGTGGCGGCTCGGTGGTGAGCTCTGGGCCGCCGACAGCCGTCCGGTCCGGGCCGGACGGCTCCAAGGGCTGTGCTTTTCCGGCCCCAACCTCATCCCCCTCCGCGGCAACGCCCCCGCTCTGCGCTCCTTCGCCGACCGCGCGCTGAGGAGACAACGCACCTGTTCCTCGCTCGTCGGCCCGGCCGAGCAGGTCATCGGCCTCTGGGACGAGCTCTCCGACGAGTGGGGCCCGGCGCGCGAGGTCCGTGACGACCAGCCGCTGATGGCGCTGGACTCGACGCCGCTGGTCGCGGCCGACCCGCTGGTCCGCCCCGTCCGGCCGGACGAGCTCGAGCGGTACCTGCCCGCAGCCATCGCGATGTTCATCGAGGAGGTCGGCGTCGACCCGCGCAGCGGCGACGGCGGCGCCAGCTACCGCGCCCGCGTCACCGAGCTGATCGGCGCCGGGCGCGCGTTCGCCCGGTTCGAGAACGGCGAAGTCGTGTTCAAGGCCGAGATCGGCGCGATGTCGGCGACCGTCGGGCAGATCCAGGGCGTCTGGGTGCACCCCGAACGCCGCGGCGACGGCCTCGGCACCGCCGGTACCGCCGCGGTGGTGAACCGGCTGGTCAAAGGCCTCGGCCGCACCGCCAGCCTCTACGTCAACGCCTTCAACACCCCGGCCCTCGCGGCCTACCGCAAGATCGGCTTCCAGCAGGTCGGCCAGTACGCGACGGTGTTGTTCTAGCACTCTTCCGTGGCGGCGTTTCGAGGCCGGGACACCCCCGCTGACCAGGCATCATCCCGCCATGAGTGCACGTCGACGCCGCGGTGCCCTCGCGGTGCTGCTGCTCGTCGCCGCGACCACGGCCGGGTGCTCGGGCGATGGTCCCGAGGACGCCCTTTCCGCCTTCCTCGACGCCCTCGCGTCCGGGGACGTCGCCGCCGCGGCGGCGAACACCGACTCGCCGGACGCGGCCGCGACCGTGCTGTCCCAGGTCCGCGGCGTGCTCGAGCCCGAGTCCCTGGACGTCGACGACGAAGAGGTGAAGGAGCCGGCGAACGGCGACACCGTCACCGCCGGCTACCAGCTCACCTGGCACCTGCCGCACGGCCGCAGCTGGACCTACCGCGCCGACGCCCTGCTGCGCGCGGCAGAGAACGGCTGGCAGGTGCACTGGCAGCCGACGGTCGTGCACCCGCAGCTGGCCGTCGGCCAGACCCTCGGCGTGCTGCCGCAGCTGCCCGAGACCGCGCCGGTCCTCGACCGCGACGGCGTGCCGCTGATGCGCCCGCAGACCGTGATCGGGGTGGCCGTCGACCCGCAGAAAACGGGCAACGCGAGCGCCGTCGCCGGCTCGCTCGCGAAGGCGCTGCACCGCTTCGAGCCGTCGGTCACCGGCCGGTCGGTGCTGGACGGGATGAGCAAGACCAAGCCGGGCGAGGCCTACCCGGTGATCAGCCTGCGCGCCGGCGACTACCAGCGGGTCAAGCCGGTCATCTACGACCTGCCCGGTGTCCGGTTCGTCAGCCAGGAGCGGCTGCTGCCGGTCACCCGCGGCTCCGGGCAGCAGGTCCTCCCCGGCATCCGCGCGCTGGTCGAGCAGCAGCTGGCGGGCGCGGCGGGCTGGCGGATCGTCACCCGGGGCGTCACCGGCGGCGAAGTCTCCGAGCTCAAGGCCGAGCCGCCGCGTCCGTCGCCCGCGGTCACCAGCACGCTCAGCACGCGGATCCAGGCCGTCGCCGAGAAGGCACTGGAGACCGAGCCGTACCCGGCCGCGCTGGTGGCGATCCAGCCGTCCAGCGGGGACATCCTCGCCGTGGCGCAGAACCGGGCCGCCGACGACGAGGGCTCGCTGGCCCTGTCCGGCCGCTTCCCGCCCGGGTCGACGTTCAAGATCGTGACGGCGGCGGCCGCGCTGTCGGCGGGCGACGTCGAGGCCGGCAGCCCGGTCGACTGCCCCGGCACCACGACGATCGAGAACCGCGTCATCCCGAACGAAGGCCGGTTCGACCTCGGCCGCGTCCCGTTGACGACGGCGTTCGCGCGCTCGTGCAACACGACCTTCGCCCGGCTCGCCGCCGGGCTGCCGTCGTCGGCGCTCACCGACGCCGCCCGTTCGTTCGGGATCGGCGCGGACTTCGTCGTCCCCGGCCTGACCACGGTCACCGGTGCGGTCCCGGCGAGCGACTCGGCCGTCCAGCGGGCCGAGAACGGCTTCGGCCAGGGCACGGTGGTGACCAGCCCGTTCGGCCTGGCCCTGGCCGCGGCCACGGTGCAGGCCGGGAAGGTGCCGACGCCGTCGATCGTCAAGGGCCTGCCGGCGACCACGCAGAACGTCGGCGACCCGCCGTCGGACGACGTCCTGGGCGCGCTGCGCGGGATGATGCGCGAGGTCGTCACCGCGGGGACCGCGACCGGGCTGCGGGACATCCCCGACGTCGCGGGCAAGACCGGCACCGCGCAGTTCGGCGACGGCTCCCGCTCGCACGGCTGGTTCGTCGGTTACCGCGGTGACCTGGCGTTCGCCGTGCTGCTGACCGAGGCCGGGTCGTCGAAACCGGCGGTGCAGGCCGCGCACCGGTTCCTGGCGGGGGTCGGCTGAAGGGGCCGTCGTAAGGTGGAGGCATGTCCGTTCGTGCCCCGCTGGTTCCCGGCGTCCAGACGCCGCGCCGTGACGTCCCCAGTTCCATCGCCCGTCCCGAGTACGTGGACAAGCCGGCGCCGAAGCGGGACACCGGCAACGGCGTGCGCACGCCCGAGGTGATCGAGGCGATGCGGATCGCGAGCCGCATCGCGGCACAGGCCCTGGAAGAGGGCGGCAAGGCGGTCAAGCCGGGTGCCACCACGGACGACATCGACAAGGTGGTGCACGAGTTCCTGCTCGACCACCGCGCCTACCCCTCGACGCTGGGCTACCGCCGGTTCCCGAAGTCGTGCTGCACCTCGCTCAACGAGGTCATCTGCCACGGCATCCCGGACTCGACGGTGATCGAGGACGGCGACATCTGCAACATCGACGTGACGGCCTACATCGGCGGCGTCCACGGCGACACGAACGGGACGTACCTGGCCGGCGACGTCTCCGAGGAGGCGCGCCTGCTGGTGGAGCGCACCCGCGAGGCGACGATGCGGGCGATCAAGGCGGTCCGGCCGGGCCGGCAGCTCAACGTGATCGGCCGGGTCATCGAGGCGTACGCGAAGCGCTTCGGCTACGGCGTGGTCCGCGACTTCACCGGCCACGGCGTCGGCCCGGCGTTCCACACGCCGCCGACGGTGCTGCACTACGAAGAGCCCTCCGTCGACACGATCATCGAGGAGGGCATGACCTTCACGATCGAGCCGATGATCACCCTGGGCACCATCGACTACGACATCTGGGCCGACGACTGGACCGTCACCACGAAGGACAAGAAGTGGACGGCCCAGTTCGAGCACACCCTCGTGGTGACGGCCGACGGCAGCGAGATCCTCACGCTGCCGTGAGTCAGTGGCTCGTGGCCCGCTTGTAGCAGCGCACCGAAAGCGGCACGAACACCGCCAGCAGCACCACGATCCACAGCACCGAAGCCAGCACCGCGTGCTGCATCGGCCAGACGTCGTGCGGGGCCATCGCCGCGCTCGTGTTGCCGAACAGCTCCCGGGCCGCCTGCGTGATCGCCGAGACCGGGTTCCAGTCCGCGATCACCCGCAGCGGCGTGGGCAGCCGCGCGCTGTCGACGAACGTGTTGGCCAGGAACGTCAGCGGGAAGATCGCCACGCTCGCGACGTTGTTGAACACCTCGGGCTTGCGCACGGCCAGGCCGAGCGTCCCCATCACCCACGACAGCGCGTACGCGAACGCCAGCAGCAGGAGCACCCCGCCCAGCACCTCGAAGACGCCGGTGTGCACGCGCCAGCCGACCAGCAACCCCACGAGTCCCATGATGAGCAGGCTCGTCACGTTGAGGATGAGGTCGGCGGTGGTCCGCCCGATCAGCACCGCGGCCGGTGACATCGGCAGCGAGCGGAACCGGTCGATGATGCCCTTCTGCAGGTCGTCGGTCAGCCCGTAGCCGGTGACGATGCTGCCCATCGCCACCGCCAGGGTGAAGATCCCCGGCAGCATGAACTCGCGGTAGGAGATCCCGGGGATGTCGATCACGCTGCCGAACACGAAACCGAACAGCAGCACGAACATCACCGGCATGAACACGATGGACCCGAGCAGGTCCATCGACCGGAGGATCTTGATCGAGTTGCGCTTGGCGACGGTGACGCCGTCGGTCACAGCCATCTGCACCGCGTTCATCACACGGCCTCCTTCGCGGTCTCGGTCACGTCATGACCGGTGAGAGTGAGGAAAACGTCGTCGAGGGTGGGGCGGCGGACACCGACGTCGCGGACTTCGACGCCGTCGGCGGCGAGCCGTGCCAGCGCTTCGGTAAGCGCTTTCGCGCCGTGGGTCACGGGCACCGTGAGCCGGAAGCCCTCGGCCTGCGGCTCGCCGCTCGCGAGCCCGGCCAGGGTGCGCCGGGCGGCCGCGAGGTCGTCGTGCGTGCCGACGGTCAGCTCGATCCGTTCGCCGCCGACGAGGTCCTTGAGCTCGTCCGAAGTGCCGCGGGCGATCACGCGCCCGTGGTCGATGACGGCGATGCTGTCGGCCAGCCGGTCGGCCTCTTCGAGGTACTGGGTGGTGAGCAGCAGCGTGGTGCCGTTCGCGACCAGTTCGGTGATGACGTCCCACAGTTCGGTGCGAGCACGAGGGTCGAGGCCGGTGGTGGGCTCGTCGAGGAACAGCACCGGCGGGTTCGCGACGAGCGCGCCGGCCAGGTCGAGCCGGCGCCGCATGCCGCCGGAGTAGCCCTTGACCGGCCGGTCGGCGGCGTCGCCCAGGCTGAACCGGGCCAGCAGCTCCCGGCCGCGCGCCTTGGCCCGCTTGGTGCCGAGGTGGTACAGCCGGCCGACCATCTCGAGGTTTTCGGCCCCGGTCAGCTCGAGGTCGACGGCGGCGTACTGCCCCGACGCGCCGATGTGCGAACGCAGCTGGTGCGCGTCCTTGACGACGTCGAACCCGGCGACCGTCGCCCGGCCCGCGTCGGGCTGCTGCAGCGTCGTGAGGATCTGGACGGTGGTGGTCTTCCCGGCGCCGTTCGGCCCGAGCACGCCGAGCACCGTGCCTTCGGGCACCGCCAACGTCATCCCGTCGAGCGCGGTGACCTTCCCGTACTTCTTGACCAGTCCCTCGGCCACGATGGCGTCTGACATGGATCTTCCCCTTTGCGTGTGCGGAGTCTTCAGGCGCGGCGGATGACGATGTCGCCGGTGTAGGTGTGGGCCTTGACCTCGACGGTCTCGGTGCTGCCGTCGGGCCCGTCGGTGGCGCTGAGCGTGTTGCGCACGGAGCCGGTCAGGGAGTTGAGCTCGAGCCACGCGGCGCTGCCCTCGCGGATGCCGACCTCGATCTCGCCGACGGCGGTCTCGACCACGACCCGGTCGCGCATGACCTCGCCGAGCCGGATGTCGCCGGAGGCGGTCTTGGCGTGCACGCCCGCGTGGGCGACGTCGACGAGGATGTCGCCGTTGGCGGTGTTGACGCGCAGGTCGCCGGTCACTTCGCCGACGCGGGTCTCGCCGTTGGAGTTCTTCAGCACGGCGGTGCCGTCGATCTCGCGGATCCGCAGCTCGCCGGAGCCGGTGTGGACCTCGGCGTGCCCGGTGGCGCGGTCGACGGTGACGTCGCCGGTGGCGGTGTTCGCCTCGACGGTGGCGGCTTCGTCGAGGTGGATGTCGCCGACGGAGGTCTTGAACCGGCTGGTGCCGATGCGGCCGCCGACGCGGAAGTCGCCCATCGCGGCGGTGCCCTGGATCTGCGAGCCGGCGGGCAGCTCGACCGTGATGTGCAGGGCGCCGGCCTTGCCCCAGAGCTTGGTGACGTACTTCGGGCCCTTGACCAGCAGCTCACCGTGGGCGAACTCGACGCGGGTCCGGGCCACGGCCTTGACGTCCTCGCTGTCGGCCGGGTCGGCCGGGGTGACCTCGACGGTGGTCTCCGCACGCTCGCCGGCGACGATCCGGACGTCCGCGACGCTCACGTCGATCGTGGCCGCGATCGGTTCGGGAGTGGGGAAAACAGGCATGGCTGCGCCCTCCTGGGGTGCTCGGGTGGCGTCTCCGCAGGTCGGAGACGTGAAGAAAAGGGAGTTACTGAACCCAGCCGGTGTACTTCTCGCCGAAGGCGGAGCGGCGCTGGGACGGCTGGGTCTTGCCGGGGCCGAGCGCGCCGCTCGCGGCCCGGACGAGCCAGGCGTTGATGGAGATCCGGTCCCGGCCGGCGGCTTCTTCGACGCGCTGCTTGAGCTGCTCGGGCAGGCGCAGGTTGATCCGCGCGACGGCGCCGTCGTCGGGCTCGGGCGGAGGCGGCGGCGCTTCGGCGGGCGCCGGTTCGGGTGTGGGGGGCAGCGAAACGGCGAACTCGGCGTCACGGCGGCGAAGGCGTACCTCGACGGAGCCGGGCGCGAGGTCGCGGGTGATCTCGTCGGCCGCGGCCGAAAGCGCGTCGAGCAGGGTGAGCCGGATCGCCGATTCGAGCGGCGCGGTGAGCCGCTCCGCGAGGGCGACGGCTTCCTCGCCCGCCGCTTCGGCGGCGACCGCGAGCTCCCGGCGGAGTTCGTCCACGAAGGGCGTCAGGTCCATGGCATTACTGTGGCACCACGATGGCACCACGACAACCCTGAAATGGCACCCTTAAGGGTCGAAAGTGGTGCCATTTGCTTCGAATGTGCAGGTCAGGACCCAAGCGCCCCAATGTGGCCTTCGGTGCGTTCAACGCACCCAAGGGGCCCTTCGGTGCGTTGAACGCAACCAAGGCCGCCTTGGGGCGTTCGGGTCAGGCGCGCTCGACGCGCTCCAGGAGTTCGTCCAGGAAGCCGCAGGCCTCGGCGGCGGCGCGGTCGGGGTCGCGCTGGGCAATGGCCTCCGCGAGGCCTTCGTGGCCGATCTCCGGCACGTGGCCGACGCCCGGTGTGATGCTCGACGTGGCCGCGACGCTCGCCGTGATGACCTCGGTCAACCCGCGGTGGAGCTCGGTGAGCAGGCCGTTGTGCCCGGCGCGGACGACCGCCGTGTGGAACTCGGCATCGGTGCGTGCGAAGTCTTCCCAGCGCCGTTCGCGCAGCTCCGTCTCGCGACGGGCCAGCAGCGACCACAGCTCCGCGACCTCTTCTTCGGTGCGCGACAAGGCGGCCAGCCGGGCGCCTTCGGCTTCGAGGGTGCGCCGGACCTGCAGCACCTCGCGCAGCTCCGAGCCGCAGAGCCGGCGGATCGCGCCGGACACCTCGCTGGTGGCGCGCACGTACGTGCCGTCGCCCTGGCGGACTTCGAGCAGGCCCGTGTGGGCGAGCGCGCGCACGGCTTCGCGGATGGTGTTGCGCCCGACGCCGAGCTGGTCGCCGAGCTCGGTTTCGGTGGGGATGCGCTCGCCGAGGGGCCATTCGCCTTCCGCGACCGCGGTCCGCAGCTGCTCGATGACCTGGTCGACCAGGCCGGCCCGCCGGGTGGTGGCCAGAGGCACAGGAGTTATCCCTTCATCCAATCATCCTACGTATGCGATAGTAGCGGTCATGCGCGTCGAACACCGTGAATCCGGCCTGGAACCCGAACTGGACGGGGCCGTGGAGATCCGGACGCCGGGCGTGGTCACCGCCGGTGCGCTGCTCGCGGTCGCGGTGGTGCTCACCGCCCTCAACCTGCGCCCGGCCATCACCGGGGTCGGGCCCATGCTCGCCGAAATGCGCGCCGACCTGGGCGTCTCCGTGGTCTGGGCGGGTGTGCTCACGACGTTGCCGACGCTCTGCTTCGCCGGTGCCGGGCTGGCCGCGCCGCTGCTGGCCCGCCGCGCCGGGGTGGGCGCCGCCATCGCGCTCGCGCTGGCCGCGCTCGCGGCCGGACTCGTCCTGCGCGTCCTCGACGGCCCGGCCGTGGTGCTCGGCGGGACGCTCGTCGCGACCGCCGGGATCGCCCTGATCAACGTGCTCATCCCGGTGGTCATCAAGGACTCCTTCCCGGCCCGCATCGGCGTCATGACCGGCGTCTACACCGCGGCTCTGCAGGGCGGCGGTGCTCTCGGGTCGGCGGTGACCCCGCAGCTCGGCGACGCGTTCGGCGGCTGGCGCCTCGCCCTCGGCGCCTGGGCGGTGGTGGCCGTCGTCGCGCTGGTCGCGTGGATTCTCGCAGCCCGCGGGACCGGCCGGGCACCGCGTCACACCGACGCCGCCGACGCCGGCCGGTCGCTGCTGCGCAACCGCCTCGCCTGGGTCGTCACGATCTTCTTCGGCCTGCAGGCGTTCTACGCCTACGCCGCGATGGGCTGGTTCCCGCAGGTGCTGATGGACGCCGGGGTGCCGCGCGACCAGGCCGGCCTGCTGTTCGGCCTGGTTTCGCTCATCGCCGTGCCGATCAGCCTCTTCGTCGCGCCGATGGCCGCTCGCCAGCGCGGCCAAGGCTTGTGGATCATCGCCCTCGGCGTCGTCGGCTTCGCCGGGACGACCGGGCTGATGCTCGCGCCGTCGTGGTCGCCGCTGCTGTGGAGCCTGCTGGTCGGGCTCGGGATGAGCGTGTTCTCCCTCGCCCTGACGGTGATCGCGCTGCGCGCCCGGACCGGCGCCGACACCGCCCGGCTGTCCGGCATGGCGCAGGGCTTCGGTTACCTCTTCGCGGCGCTCGGGCCGTTCCTGTTCGGCCTGCTGCACGACGTCGCGGGCGGCTGGCAGGTCCCTCTGGCGATGCTGCTGGCCCTGCTGCTGGTCCAGATGGTGTTCGGCGCGCTCGCCGGCCGCCGCCGGTTCGTCTGACTTCTACTGCGCCGTTCGTCAAGAATCCGACCATAGTCACGGCCGGATGGCTTGCGTGGCAACGGTTGCCTGCCGCTCGGGGGCCGGCCTACTTTTGGTCGGATTCTTAACTGTTAACGCCGTTCGCCGGAGTCGGGGCCGCTTAAGATCACCGGATGGCCGTGCCGTCGCCGGACCTCGGGACGTTGCTGCGCGAGGGCCCGTTCGACGCCGCCCTGCGCGCGGCCATCCGCGCCCGCGGCCTGAGCCTGGACCGGCTGCGCGAGCACCTGCGGACGCGCGGCGTCACGGTGACGACGGCGACGTTGAGCTACTGGCAGTCCGGCCGCAGCCGCCCCGAGCGGCACGACTCGGTGCGCGGGCTGCGTCAGCTCGAAGACGTCCTCGAAGTGCCGCCGGGTTCCCTCGTCGCGCTGCTCGGGCCGCCGCGGGTGCGCCGGTCCGCGCCCGCGGAGATCGGCCGGTTCTGGCCGGACGGCCGGCCCATCGACGCCGCCGTGTCCGATGTGGACATCCGGTGGGACGAGCGGCTGACCCGGCTCAGCCAGCACGACGTCGTCCTCGTCGGTCCCAGTTGCGAGGAGCTGGAGATCCGGTCGCGGCAGGTGCTGCGCGCCGAAGCCGACGGCCCCGACCGGTGGGTGGTGATCCTGCACCTCGACGAGCACGACCGGCCGCTGCCGGAGCTGCGCGACCTGCGTGGCTGCCGAGCGGGCCGTCGTGTCCTCCGGCCGGGAGACGGCCTGCTCGTCGTCGAACTGCTCTTCGGCAGGCCGCTCCTGCGTGGCGAAACGGTGCTCACCGAACACGCGCTCGTGAATCGCGCGCCGCACCCGGTCGCGACGAACTACGAACGCAAGTTCCGGCTCCCGGTCCGTGAATACGTGCTCGAAATCCGGTTCTCGCCCGAGGCGGTTCCGTCGGTGTGCCGCCGGTTCGCGGAGCCGGGCGAAGACGCCGACGTCATCCCGGAATCCGGTGCGGTGCACGGGGTCGCGCTGAACTTCGGCCCCGGCCGGTACGGGTTCGAATGGGACTGGCCCGCCAGTTAACTGTTAAGGACTTACGGATCTTCAAATCGGTGATCCACCCGTTTTACGGTCTGCGCACTCCACTCGCCGATCCGAGGAGAAACCGATGCGCAGATTCGTTTCCGTCGCGAGCGCGGCCGCGCTGGCCGCGCTCGGGCTGGGCCTGGCGCCCGCCGAGGCGGCGCGTCCGCCGGCCCACCCGCAGGCCGAGGTGGACGGCGTGGCCGCCGCCTTCGGCCTCACCGCGGACCAGGCCCGTACGCAGCTCGCGGCGCAGGACGACGCCCACCGGCTGGCGTCCGCCCTGCCCGCTTCGGTGCGCGCGCAGTCGGCCGGCCAGTGGTTCGACGCGGCCGCCGGGAAGCTGACCGTCGCCGTCACCTCGTCCAGTGCCGCCGATCAGGCACGAGCCGCGGGCGCGGTGGCTCAGGTGGTCGCCCGCAGCCAAGCCGACCTGGACCGCACCGACGCGGCCGTCCGCGAGCTGGTCGGGGCGGGCGTGCCGGGTGTCTACGGCTGGGGTGTCGACGTCCGCGGCAACGACGTCGGAGTCGACGTCGACCGGACGAAGAAGACCGCGGCGACCGAGAGTTTCCTTTCCCGGGTGAAGGATCTCGGCGTCCGGATCACCGAGACCTCGACGTCGCCGCGGCAGCAGTCGGGCACGATCCAGACCGGCAACCCGTGGTGGCCGGGCAGCGAGAGCAACTGCTCGGTCGGCTTCCCGGTGACGGATTCGGGCGGTGCCAAGCACTTCCTCACTGCGGGCCACTGCACGAACGACCGCGACCAGACCGCGTACGGCGCTTCGGGCCAGCAGAACAAGGTCGGCACGTCGAACGTCGGCGGCACCCACAGCGTCAACGCCCGCGAAGGCGACATGGGCGTCGTCGCGGTGACGGAGCCGGGCTGGACCCTGTCGGCGTCGGTGAACACGTGGGGAGAGCCGGCGGTCACGCTGTCCGGCGCGGCCGAGGCGATGGTCGGCGACCGCGTCTGCCACTCCGGCAACACTTCGCACTGGAAGTGCGGCGAAGTGAAGTACACGCACAAGTCGGTCGACTACGGCGGCGGCCTGGTCATCGACGACCTGACCTGGACGACGGCGTGCTCCCTCGGCGGCGACTCGGGCGGCGGCTGGCTGCTCGGCGACAAGGCGACCGGTCTGCACGACGGCGGCCCGTCGCAGTGCGTGGACAACCCGTCCGACGGCGACCTGTCCCTGTTCCAGCCGGTCATCGAGGCGCTGAACAAGTGGCAGCTGACGCTGGTCACGAGCGGGGGCACGGGTGACACGACGGCGCCGACCGCGCCCGGCAACCCGCGGTCCACCGGCACGACGTCGACCAGCGTCTCGCTCGCCTGGGACGCCTCGACGGACAACGTCGGCGTCACCGGTTACGACGTCTACAACGGCTCCGCGCTCGCCACGAGCGTCGCGGGTACTTCGGCGACCGTGACCGGGCTCGCGGCTGACACGGCGTACTCGTTCACGGTCAAGGCTCGTGACGCCGCCGGAAACGCTTCGCCCGCGAGCGCGGCGGTGTCCGCGCGAACCCAGCCGGGCAGCGGTGGCAACCGGACCCTGACCAACAACACCGACTACGCGATCCGCGACTACCAGCAGGTGTTCAGCCCGATCGCCTCGACGCTCACCGGCAGCGCGGCCGCCACGATCGGCGTCTCGCTGACCATCCGCCACACGTGCGCCGAAGATCTCGGCATCACGCTGCTCGACCCGAGGGGCAAGGCGTACGCGCTCAAGTACAGCGGCGGCAGCACGTGCACGCCGTGGAGCGGCGCCCGCACCTTCACCGTGCCCGCTGCCGCCTCCCCGGCGTCGGGCAAGTGGCAGCTACGCGTGACCGACTACGGGCCCGGCGACACCGGCACCCTCGACACCTGGTCGATCACCCTCTAGGGATTCCCGCGGGCCGGGCGGTCACCCCGCCCGGCCCGCGGTGACTCAGTCCAGGGGCAGGTTGAGCAGCGCGTTCTCGATCAGCTCCGGCATCGCCGGGTGGATCCAGTACTGCCCGCGTGCCATCGCGCGCGCGTCCAGGCCGAAGCTCATCGCCTGGATCAGCGGCTGGATCACCGACGACGCCTGCGGCCCGATGATGTGCGCGCCGAGCAGCTTGCCGGTCGCCGGGTCGGCGAGAAGCTTCGCGAAGCCGGTCGTGTCCTCCATCGCCCAGCCGTACGCGATCCCGGCGTAGTCCTGCTTCGAGGTCACGTAGGAGACGCCCTGGTCACGCGCCTTCTGCTCGGTGAGCCCGACGGAGGCGACCTGCGGGTGGGTGAACACCGCGTGCGGCACGAACCGGTGGTCGGCGGTGATCCGCTCGTCCGGGTGCACGAGGTTGTGCTGCACCACGCGGGATTCGTGGTTCGCGACGTGCTTCAGCTCGTGCGGCGACGAGAGGTCGCCGAGCGCGTAGATGCCTTCGACCACGGTCTCCTGGTAGTCGTCCACCACGACGTGCCCACTGTCCATTGTGGTCACTCCGGTGGCGGCGACGTCGAGCAGGTCGGAGTTGGGCTTGCGGCCGGTGGCGATCAGCAGCAGGTCGGCCTCGACGGTCTCGGCGCCGTGCGGTCCCTCGAGGTCCAGCGCGACACCGGTGTCGGTCTTGCGCGCCCGCACGGTCTTGCGCTCCAGGCGGACGTCGAAGCGTTCCGTGGCCAGCTCGGTGAAGCGCGCGCTGACGTCCTCGTCCTCCGAGCGCAGCAGGCGCCCGGAGCGGTTGACCAGCGTGACCCGCACGCCGAACGACGCGAAGACGTGCGCGAACTCGGCCGCGATGTACCCGCCGCCCAGGATGACGATCCGCTCGGGCAGCTCGTCGAGCCGCATGACCGTGTCCGACGTGTGGTAGTCGACGTCGCTCAGGCCCGGGATGTCGGGGATGACCGGGCGCCCGCCCGCGGCCAGCACGAACTTGTCGGCAGTCAGCACCTCGTCGGGACGGCCGTCTGCGAAGCTGACGCGCAGCTCCTTGTGCCCGGTGAAGCGGCCGGTGCCTTCGAAGACGTCGACGTTCTTGTTGTCCTCGTGGCTGCGGCGGTACTCCGCGCCACCGGCGGCGATGGGGTCGATCCGGCCGAAGACGCGGTCGCGGATGTCGCGCCAGCGCACGCCCTTCAGCTCTTCGTCGACGCCGTACTTCGCGCTGTGCGAAGGCGTGTACGCGACGTCGGCGGCGTACACGAACATCTTCGTCGGGATGCAGCCGACGTTCAGGCAGGTGCCGCCGAAGGTGCCCTTCTCCACGATCGCCGTCTTCTTGCCGGCGAAGTCCGGGCCGAGGATGGAGTTCCCCGACCCCGTCCCGACGATCACCAGGTCGTAGTGGGGCACTGCATCCTCCGCGGGCTCGGTTCCGGTCGATTCACCCTAGCCAACCGCCGGTGCGAGGCGGGTGTTCCCGCCTGTGCTTAACGTCGTATTACGTGGTCAGTGGCCGGTCGCGGTGAAGTGCATCCGGTCCTTCGGGCTGGTCCAGGCACCGCCCCAGCTCCACCCGATCGCCGCGAACGCGCGCACGGTCGCGTCGCCCGCCAGCACCATGCCCGGCCGGCGGCGCGAGCGGTCGAGGTAGGCGGAGGCCAGCTCGGGCAGCACGAGATCGCCCTGGGTGTAGGGGTTGCAGAACGGGTTGACGTCCACCGCGAGCCCGTACGCGTGCGCCGACCAGCTGGTTTGCCCGCGTGCCGGGCGGCAGACGAACGCGCTGGTGCTGTTGCCGTCGCCGGTCGGCGGCGCGGTCAGCTCGGCGGGACTGGTCACGCGCATTTCTTCCAGGGGGAAGTGCGCCTCGAAGAGCTGTCCGAAGACCTTGGTGATCCCGGCGGCGCCTTTCGCGTTGACCAGCATCTCGCCGGTGTGCGCGCGGCCGTCGAAGCCCCAGAACGACATCGTCAGGTAGCGCAGGTCGCCTGCTTTGACGGGGCAGGCGGCCTGCCAGGTGCTGCGCGCGAGGACGTCGGCGGGCACGGCGGTGGCGGTCGCGTGGTAGTCGCCGTCGGTCGGCGGCGGTAAGACGTCGTTTGTCGGAAGTGCCCGGTTCACCAGTTCGGGTGGCGTCGGCTCGACCTTCCCGAAGCCGCCGGCACCGAGGGGGAGCGGGCGGGCACCCACCTGCCAGGTGACGGCGGGCGTCTTCGACGTGGCCGGCGGCGCCGGATTCACCGGCGCGGGGGGTTTGGCCACGGTGGTCGAGATCGGCGTCGCGGCCACCGGCCGCGGGGCGGAGGGTGCCTCCGACGAGCAGGCGGCCAGCGTGAAGGCCATGAGCGCCCCGAAAGCCGCCGCCGCTGTCCGTCGCATCGAAGCAGCTTGACAGAAGCGTTCGGTGAGCGCGGAGTCCACCCGTTTCAGTGACACCGTTTCGGGCCCACTCCGATTAGGGTATTCAGCGCCGCTCGTTCACGCACCGGAGTCATCCGGGTGCCGAGTGCTTCGTCTTGTGCTGGTCTTGCTCGTGTTGATTTGGTGAAAGAGGGGGAACGTCCCATGTCCGTGAAGTCCCGCCGATTCCTGCTGCTCGCGAGCGGCGCGCTCCTCGCGGTCGCCGCGGTGGCCGTCCCGGTCGTGGTCGGCACGGCGTCGGCGGACCCGGCGTCCGCCGACCAGCCGCGGATCGTGGGCGGCGACAAGGCCTCGCTCTCGGACCACCCGTACGCGGTGTACCTGACCGACGCGGGCGGCAACCAGTTCTGCGGCGCGGTGATCGTCAGCTCGACGGCGGTCGCGACGGCGGCGCACTGCGCCAAGGCGGTCGCCAAGCAGGACGTCCGCGTGGTGGCCGGCCGGGAGGACAAGCGCACCGGCGAGGGTGACGTCCTGAGCGTCTCGAAGGTCTGGATCAGCAAGGGCTACAACGATCCCACGCAGGGCGACGACATCGCGGTCATGACCGTCCGCGGCCAGCTCGACTACCGGCCCGCGAAGCTGCCCGGCACCGGTGACGCGGCTTCGTACCGCGAAGGCACCCAGGCGACGGTGCTCGGCTGGGGTCGCGTCGCCGACGGCGGCGACCGGTCCGACTACCTGCGCAGCGCCCAGGTCCCGGTGGTCTCGGACAGCGCCTGCCGGTCCGACTACTCCGTGTACGACCAGAAGACGATGGTCTGCGCGGGCTACGCCGAGGGCGGCGTCGACGCGTGCCAGGGCGACTCCGGCGGCCCGCTCGTCGTGGGCGACACGCTGATCGGGATCGTGTCCTTCGGCGACGGCTGCGGCAAGGCGGGCAAGCCGGGCGTCTACACGCGCGTTTCGGCGTACACCGACGACATCGAGGCCCAGGCCAAGCCGCGCATCCTCGGCTGAGCGTGATAAGCAGGGGGCATGCCGACCCTGCACGACGCGACCGGGCCCGAGCTGACCGCCGCCCAGCTGCACGACATCCTCCGCCTGCGCGTGGACGTGTTCGTGGTGGAGCAGAAGGCGGCGTACCCGGAGCTCGACGGCCGTGACCTGCGGCCGGACACCCGTCACCTGTGGTTCGAGGACTCCGACGGTGTCACGTCGTACCTGCGGGTGCTCGCCGATCCGGGTGGCGTCCGCCGCATCGGCCGCGTGGTGACGGCGGCATCCGCCCGCGGCCGCGGCCTGGCCGCGCGCTTGATGGACGCGGTCCTGCTCACCCCGGGCGAGTACGTCCTGGACGCGCAAACGTACGTCCAGGGTTTCTACGCGCGCTACGGCTTCGTCGCGGAAGGCGCGGAATACACGGACGAAGACGGAATCCCGCACATCCGCATGCGCCGCCTCCCGCAGTAACCCGAGCCGACCCCCCAATCACGCGTGATGCCCCTCCAATCACACGTGATGCCTCCCCCGATCACGCGAGAAGCCCGCCCGATCACGCGAGTTCCGTCTTCAATCACGCGAGTTCCGGCCCGGATCACGCGAGATCGGCCCCCGATCACACGAACCGACCGTCCAGCTACGCCTCAGACGGTCGCGCCGCGCGGAGCCGTCGCCGTGATCACCTTCACCGCGCGGTCCACATCGGACTCCGTGAGGTCGGCCCGCGCGGTCAGCCGCAGCCGTGAGATCCCGTCCGGCACCGACGGCGGCCGGAAGCACCCGACCCGGATGCCCTGTTCCGCGCACGCCGCCGCCCAGGCGACGGCCGTCTCCGCGGACGGCGCCTGAACCGAGATCACGGCCGCGTCCGGCACGCTCGCCTTCAGCCCGGCCGCCTTCAACGACATCGCCAGGTTGCCGGCGTTCTCGAGCACCTTCTCCGCCAGCCCCGGCTCTTCCTTCAGCGCGTGCAACGCGGCCAACGCGGCGGCGGCGCTCGCGGGCGCCAGAGCGGTGTCGAAGATGAAGCTGCGGGCGGTGTCGATCAGGTGCTTGATCACGCGACGCGGCCCCAGCACCGCCCCGCCCTGGGCACCGAGGGACTTCGACAGCGTCAACGTCGTGACGACGTCGGGCGCGCCCGACAGCCCGGCCGCGTGGACCGCCCCGCGGCCGCCGTCACCCAGGACGCCGAAGCCGTGCGCGTCGTCCACCAGCAGCGCCGCGCCGTGCGAACGGCAGATCCCGGCCAGCTCCTCGAGCGGGGCGAGGTCACCGTCGACCGAGAACACCGAGTCGGTCACCACCAGCGCTCGCGGCTTCCGCCGGGTCGCCAGCGCGTTCTTGATCGCCGACGGCGTCGCGTGGGCGACGGCGGCGACGTCGGCCCGCGAGAGCCGGCAGCCCTCGATCAGCGACGCGTGGATGTACTTGTCGGTGACGATCGCGGACTCGGACCCCGACAGCGCCGTCACCGCCCCGAGGTTCGCGGCGAAGCCGGACGAGAACACCAGCGCTGCCTGCACGCCGCAGAACCGGGCGAGCTCCAGCTCCAGCTCGGTGTGCAGCTCGGTCGACCCGGTGACGAGCCGTGACCCGGTCGACCCGGCGCCCCAGCGCAGTGCGGCGGCCGCGGAAGCCCCGGCGACGCGCTTGTCGCGGGCCAGCCCGAGGTAGTCGTTGCCGGCCAGGTCGAGCTCGTCCGCCTTCGCGGGACGCGGCCGCAGCTGCCGCACGAGCCCCGCGTTCGCCCGCTTCTCCGCCTCGGTGTCGAGCCAGTCGAAAACCTCGTCGGGCGGGAGCGTCGGCGGCGTAGTCACGTCCCGCAGTCTCCCATCCGGGCCGCGCGCGGCCGGGAAGCGGGCCCGGAAACGTCGGAAGCCCCGGACCGCGGTCCGGGGCTTCCGAAAAAAAGGATCAGCTGTCGTAGCCGCGACGCGGGCCACGGCTCGGGCGGCCGTAGCCACCGCCGTTGCCCGTGCGGGGCTGACGGCCACGGCCGCCGAAGCCGCCGGGACGACCACCCTCGCGGGAGCCCTGGCTGTAGCCCCCACGGTCGCCACCGCGGTCGGCGCTGCCGTTGCTGCTGCCGCGGTCACGGTCGCCGTAGCTGCGCTCGCCGCGGCTGTACCCGCCGCGGTCGCCGCCCCGGCTGTAGCCACCGCGGTCACCGCGGAAGCCACCGCCGCCGCCACCGCGACGCGGGCTCTCGCGCCGCCGCTCGATGACCGGCTCGCCGCTGGGCTCCTGGGCACCGGTGATGCGCGACAGCGCTTCGTCACCCGGGCGGACCATCGTGGACTCGGCGCGGACGCCGGCCCGGTCGGTCATCCGCTTGACCATGCGGCGCTGGTCGTTGGTGACCACCGTGACGACGACGCCGGACGCCCCGGCGCGCGCCGTGCGGCCCGCGCGGTGCAGGTAGTCCTTGTGGTCGGCCGCCGGGTCGACGTGCAGCACCAGCGAGATGTCGTCGACGTGGATGCCGCGCGCGGCGACGTCCGTGGCGACCAGCACCGGGGTGTGGCCTTCCTTGAAGTCGGCGAGGACGCGGTTGCGCTGTCCCTGCGTCTTGCCACCGTGCAGCGCCGCCGCGTTCACGCCCTGCTCGCGCAGCCGCTCGGCGAGGCGGTCGACGTGGTGCTTGGTGCGCACGAACATGATCGTGCGGCCCTCGCGGGCGCCGATCTGCGTGATGACGTCCTGCTTGTCCTGGTGCGAGACCTGGAGCACGTGGTGGTCCATGGTCGTCACGCTCGCGGTCGACGGCGCGACCGAGTGCGTGACCGGGTCGGTCAGGTACTGCCGGACCAGGCGGTTGACGTCACCGTCGAGCGTCGCGGAGAACAGCAGCCGCTGCCCGCCCGGCGGGGTGAGGTCCATGATCTCGCGGACCTGCGGCATGAAGCCCATGTCCGCCATCTGGTCGGCCTCGTCGAGCGCGATGAAG
Source organism: Amycolatopsis sp. NPDC051371 (assembly GCF_040682155.1). NCBI lineage: Bacteria > Bacillati > Actinomycetota > Actinomycetes > Pseudonocardiales > Pseudonocardiaceae > Amycolatopsis > Amycolatopsis sp. NPDC051371. Next base: position 53,400 of record NZ_JBFBAG010000065.1, read on the forward strand.
TTGCAGTCGCCCAGGTTCGCGGTGCCCTGCCGGACGTGGTCCGACAGCCGCCCCGGGGTGGCGATCAGCAGGTCGACGCCGCGGGAGAGCGCGTCCGCCTGGCGGGCGAAGGCCATGCCGCCGACAGCCGTGCGGCACCACAGGCCGAGCGACTTGGCCAGCGGGGTCAGCGAGTCGGCCACCTGCATGGCCAGCTCGCGGGTCGGGACCAGGATCAGCGCGCGGGGGCGCTTCGGGCGGGCCTTGCCGTCGGCGAGCCGGGCCAGCATGGCCAGGCCGAAGGCGAGGGTCTTGCCGGAACCGGTCTGGGCGCGGCCCAGCACGTCGCGGCCGGCCAGGGCGTCCGGGATGGTCGCGGACTGGATCGGGAAGGGGCTGGTGATGCCCGCGTCGGCCAGCGCGCGGAGCAGCGGCTCCGGCAGGCCCAGCTGGGCGAAGGTCTTGGTGGCCACAGTCTCGACCGCGTCGTCGCGCAGCATGTCCCCACCGGCGGGGCGCTGACGCGGCCGACGGTCGGGACGGTCCGCGTGCGCGGACGTCGAGGAAGGGCCGGAGTTGAACGTGACGGTCACAAATGCCTCTCGGACATGGTTCGTCACAAGGAGGCCCGGGCTCCCTGCGCGCAGGCAGGGCAAGATGGTGTGCAGTGGGCGTTCACAGGGACGGACCCGGCACACTGTGTCTTGCGCTTTCCGACACTGCGCGCCGCTTGGGGGTTGCGGATCACCGCGAGCCAATCGGTGGCTCTGGAGGCGACGGACACCAACTCATCCACGCCGCCGGTTGCGGTCTGAATCGATAGTACCTGAGGGTGGCCTGGTCCCCCGCATGGAGGTGACCGGTTGTGGGCGGCGTCGCAGGCGTGTTCCACACCACACCCGCGACGCCGCCGCGGATTCACCCGAGCCCGGCCGCGGAAACGAGCTCCGCCAGCAGTTCGTCGACGTTCGTGACGTGCTCGCCGAGACCGCGGCCGTGGAACCAGCCGGCGAGGTTGCGCACGTCCCGCGCGAGGAATTCGACGCCGCCGGGGTTGGCGACGACGTCGACCACCTGAGGCAGGTCGATCACCACCAGCCGGCCCCGGTGCACGAGCAGGTTGTACGCCGAGAGGTCGCCGTGCGCGAGACCTTCCGAGGCGAGCAGCTCCAGCGCCGCGGTGGCCTGGAACCACAGGTCGGTCAGCTCGTCCGGTTCCGGGCGCACCTGGGCCAGGCGCGGTGCGGCCGTCCCGTCGTCCTCGCCGAGGAACTCGAGGAGCAGCTCGGTGCCGTTGCGCTGCACCGGGTACGGCACGGGCGCGCCGAGCGTCCACAAGCGACTCAACGCGCCGAACTCCGCGACGGTCCACTGTTCGGCGATCAGGTTGCGGCCGAACGCGCTGCGCTGCGCCATCGCCCGGGACTCGCGGGAGCGGCGCATCCGCCGTCCTTCGAGGTAGCCCGCGTCGCGGTGGAACAGCTTGTGTTCGTCGCTGCGGTAGCGCTTCGCGGCGAGCAGCGTGCCGGGGGTGCCGGGCAGGCCGCGCCGCAGCAGGTGGACGTCGGCCTCCTTGCCTGTCTTGAGGACGCCGAGGTCGGTGTCGACGGCGGCGAGCTCGGTGACGACCCAGTCGGGCCGGGGGAGCGGGCCGTGTTCGGCGTCGTCCCAGGTGGACCAGCGGTCGGCGTCGTCCGGCAGCTGGTTTTCGGTGTAGGCGTCGTCGCGGAGCTTGGCGAGCCGGACGCGTTCGCCTTCGGTGAGCCGTCCGCGGCGGGTGGGTTCGGGTTCGTCCTCGTACCGCGCCCGGCGGTCGGGCCGTTCGCGGGTCTCCTCCTCGAACCGCGTGCCGCGGCGGGCGGGGCGTTCGTCGAAGAGGTCGAAGTCGTCGAAATCGTGCTGGCGCACTGGTGGGTTTCTCCTTGGTCAGGGATGCCCCACCGGGCGCGTGATCAGCCTCGGGGGGCGGGTGGGTGAGGGCGCGAGCAGGCCCGGACATCCATCACGACAGGCACCTCCCGGCTCTCGAACCCCGGCTCCCTGCCGGTTGCGCTTCAGCTTGCCGGACCGGTCCGGGGCCGCGCAACCGAATAGCGCGAAAGGACCGTTCGTGCGCTTTCCTTGAATTCCGCCGGCGGGCGTGGTCACGATGAAGGGGCAGGCTCACCGAGGAGGGGTGGATGGATTCCTACGACGTCGTGGTCGTCGGCGGTGGTCACAACGGGCTGGTGGCGGCCGCGTACCTGGCGCGGGCGGGCCGGTCGGTGCTCGTGCTCGAACGGCGCGGGGAGACCGGCGGCGCCGCCGTGTCGTTCCGCGCGTTCGACGGCGTCGACGTCCGGCTTTCGCGCTATTCCTACCTGGTCAGCCTGCTGCCGAAGAAGATCGTGGCCGACCTCGGCCTCGACGTGCGGCTGAAGCGGCGCCGGATGTCGTCCTACACCCCCACGGGCGACTCGGGTCTCCTTGTCGACACGGGCGACGACGGCCGGACGGCGGCGTCGTTCCGCGCGGTCACCGGGTCCACATCGGACTTCGCCGCGTGGCGCCGGTTCTCCGAGCTGACCGGCGGTGTCGCCGAACGCGTCTTCGGCACCCTCACCGAGCCACTGCTGTCCGAAGTGGACTTCCGCTCGCGAGTGGGCGACACCGAGGCGTGGTCGGTGTTGTTCGAGCGGCCGATCGGCGAGACCCTCACGTCGTGGTTCGGCGACGACACCGTCCGCGGCGTCGTGCTCACCGACGCCCTGATCGGCACGTTCGCCGCGGCCGGCGCCGAGGACCTGCGCCAGAACCGCTGCCTGCTCTACCACGTCATCGGCAACGGAACCGGCGACTGGGACGTCCCGGTCGGCGGCATGGGCGCGGTCACCGGCTCGCTCGCGGCGGTGGCCGCCGCGGCGGGCGCGCGGCTCGTGACCGGGGCGGAGGTGCTGTCGGTCGACCCGGACGGCGAGGTGCATTACCGCCGTGACGACGCGGAACACGTCGTCCACGGCGGGCACGTCCTGGCGAACGTCGCGCCGGCCACCCTGGCGCGGCTGCTGGGCGAGGAGCCACCGGAACGGCCGGAAGGCGCGCAGCTCAAGGTGAACATGGTGCTGTCGCGGCTGCCGAAGCTGCGCGACCCGCACGTCGACCCAGCCGACGCGTTCGGCGGCACGTTCCACGTCAACGAGACGTTCACCCAGCTGGAGACGGCCTACCGCGAGGCGGCGGCGGGGAAGATCCCCACGCTGCCGCCGTGCGAGATCTACTGCCATTCCCTCACGGACCCGTCGATCCTGGGCCCGGCCGAACGCGTGGCGGGCGTGCACACTCTGACGTTGTTCGGCCTGCACATGCCGGCGCGCCTCTTCGAAGGACGCAACGAAGAGGCGCGCGAAGCGGCGTTGCGCGCGACGCTGGCTTCGCTGAACAGCGTGCTGGCCGAGCCGATCGAGGACTGCCTGCTGACCGGGCCGGACGGGAAGCCGTGCCTGGAGGCGAAGACCCCGCTCGACCTGGAGGCCGAGCTGGGCCTGCCGGCCGGGCACATCTTCCACCGCGATCTGGCCTGGCCGTTCGCCGCGGACCCGGCGCAGGCGGGCAAGTGGGGAGTGGAGACAGGGCACGAACGCGTGCTGCTGTGCGGCGCGGGAGCGGTGCGGGGAGGTGGTGTCAGCGGCATCCCCGGCCACAACGCGGCGATGGCGGTACTGGGCGCGCGGGCGGAGTGAGGCGGACTGAGGCCCCAACGTCTTGAATGAGTCATTCAGGTCTTCGGACCTGGATCCACCGATGTGTTTTGTGGTGATCTTGAGGCCGGGTTGTTGATCTTGTGGTGGGTGGTGGGCGTGCGTGATCGTGCTGGCTGG